>DATDJN010000313.1:0-17992 GCA_036520515.1 Rhizobiaceae bacterium
GCGCGGCGGCCCGGCGCAGGTCTGCGTGCTCTCCTCGGCGCTGATGGGCACCATCTCCGGCTCGGGCGTCGCCAACGTCGTCGCCAGCGGCCAGTTCACCATCCCGCTGATGAAGCGCTTCGGCTTCCGCGCCGCCTTCGCTGGCGGCGTCGAGGCCACCTCCTCGATGGGCGGCCAGATCATGCCGCCGGTCATGGGCGCAGTCGCCTTCATCATGGCCGAGACGCTGAACGTCCCCTATGCCGACGTCGTCAAGGCCGCCATCATCCCCGCGCTGCTCTATTTCGGCGCCTGCTTCTGGCAGGTGCATCTCGAAGCCGGCAAGGCCGGCCTGGGCGGCATGCGCAGGGAGGAACTGCCCAGCGCCTGGGTCGCCATCAGGCAGCATTGGCCGCTGGTGCTGCCGCTCGCCGCGCTCGTCTATCTGCTCTTTGCCGGTTACACGCCGATCTTCGCCGGCACGATGGGGCTGGCCCTCACGGTGGTGTTGATCCTGGGCGCGCCGCTTGCCGCGCTGATCGGCCCGTTCGCCTTCCGCGTGGTCTTCTGGATCGCGCTCGGCCTGGCCGCAGCCGCCTTCATGCGCTTCGGCGTCAACGTGCTCGCCGCCGTCGTCGGGGGGCTGGTCGCCGCCTGCTTCCTGTTCAGGGGCGGACGCGAGACGCTCAGCATCTGCCTCGATTCGCTTGCGGAAGGGGCGAAGAACGCCCTGCCGGTCGGCATCGCCTGCGCCATCGTCGGCATCGTCATCGGCACGCTGACGCTCACCGGCATCGCCTCGACGCTGATCGGCGCGATCATCGCCATCGGCCAGAACAACCTGTTCCTGTCGCTTGTTCTCACCATGCTGACCTGCCTGGTGCTCGGCATGGGCATACCGACCATCCCCAACTACATCATCACCTCCTCGCTCGCCGGCCCGGCCTTGCTGGAGCTCGGCGTGCCGCTGCTCGTCAGCCACATGTTCGTCTTCTACTTCGGCATCATGGCCGACCTCACCCCACCCGTCGCGCTGGCGGCCTTCGCCGCAGCGCCGATGGCCAAGGAATCCGGGCTGAAGATCGGCATCCAGGCCTCGAAGCTCGCCATCGCCGGCTTCGTGGTGCCTTTCATGGCCGTCTACACCCCGGCGCTGATGCTGCAGGATCCCGGCCCGATCAGCCAGGCGTTCGGCTATCCCGTCGAGGTCGCCTACATCGTCGCCAAGGCCTGCCTGGGCATCGCGCTCTGGGGCGCCGCCGTCGTCGGCTTCCTCGTCGTCCGCCTTGCCTTCTGGGAGAGGATCCTCGCCTTCGCCGCCGGCGTGCTGCTCGTGCTTGCCCTGCCTCTCACCGACGAGATCGGCTGGGCGCTGGCCGTGCTCTGGATCGGATGGCACTGGTGGCAGGCGCGGCGCGTGCCTGCACTTCAATGAGCCTCTGCATCCTCGCCGCCGGCAAGATGACGGTGCTCGCCGTATCGGCCTTCACGCTGTCCTGGACGCATTCGGTCGAGAGGACGCGATGGCAGGAAGACTGGCTGGTCACGCCGGTCGGGCTTGAGATCGAGGAAGCCCGCGTGAAGGGTTCCGGCGCGGGCATGGAACCGCCGCAAGGAGCCGTGCTCGAGGATGGGTGGTGGAGCTATCGGCCGAAGGTCGCTCCGCAACCGACGGTCAGGCTTGCGGCATCAGGGGCGACCGGAGCCGGCTGGACGCTCTGTGCGGATGGGACCTGCCTTGAACTCGGGACGATGTCGGGAGAGGGCGTCGAACTTTCCGCCTGCGGCGGAGGCAGCCGGTAACGGCAGGGGAGCGCCGCGCCGCTTCGTCAGGGACGTCTCAGTGGAAGGCGGCGGGCGTGCCGGGGCGACGCGCGCAGGCCGGGCCGGGGCCGCGCATGTAATGGCGCTCGGGGCGATAGGTCGGCGCGACGAACTCGCGAAACGCGAACGCGAGATGCGAGATGTGATTCCAGATGATCATCTTACCCTGTCCCCTGTCCCTCGGATGTCCCTTCCGATTGCAGACAAGTTTACGCGTCCAGTCGTGAAAACTCTGTGAACGCGATGTTAATCTCCAGCTGGATTCGACCCCGACCGTGACCGAATCACGGCGATTCGAGGTCTTTCCTCGTCCGACCGAAAACTTCTCCGGCCTGTGCCTTTTCCGACACAGCTGTTTCGTGGCTATGCCGCACTGGAGGAGTTTCGTTTCAGGCGCGTCTCCGGGAGAAAAACCATCATGCTTTCGGAACACCGCTGCCCGACACACGTTTGTCTGGCGAGCCGGATCGACGCCGGCCCGCCGGGATCGTTCGCGTGAGGGACGATAGGCTCGGCGCTTTTCCAAAAACATCGAGAACAGGAAGGGCAGAAGCCATGGGCTTTTTTTCCAAGGACATCAAAACACTGGATGACCTCTTCGTGCACACGCTGCAGGACATCTACTACGCCGAAAAACAGATCGAGAAGTCGCTGCCGAAGATGATCGACAAGGCGACCAGTCCCGAACTGAAAGCCGGTTTCGAGAAGCACCTGCAGGAGACCAGGGGCCATATCAAGAACGTCGAACAGGTTTTCGAAATGCACGGCGCCAAGGCGAAGGCGGTCAACTGCCCGGCGATCGACGGCATTATCGAGGAGGCCAACGAGATCGCCGGCGACATCGACGACAAGCAGGTGCTGGACGCGGCGCTGATCGCCTCCGCGCAGGCGGTCGAGCACTACGAGATCACCCGCTACGGAACGCTGATGGCATGGGCCAAGCAGCTCGGGCGCAGCGACTGCGCGGCCGTGCTCGCCAGGAACCTCAAGGAAGAGGAAGCGACCGACAAGAAGCTGTCGCAGCTCGGCGAGACCCGGGTCAACGTGCAGGCTGCCGAATAGCGCCATTGCGCCAGGAAAAACCGGCCCGTCATCGGGCCGGTTTTTTCGCGACTTTTTTCGCGACAGGCGCATCGCCGACGAGGGGCGCCGGCATTGCCATTCGCCCCGGCCGCAATTAGCTTGCCGCGGGTTCGAAGCGGGAGCCGTCATCATGCGTCGTGCATCTTGCGGATGCGGGCAGTTGCGCGTCGCCTGCGAGGGTGAACCGGTCCGGATTTCGATATGCCATTGCCTTGCCTGCCAGAGGCGGACAGGCAGCGTGTTCGGCGTGCAGGCCAGGTTTCCTCGCGCGCAAGTCGCCATTGAAGGCGCTTCGTCGCTCTATGCCCGCACGGCCGACAGCGGCAATTCGGTCAGCTTCCATTTCTGCCCGTCCTGCGGCTCCACCGTGTACTGGGAATTCGCGGCGATGCCCGACGTGATCGCCGTGGCCGTCGGCGCCTTCGCCGATGCCGATTTCCCGCTGCCGCGACATTCCGTGTTCGAGGCCAGCGGCCACGCCTGGTCCTTGATGCTGGCGGACCCGGTCGCGGAACATCTGGACTGACGCTAAGCGTTGCCGATCAGCACGCCGGCGGCAAAGACGAGGCTGCCGCCCAGCACCACCTGCAGCACGGCGCGGAAGAACGGCGTCTCCATGTAGCGGTGCTGGATGAAGGCGATCGCCCAAAGCTCGACGAACACCACGGCGGCCGCAATCGCCGTTGCGGTCCAGAAATGCGGGATGAGATAGGGCAGGGCGTGGCCGAGCCCGCCGATCGCGGTCATGATGCCTGACGCGAACCCGCGCTTCACGGGCGAGCCGCGCCCCGACAGCTTGCCGTCGTCATGCGCGGCCTCGGTGAAGCCCATCGAGATGCCGGCGCCGACCGAAGCCGACAGGCCGACCAGGAAGGTCTGCCAGGTGTCGCCCGTGGCGAAGGCGGCGGCGAAGATCGGCGCCAGCGTCGACACCGAGCCATCCATCAATCCGGCCAGTCCCGGCTGCACATAGGTGAGGATGAACTGCCGCCGCTCGGCGGCGTTCTCTTCGGCCTTCACGTCCTCCGGCACATGCTCCAGCCCGAGCCGGCGCGCCAGCGATTCATGCCCCTTCTCGGCCGCAGCCAGGTCGCCGAGCAGCCTTCGCGTCGAGGCGTCCGAGGTGCGCTTGGCCGCCTCCTGGTAGAAGCGCTCGGCCTGCCGCTCCATCTCCTCGGCCTGCCCGCGCACCTTGTCGACGCCGAGCGGCCGCACCAGCCAGTCGGGCTTGCGCTCGTAATAGCCCCTCACATGCTCGCGGCGGATGAGCGGGATGCGCTCGCCGAAGCGCTTGCGATGCAGCTCGATCAATGCGGCGCGATGGCGATCCTCCTCCTCGGCCATGCCGTCGAACACGGCGGCCGAGGCGGGGAAGGCGTCGCGCAGGCCATCGGCATAGGCGCGGTAGATGCGGCCGTCATCCTCCTCGGAGGAGATTGCGAGCGCGAGGATCTCCTGCTCGGAGAGCGATTCGAAGGATCGGCGGCCGAAACCGAAGACGCGGGAAAGCATGGCGGCATCACCACAGTTTAGAATGGTTCTAAACTAGATCGTCCGACGGCGCGACGCAACTGATGCCGTGGACAGCCCTTCCTACCAAACGAACCTCTCATTATATAGATAAACATTCACCTATAGGAACAGTCCCGATGAAGCAGCAGAAGCCCGCAGCCCCGCAGCCCGTCAGCGCCGAATCCTTCGACCCGCAGCCCCTGCTCGATCTTATCGCCGGCATCCAGGCCGATCTCGACCGCCTCAAGGGACTGGTCGAGAATGCCGTGCCGAAATTCGACCCGGCCAATCCCGCCAACAAGATGGCGGACGGCAAGCTTTCGGAGGAAGGCGTAGAGTGCTGCTACCGGATGTTCGATGAGGGCGCGAGCCGGTACTCGGTGGCGCGGGCCATGAAGATCTCGTTTGCCGCGGCGACGCACCGCTTCAGCGCCTGGCGAAAGGCCGGCGGCGAAAAGCGGGTGCGCTCGCTCATGGGGTGATTCCCACATGCATCGGTCAGAAAGACGCCCGGCGCAGGCAAGCGTCGGGCGTCTTTTTCGTCAGCTGAGCACGGGGCAGCTCGGCTGGCGGCCGAAAGTGACCTGAATGCGTTCGCCGAAGCGGTCGCGTCCGCGAACGTCGATGGTGCGGCGGCCGACATCGGCGATGCGGGCACGGCGAATGCCCATGCGCTCCGCCTTTCTCAGCGCGCGGCCTTCCGAGCAGCGTGGACGCTCGTCGTAATACTCGCGGCGCTCGCTTCGATAACAGTCCTCGTAGCGCGGATTGCAGTCGCGTCCGATTTTCAGCCCGTCGCGGCCGATCTCGAGTTCGAGGTCCTGTGCCGTTGCTTGCATGGGCATGGCCGTGCTTACGCCGGCAAGCAGGGCGCAGCCGATCAGGATATTGCGCATCTCAAAGCTCCGTTGGCTCATTGGACATGAAAACGGGGAGCGAACATTGGAGTTGCATCACCAAAGCTTGCAGGAGGTAACGTTCAGTCGAGCGTCGACGCCGGGCGCCGGAGCCTACATCGGTCTGAACCCCCGACACTCTTGCGTTGGCTGACCGGTCACGCTTAATGCACCATGGCCAAGGAAATCGAGCGGAAGTTCCTGGTTTCGAATGCCGCTTGGCGGGCTTCCGCCGAGGCGGAAATCCGCATCCGCCAGTTCTATCTTGCCGCTGGCCCGGCCCGCACCGTCCGCATCCGCATCAGCGACGGCTCCAGCGCGATGCTTACGCTGAAGTTCTCCGGCGAGGGACGTGGCCGCGACGAGTTCGAATATCCGGTTCCGCTGGCGGAAGCGGAGGAGATGGAGGCCTTCGCCCTCGGCCGGGTGATCGAGAAGACCCGCCATCACGTCCGCTATCGCGACTACCTCTACGAGGTCGACGTGTTCGAGGGCCGGCTGGCCGGCCTGGTCGTCGCCGAACTCGAGACGCCCGACATCGTGCCGGCGGACAGGTTGCCGCCATGGCTCGGCCGCGAGGTCACCCAGGACGGGCGATATTACAACGCATCGCTGGCGCTGGGCGAGGTCCCGGAGTTAGGGGCATGAGTTACCGCATCGATCCGCGCCTGCCGCTGGCGTCCGAGGTCCGGCGCATCGCGGCGGAAGAGATCGAAGCGGCGACCGGCCATCTTGCCGGGGTTGGCGACAGCCCCGACAACGCGCTGCACGAATGCCGCAAGCGGTTGAAGAGCCTGCGTGCGCTTCTCCGCCTTATTCGGCCGGGCGACAGGAAATTCGCCAAGGCGGAGAACCGCCGCTACCGGGAGGTGGCGGCGTGGTTGGCGGCTCCGCGCGATGCGGCCGCCCTCATCGGCACGATCGACCGGCTGACGGCGGAGTTTCCGGAGGAGGCCGCGTCAGGCGAACTCGCACCGATCCGCGACAGGCTGGTCGCGCGCCGCGACGCGCTCCTCGACGGGAGGCTTTCGAAAACCGCCGATGCGGCCGCGGCCGCATGCCGGACGGGTCTCGCCCGCTTCGAGAAGATGAATTTGCCCGATCGTCCCGAAGCCGCAGCCGACATCCTGGCCGACGGCGTCCGTGCGACGATGAAGCGGGCGCGACGGGCGCTCGACCGGGCCAGGGAGAGCGGCGAGGCGACCGATTTCCACGACCTGCGCAAGGCGGTCAAGGCGCACGCCCGGCACCTGTCCCTGATGAAGGGGTTCTGGCCGTCCCCGGTCAAGCCGCGACTCAAGGCTCTCGACGCGCTCGGCGAGCGGCTGGGCGAACTGCATGACATCTGCGTCCTGCGCGCCCTGATCAAAGAAGAAGGCCGGCCGCTCGGCAGCAAGGCGGAAACCCGCCTTCTGGACAGGCTGGCGCGGCGTTCCCAGCGCAAATTGCGTAAGCAATGCCTTACGGATGCATCGGAACTTTTCCGCGTGGGCCCCGGACGAACCGCAAGGAGGATCGTCCGCAAGCTGCGGCGCGACCTTGCCGGACAGCAGCCCGGCTCCGGTGCGTAAGAGCAGGGGAACCAGCGGCGCATTCTGGCAATCCGCCGCCGGCCCATGTTACGGCTAGCGGATGACCGAAAGCCGCGACACGCTTCTCGACAGGTTGGGCCGCTTCCTCGCCGGGCGGCTGCAGGCGGAATCTTCCGGCTACGAACCCTATACGCCGTCCGATCCCGAGACGCTGCGGCGCGTGCTGGTGCCCGGGGACATCCTGCTCATCGAGGGCAACCTGCGCATCTCGGCGACGATCAAATACCTGACGCAGTCGACCTGGTCGCATTCGGCGCTTTATGTCGGCGACGCGCTGCCCGAGCCCGCCGACGGCTCCGAGCGGCCGCGCCTCATCGAGGTCAATCTCGGCCAGGGCTGCGTGGCGGTGCCGCTCTCCAAGTACCGAACCTACAACACGCGCATCTGCCGCGCGAACGGCCTCTCGCCCGACGACCGCGCGCACGTCGTCGACTTCATGCTGGGGCGTCTGGGCCTGAAATACGACCTGAAGAACATCTTCGACATGCTGCGCTATTTCTTCCCGGTGCCCATGCCGGTCCGCTGGCGTCGCCGCGCCATCGCCTTCGGCTCAGGCGATCCGACCCGCGCCATCTGCTCGTCGCTGATCGCGCAGGCCTATGAGCAGATCCGCTATCCCATTTTGCCCGAGATCACCCGCGCGCCGGGCCGCGCCTCGGCGCAGTCCTCCTATTCGCGCAGCGAGATCCTGCACATCCGCCATCACTCGCTCTACACGCCGCGCGACTTCGACCTCTCGCCCTATTTCCGCGTCGTCAAGCCGACGCTCGAATACGGCTTCGACTACAAGAGCGTGACCTGGGCGCACGAGGAGCGGGAAGAGGCGGCGGAGTAAACCCGCCCTTAATCCACCTGCTCTTCCGCGGGAACGGTCCCGCGCTCGCTCTCGATCTGCCGCAGCGCCGTCTTGACGGTCGACTTGTAGCGAACATGCGGCGGCCTGACGCCGTGGGCGAACAGCATGCGGCGCACCTGTGGCGACGCGCCGGCGATGAAGAAGCGCACGCCCGCGCGCCTGGCCTTGCGCACCGCGCCCTCGATGACGTTGGCCGCGGTCGAATCGAGGAAAGGCACGGCCGAGCAGTCGAGCACGAAGTTCTTGCGCTGGTCGGCGATGCGGTCGAGCACGGCCGCCACCGTCGAGGCCGAGCCGAAGAAGAAGGCCCCGCTGATGCGATAGACCACCGTGTCCGGGTCTGTCGCATCCGTTGAATCATAGGCGGCCCTGTCGCCATTCGTGCTGTCGGCGACGTCGGGTTGCACGAAGCCGCCTTGCGTCTCGACGGCGATGGCCTTCGACATGCGGTCGATGAACAGCACGGAGCCCAGCGCGAAGCCGACGACGATGCCCTCGGTGAGGTCGCGGAAGACGACCAGCGTGAAGGTGACGAGCAACACCAGCGCGTCGCCCCAGGAGGAGCGGATGAGCGCCGCGAAGGCGGTCTTCTCCACCATGTTCCAGGCGACGACGGCGAGCACGCCGGCGAGTGCCGCCAAGGGTATGTAGCTCGCCAGCGGCGCGGCGACGAGGATGAAGGCGAGCAGGAAGCCCGAATGCAGGACGCCGGCGATCGGCCCGTGCGCGCCGGCGCGCACGTTGGTCGCGGTACGCGCGATCGTGCCGGTCACGCAGAGGCCGCCGAACAGCGCCGAGCCGATATTGGCGAAACCCTGGGCGACCAGCTCGCAGTTGGAGCGGTGCCGCCTTCCGGTCATGCCGTCGGCGACGACGGCCGACAGCAGCGACTCTATGGCGCCGAGCAGTGTGAAGGCGATGGCGTCCGGCAGCACCGCCTGCGCCAGCGCCAGGTCGAAGGCCGGCAGCGCCGGCAGCGGCAGCGAGCGCGGTATGCCGCCGAAGCGGGTGCCGATCGTCTCGACCGGCAGCGCCAGCACCGCGGCCAGGACCGAGGCGAGGGCGACGGCGACAAGCATGCCCGGCCAGGACGGCCGCCAGCGTTTCAGCCCGGCGATGACGGTGACGGTCAGCAGCGCGATGACGACGGCTGCCGGGTTGAAGGTTCCCCAGGCGGCCGCGAGCGCCTGCAGCTTCGGGATCAGCTCGCCGGGCTCCTTGCCGCTCAGCGTGAGGCCGAACAGTTCGCTGAGCTGGCTGGCGAAGATGATGACGGCGATACCGGCGGTAAAACCCACCGTCACCGGATAGGGGATGAATTTGATGTAGGTGCCGAGCCTCAGGTAGCCGATCGCCAGCAGGAACACGCCCGACATCAGGGTGGCGAGCAGCAGCCCGTCGAGCCCGTGGCGCGCCACCGTGGAGGCCACCAGCACGATGAAGGCGCCGGCCGGACCGCCGATCTGGAAGCGGCTGCCGCCAAGCACGGAGACGAGGAAGCCGCCGACGATCGCGGTGTAGAGGCCGCGGTCGGGCGAGACGCCGCTGGCGATCGCGATCGCCATCGACAGCGGCAGCGCGACGATCGCCACGGTCAGCCCGGCGACGGCGTCCGCACGAAGCTGCTTCAGGCCATAGCCTTCGCGCAGCACGGTGACCAGCTTCGGCGTGAAGAGTTCCCGGAAGGTCGGCCGGGCTTCCAAGTTCCCCGGCCCGGTGGCTGCGCTCATTCCGATGCTCGCTCAAAAAGAGCGGCGGGATCGTCGGCAAACTGTCGGCGGTCGCCGTCGCGACTGGCTTCAACACCGGGACCGCTCGCGCGGCCCCGTTCTGCAGCTCGGCCGGGCCGGTCTCAGCCGGCTTGGTCTTCGCCCGGCGCCTTGAGGCGGACGCCTCGGCCGCCGCCGCTGCTTGCCTGGTCGGCGCCGATCAGCTCGACGCCCGATTCGTCAAGCGCGCGGATCACCTTCATCAGCGTGTCGACCACGCCCCTGACGACGCCTTCGCTCGCCTCCATCCGCTGGATGGTCGGCAACGACACGCCGGCGCGCTCAGCGAGCGTCCTCTGGTCGATGCCGGCGAGGGCTCGCGCGGCGCGCATCTGCTGGGCGGTGATCACGAAGCGTGCTCCTGCCTGAGTCTGCAGGACCCATGTATAATCGCCCTATAATGATGTTTCAAGCATCAATCCTTATGACAAAACATCATGCCGCAGCGTCGTCGTCTGCAGCCCTCCGCCGCAAAAAGCGTCTGGCGACCAGCCAGCACAGTATCGCCCAGGCGAAGCCGGCGCACCAGCCGGCCAGAACATCGGACGGCCAGTGTACGCCGAGATAGATGCGCGAGACGCCGACCAGAAGCGTGATCAGCACGGCGACGCCGAGCACATAGATCTTGGTCGCGCGGCCGGGTACGATTCCTGCCAG
Source organism: Rhizobiaceae bacterium (assembly GCA_036520515.1). Lineage (GTDB taxonomy): Bacteria > Pseudomonadota > Alphaproteobacteria > Rhizobiales > Rhizobiaceae > Mesorhizobium_K. Next base: position 10,169 of record DATDJN010000313.1, read on the forward strand.
CATCGAGCCCAGCGTCAGATAGGTGACGGCCGACATCATGGCGTGGCCGCTCGGGAAGGAGAGCGTCAGCACTTCGGCCAGATGCGGGACGAGTTCGGGCCGCGGCCGGTCTATGCCGAGCTTGAGCAGGCTGGAGAGGACCTGCCCGCCGACCACGGCGACCAGCACCATCAGGGCCTCGCGCCATCTGGCGATCAGCAGCAGGTAGACGATCGTCGCGGCGGTGACCAGCACCAGCACGACCATCGAGCCCAGCCCGGTGACATCGCGCACCGCCTCCTCCAGCCACGGCGGCCCCACCGGATCGCCGGGCCGTCCTGCCTCGCGGAAGGCAAGCAGGATCTCGGTGTCGAGCGCATGCACTCTGGTGTCGCGCGCGATCTCCGCCATCTCGATGAAGCCCCACAAGCCGCCCGCGACGACGATGCCGGCGAAGAGGACGGAGAATTCCATCTTTTCCCAGAAGCGCAGGGTCACCTTTCCTCCGAGTTTTTGCGGGCCGGTCAGGCGAGCCCGAAGCCCGTCAGCGGCCGCTCGCCGCCGGGCCCAGCGTAATCATCGCGACCGCCACCACCGCCAGCGCGACGCCCAGGCCCTGGACCACGCCCAGCCTTTCCCCGAAATAGATAAGGGCGATCAGGTTCACCGCCACCAGCTGGATTACAGCTGAAAGACTAAAAGCCGAAGCCATGCCGAAATCGCGCACCAGCTTGAGCATGATGAGGTTGCCGGCGGAGTAGAGCGCCAGCGCCAGCACCACCTTGCCGACATGCGGCGCCATCGCCCAGTGCTTGGCCACCGTGGCCGCCAGCAGGAAGATCACGGTCGCCATGCCGAGCCACAGCATTCCCAGGAGGTTCATCGAGCGTTCCCTGAAATCGCGCCAGAATCGCGAAGCCTTTCTCCGGCCCACTTGTCCGGGGAAGGCAGATCGCGTCAAGCGGCGGCGGCGCTCCCTTGCAGCGCCTGCGGCGCCGACCGCATCAGCCGCCGGCGCACGCGCTCGATCTTCCTGTCGTTGAAGAGCCTGCTCCACCGGTGTACCGGGATTGCCGACTTCTCGCCGAAACCATCGACGGCGACGAATTCGCCCTGCGGGTCGCGCGCTTCGGTGTAGACGATATTGGCCGTGGTCAGGTCGCCGAACACGACGTGCAGCTCACGGCAGCGCGCGAGGAACCTTTCCATCGCCTGGAGATGACCTCTCCCGAAGGTTCCTGCCGATACCAGATCGAGCATCGTCGGCGCCAGTTTGCCGTCGACGCCGGCAATCCGCTCCACCGCCAGGCCGAGCCCGCTGCTCGTTATCACCAGTCCGCAGATGTGCGCGAAGGGGAAGCGGGACGGCTCCCGCCCGTAATGCCTGCGGCAAAGCACGATCAGCTCGTCGATCTCGCGGCGAAACGAGAAGTAGGCGCCGTGCGGCCGGCCCTTCTTCCACCATTCATACGCCTTGAAGTGCCCGGCCTCGTCGACGACATCCGGCTTCAGCGTCTTGATCAGTATGCCCGGCAGGCCTGGATGCTCGTGGACGTTGCGCGTCCGGCCGCTCCTCACCAGGACGCATTCGGCGAGATCGATCTCCCCGCCTGCGATCAACGCCGCAAAGCCCGTCTTGCCGAATATGGTCATACCGTCATCCACCCCTAGAACCCCGCGGGTAGAACTACCTGCTAGCAGCTCCGGATGTAAACCGGACGGCGGCCGACGGGCGGCCAAAATGCTTACACGGCCCTGGCGCGCTGCGCGCCGCGGAAGGAGTCTCTGAGGTAGCCGAGCGTCGCATCGGCATTGGCGGGGCGGCCGAACAGGTAGCCCTGGCCGCCGCCGCAGCCGAACTGCACGAGCTTTTCGGCCTGCGCCTCCTCCTCGATGCCTTCGGCCACGACGTCCATGCCGAGGCCCTCGCACATGGCGAGGATGGCGCGGATGATGTGCTCCGAAGGCCGGTCGTCGAGCAGCGAGGCGATGAAGGCGCGGTCGATCTTCAGCTTGTCGAAATGGAATTCGCGCAGGCGTCCGAGCGACGACTGGCCGGTGCCGAAATCGTCGAGCGAGACGCGGATGCCGCAGCGGCGCAGGTCCTCGACGATCTTCTCGGCCGAGGCGGGGTCCGACATCAGGCCGGTCTCGGTGATCTCGATCTCCAGCCGGCGCGGGTCGAAGCCGGTGCGGTCGAGGATCGCGAGGATATGCAGGCCGGTATTCTGGTCGACCAGTTGCGACGGCGACAGGTTGAAGGACAGGAACAGGTCATTGGGCCAGTCGCGCGCCGCTTCGGTCGCTTTCCTCAGCACCAGCTGCGACATCGGCCCGATGATGCCGCGCTCCTCGGCGATCGGTATGAAGACGACCGGTGAAATGGGGCCGAGGTCGCGATCCGTCCAGCGCGCCAGCGTCTCGAAGCCGACGGTGCGGCGCGTCCTCAGGTCGACGATCGGCTGGAAATGCGGTTCCACCTCTTCGGCGGAGACGGCGCGCCGCAGCGCCTGCTCGATGCGGGTGACGCGCTTGGCCGCCTCCTCCATCTCGCGGGTATAGACGACGACGCGGCCGCGGCCGGAGCGCTTCGCCTGGTAGAGCGCGGTCTCGGCCTTGTGGATCAGGATCTCGGTGGTCTCGTCGCCGAAATGAAAGAGCGAGCAGCCGACCGAGGCCGACAGGCGCGCCGTGCGCTCGCCGACGTCATAGGGCGCCGACAATATCTCGATCAGCATGCGCGCCTTGTCGGCGGCGGCCTGTTCGCTGAAGACCAGCGGATAGAGGAAGGCGAACTCGTCGGCGCCGATGCGCGTCACCGTCGAGTGCGCGTCCATCGACGCGCGCAGGCGCATGGCGACCTGCACGAGGATGTCGTCGCCCGCCCGCGGGCCGAACAGGTCGTTGATCGGCTTGAAGCCGTCGAGGTCGAGGATGCCGATCGCGAAGGGCGCGGGGTCTTCCGCACGGTCGCTGATCAGGCGGTCGACCTTGTCGTAGAAACGGCGATGATTGCCGAGGCCGGTCAGCGGGTCCGTGAACGGGAGTTCCGGGCTTTCCCTACCGGTATAGCCGTTCACGAATACTGGCTGCATTTCTGTCCTGCTGGCATTCCGAAAATACGTCGGCCGCAACTTGCCAGCAAAGCGTTTAGGAAAAGTATCGAGGAACCGCGTAAAGCGTTGACCGATATTCTGGAATGTTTACGCGACGTGAGCGCTCGCGAAGTGCCTGCCCAAGATCAGGAACCCGGCAGGACGCGGTAGACTTCGAGCGGCTCCCCTTTGCTCTCCGGCACGATCTCCAGCCAGTCCGGCGCGTCGCCGGCCGCCAACCTTGCCAGCAACCCTTCCGGCGCGCTTTCGGCAAGGAAGCCTGTCTCGGAATTGCCGCGGCAGAAGGCGACCAGGCCGATGTCGTTGGCCCTCACGATCTCGCGGCTCGCCTCGAGGGGACCGGTGAAGGCGTCGAGGGTGGCCAGATTGCCGTCCAGGTTTCGGTGATACGAACCGGCAAGAACGCGGTGGTGCGTGTTGCGCAGCAGCGCGGGACCGAGGTTGGACACCGCAAGCACCGTGCTGCGCGGCAACGTCGCCACGCGTGCATAGTCGGAATTCGCATAGCACTGCAGCGCCTTGCCCTCCTTGCCGTCCTTGGCCTCCGCGCTTGCCGCGACGCCGACGCTTGCTGCGGCGAACTGCCAGATCATGTTCAGCGAGACGATCCAGGCCGCGGCCATGGCCAGTTGCCGGCGTGCGGAGTTCGTCTCGTGCGCCCGTCGGCGGGCCGTGCCGACCAGCGACGACAGCGGGATCACGGCGAAAGGCAACGAGAAATATGTCCCGCGCACCTGCCAGAACGAGACCAGGACCGCGGCCGACAGGAATGCGGCGACGATGATCGCCTGGTAGGAAGGACCTCGTCGGACCATGCCCCATGCCAGGACGCCGAGGGCGATCAGGGGCGTGACGTAGCTGCCGAACATTTTCGCCCGATTGTTGAGCAGCAGGTCGTAAGCCGACTGCGCCTCGCTGATCTTGTCGAGCCAGTAGGACCGCAAACGTCCGTCCAGCGCGACATAGGGGTCGGCAAGGCATTGCGGGAAGGCCAGCAGGACGAGCGCTGCCAGGGCGGCCGCCAGAACGGCCAGCGCCGCTGCGCGTCTTGCCCGGGTCGCCGCCAGGACGGGCAGGGAGGCTGCCAGCGCCAGGCCGCAGCCGCCGAGCATGGCGATCGACGCCTGCGGCAGCGAGAACGCGTCGCACTGCGCGGCGAACCAGGACGCCATTGGTATGGTGGCCGGAAACAAGATCGCCGAGACCAACGCAAAAGCCGCGCCGAAATCTCGCGCGATACGCGCCTCGGCGCGTCCGCCAAGGAGGAAGAGCACCGCCACGCAGGCTCCCGCGACGGCGACGTAGGGTACGGTCTCCATGCCGACGGCCAGCATGCCGGCGGCGCAAAGTCCCGCCAGCGCCGCGCCCGGCCCGAAGCTGTGGACGCGCATCAGGAACAGCAGAGTCGCCAGGGCCAGCGTGAGCTGCAAATTATGATGATCCAGACCGGCCGGCTTGAAGATGCCCAGAAAATAGAGGGCAAGCGCGCCGATGACGGCGGCCGGCAGGACGCCCCATTCGCCGCCAAGCGTGCGTGCCGCCTTCAGGATCAGGTAAAGCGACATGCCGAAAAGGCCGACCGGCCAGACGACCGACGCGATCTCCTCGGCAAGGCGGGCGTCGCCGGTGAGCATCTCCGCCGACGCGATCAGCAGGGCGATGGGCAGGTCGACGAGCCGCGACCAGTGCATCGGGAGGCCGCCCTCGCTGCCCATGCGGTATTGCGTGAGATCGAACCAGGCTTGCCCGGCGAGCAGGTCGCGCACCTGGACGAGCCGCATCACGCTGTCATTGTCGCCGCCGGCGCTGGCAAGGGATGGAAAGCCCATCACGGCGCAGAAGCCGAGGAACAGCAAGGTGGCGGCGAGTGCGATCATCGCATCCGCGCCGCGCGACCAGAAGCGTTGGGGAAGGGGACGTGATCGTGTGGAAGGGATCGACATTCGCACTTCGACGGCCAGGAACGGGAATGTCCTTCGTCTAGCCGCAATACTTCAAGATTGCGTAAAGCGCCGCGGCGCGCGGAATTGACGGGGCTTGCGGCTAACCGCGCCTTAACCGCCTCGCTGCATAGTGCAATCCGCCCGTCCGGGACGATGTCAGCCCGGGCGATGTGGCATCGTCGCCGCACGAAGGGAGGTCGTGGAATGAGCAGTCTGGCTGCGGTCGAGAAGAAACTCCTCAACACCGTGCACGACAGGGCAGTGTTCCGCCGCCGCGTGCGGGTCCTCTCCGCGCTGCTGGCCGACGAGCTGGCCTCCGGCGGCTCGGTTCTCGATCTTGGTTGCGGGGACGGTTCGATCGCCAGGGCTATCATGGACAGGCAGCCCGGTCTCACCTTCCGCGGCATCGACGTGCTGGTGCGTCCCCACACGCATATACCCGTCGAGCTCTTCGACGGGCACACGGTCCCGGCCAGGGACGGGAGCTACGACTGGGTCACGATCGTCGATGTGCTCCATCATACCGACGATCCCGCCCGCCTCGTCGCCGAGGCCGCACGCGTCGCCCGCCGCGGCGTGGTGATCAAGGATCACCTTCGCGAGGGCGTCGGCGCCTATGCGACGCTGCGTTTCATGGACTGGGTCGGCAACAAGGGCCACGACATCCGCCTGCCCTACAACTACCTTAGCCGGGCGGAATGGGAGGCCATCTTCCCGCAGGTCGGGATTTCCGCGCGGAGCTGGCGCGAGGAACTCTCGCTCTACCCGTTCCCCGCCAGCCTCCTCTTCGACCGGCATCTGCATTTCATCGCCACCTTGCGCTAGGCAAGGACGCCGGGAAGAACTCCCGGCCTATCCGGCCCGGGCAAACACCCAGCGCGAGGACAGGACGTAGCTGCCGATGCCGGCCGTCGCGGTCACCGCAGCCGACATCACGACGGCCGGTGCGGCCAGGATGTCGGCGAAAGCATATCCGACCAGGCCCGCCATGACGGCGCAGCCCAACTGGGCCGCCAGGTAGCGGGGGAACGCGCGCCGGTGGGCGTGCGCGCCGCCGAATGTCCAGCCCCGCTGCGCGCTGTAGGCGACGGCGAAGACGATCGCATAGGCGGCGGTGGTGCCGGCAAAGGGCGGTATCCCGATCCGCCTGAACAGGTAGGACAGCGCGAACATCAGCGCGGCCGCCCCGCCGCCGACGATCAGGAAGCGCACGCTGCGCTGTCGGACGGCCGCCCCGGCGAGCGCTTTCAAGCGAGGCCTTCCTTCCGCGCCGGCTGCAGTGCGGGGCCGGCATTCCGGACGACCGGAATCTCCAGCACGCCGAGCAGGAAGGCGGAGAAGAACGTCTGCAGGCCGATGACGATCAGCGTCAGCCCGAGCACCACGATACGGGGCAGTTCCGAATCGTTCAGCGGACCGAAATCGAGCCCGGCCCAGGAGATCACCGCATATCCGAAGAACAGGACGCCGCCCAGCAGGCAGATGCCTGCGTTGAGCGCCAGGCGATCCGTGCTGACGGTGCGCATCAGCCATTCCGAACCCGCCGTGGGGGGCAGGACGCCGGTGATATGGGCGTAGTAGCGCGACAGTGCGCCGAAGCTGACCAGCTGCGTGCCCGTGACGATCATGAAGCAGGCGGCGCAGAACGTGTTCAGGTCGAGTTCCATCGTGCTGTTCAGCTGCAGGGGTCCGAAGAACAGCAGCGCCGTCAGCAGGACGCCCAGCCCGAACAGTGTGAAGCCCGGGATCACGAAGAGCCAGCGCGGATTGTACATCAGCAGGAACTTGAGATGCCGCCAGCCGTCGCGCCATGTCCTCAGATGCGGCGGACGGCTGCGGCCGTCCGGCTTCAGCGTCGTCGGCACCTCCTCGATGCGCAGCCCGCCGAGCGCCGAGCGCACGACCATCTCGCTGGCGAATTCCATGCCTGTCGTACGCAGGTCCAGCGCGCGGATGCTCTGCGTGTTGAAGCCGCGCAACCCGCAGTGGAAATCGCCGGTCTTCAGCCGGAAGAACAGCCGTCCGATGAAGCTGAGAACCGGATTGCCGAGATAGCGGTGCAGCGGCGGCATGGCGCCGGCGGCGATCCCGCCCTGGAACCTGTTGCCCATGACGAGGTCCGCGCCGGCCCTGAGACGCGTGACGAACGGATCGAGCGAACCGAAATCGTAGGAATCGTCGGCGTCGCCCATGATGATGAAGCGCCCATGCGCGGCCTCGATGCCACCCAGCAGCGCCGCCCCGTAGCCCTTCTGCGCAACGGGCACGACCCGGGCGCCAAGGTCCGTGGCGATCTTCTGGGAGCCGTCGGTGCTGCCGTTGTCGGCGATCAGGACTTCGCCGGCGATGCCCGCGGCCTGCAGATAGCGCTGCGCCTTGACGATGCAGGTCGCTATCGTTTCCGCCTCGTTGAGGCACGGCATCAGCACCGTGAGCTCGATTTCCGTCGCATCGCTTCTACCGACGGACGCAAATGCGTTCATGATCGCCCCCGATCGCACGACGCCGCTTCCGGAAGGTCTCGACCGAGCCCCGGAACGCGGCAACCTGAAGAAGACTTAGCCGGGAATGATTGGCAGCCCCTTAACGCCTCCTGCACGATTCGACCGAAATACAGGCGTCGCCGGGTGAAGCGTCGCCACGTACGATTGGCAGCGGGGCGGCAAGGCTGTAAACGCACGGTCAGGCACTCGCCTCTGACGCAATCCGGAGAATCCCATGCCGCTGAAAGTCGCCGTCCAGATGGACCACATCTCGACCGTGTCGATCGCCGGCGACACCAGCTT
>DATDJN010000314.1:0-3182 GCA_036520515.1 Rhizobiaceae bacterium
GGAGACCGGCCAGTCGCGGTTGGCGAAGAACTCGTTCCACAGCGTCTTGCCGATCATCAGCGTCTGCGAGCCGCCGAGCAGATCCGGGATGACGAACTCGCCCACCGCCGGGATGAAGACCAGCATGCAGCCGGCGATCACCCCCGGCAGCGACAGCGGGAAGGTGATCTTCCAGAAGGCCGAGGTCGGCGGACAGCCGAGATCCTGCGCAGCCTCGACCAGCGAATAGTCCATCTTCTCCAGCGAGGCGTAGAGCGGCAGGATCATGAAGGGCAGGTAGGAATAGACGATGCCGATGTAGATCGCGGTGTGGGTGTTGAGGATGATCAGCGGGCTGTCGATGATGTTGAGGGCCATCAGGAGCTGGTTGAGCAGCCCCTCGGGCTTCAATATGCCGATCCACGCGTAGACGCGGATCAGGAACGAGGTCCAGAACGGCAGGATGACCAGCATCAGGAGCGTCGGCCGCAGCGAGGCCGGCGCGCGCGCCATGCCGTAGGCGATGGGGTAGCCGACGATCAGCGACAGCACCGTCGATACGCCGGCGATCCACAGGCTCGACACATAGGCATTGAAATAAAGCGGATCGTCGAGCAGCCAGCGGTAGTTGTCGAAGCTGAGTTCCTGGAGCTGCGACCAAAGCCCACCCAGACCCTCGTCCAGGCTGAACGCCGGCGTATAGGGCGGCATGGCGATCGCCGTCGTCGACAGGGAGATCTTGAAGACGATGACGAAGGGGACGAGGAAGAACAAGAAGAGCCAGACATAGGGGACGATGATGACGAGGCGGCCCGCCACCGCCTGCACGGCGCGAGAGAGGATCGAGGGGACCGGAGGCTCTCGGGTCTCGGCTGCGGCGACGGATGCGGCTGCGTGCGTCATCGCCCGCTCCTAGCGCGTCAGCACGACGCCGGCGTCCGGCCGGAAGGAGATCCAGGCGCGGTCGTTCCAGGTCAAGGGGTCGTCGGTCAGGCGCGAGCTGTTCAGCGCGCTGGCCTTCACCACCTGGCCGTCGGGGAGCTTCACGTGGTAGACGGTCATGTCGCCGAGATAGGCGAGGTCCCAGACCTCGCCCTCCATGGCGTTGGCCGCGCCTTCCGGCCGGCGCGACGAGACCTTGATCTTTTCGGGGCGCACGGCGAAGGCCACCGCATTGCCAGCCGCCGCGTCGCCTGCATTCTCGACGAAGATTTCCGCCCCGCCCGCTCCGGCGATGCGGGCGGTGTTGGCCTCGCGCGCCACCACCTTGCCCTCGAACATGTTCACGTTGCCGACGAAGTTGGCGACGAAGCGGGAGGCCGGCGCCTCGTAGATCTCGGCGGGCGTGGCGACCTGCATGACCTGGCCCTTCTCGAGGATGGCGATGCGGTCGGCCATGGTCATCGCCTCTTCCTGGTCGTGGGTGACGATGACGAAGGTGAGCCCCAGCGACTGCTGCAGGTCCATCAGCTCGAACTGCGTCTCCTCGCGCAGCTTCTTGTCGAGTGCGCCAAGCGGTTCGTCGAGCAAGAGCACCTTCGGCCGCTTGGCGACGGAGCGGGCGAGCGCCACGCGCTGGCGCTGGCCGCCGGAAAGCTGGTGCGGCTTGCGCCTGGCGAACTGCTCCAGCTTGACCAGCTTCAGCATCTCCCTGACCCGCGCGTCGATGTCGGCCTTCGGCATGCCCTCCTGCTTGAGGCCGAAGGCGATGTTGGCCTCGACCGTCATGTGCGGGAACAGCGCGTAGGACTGGAACATCATGTTGAGCGGGCGCCGGTAGGGCGGGATGCCGCGCAGGTCCTGCCCGTCGAGCAGGATGCGGCCCTTGGTCGGTTCGTCGAAACCGGCGAGCATCCTGAGCAGCGTCGACTTGCCGGACCCCGAGCCGCCGAGCAGGGCGAAGAACTCACGCTCGTAGATGGTCAGCGACAGGTCGTCGACGGCGGTGAAGTCGCCGAAGACCTTGGTGACGTTCTCGAAGACTATGTAGGGCTTCGCCGACGGATCGCTCCACGGCGCGAAGTCCCTCCTGATGCTGCCGAGCGATTTCATTCTGTCTGCCCCCGAAGGACGTTACCGAAGGATCGTCCGCTGCCCGACGAAGAAACCCCGGCGCTTGCGGCGCCGGGGTTTTTGAATGCTACTGGCCCGTGACGACCTTCGTCCAGATGCGCGTCACGAGGCGCTGCGTCTTCGGATCGTATGGAGAGACCGTGTAGAGCTTGGCGAGCGCCTCCGCGTCCGGATAGATCGCCGGGTCGTCGAGTATGTCCTTGTCGAGGAATTCCTGGGAAGCCTTGTTGCCGTTGGCGTAGAACACGTAGTTCGACGCCTTGGCGATGACCTCCGGCCTCATCATGTAGTTGAGGAATTCGTGCGCCTCCTCGACATGCGGCGCGTCGGCCGGGATGGCGAACTGGTCGAACCACATCTCGGCGCCTTCCTTCGGCACTGCATAGTCGATGACGACGCCCTGGTCGGCCTCGGCGGCGCGGTCGCGCGCCTGGAACACGTCGCCCGACCAGCCGATGGCCAGGCAGATGTCGCCATTGGCCAGCGCATTGATGTATTCCGACGAGTGGAACTTGCGGACGTACGGCCTGATCTTCATCAAGGTCTCTTCAACCTTGGCGAGATCCTCCGGCGATCTGGAGTCGGTGTCGATGCCGAGATATCGCATCACCGTCGGCAGAACGTCGCTCGCCGAATCGAGCACATAGACGCCGCAGTCGGCGAGCTTCGACAGCTTCTCCGGGTTGAAGACGACATCCCAGCTGTCAATCTTGTCGATGCCGAGAGCCTCCTGCACCTTCTTCTCGTTGTAGCCGATGCCGATCGTGCCCCACATGTAGTTGACCGAATATTCGTTGCCGGGGTCGTATTTGGCGGTGCGCTCCGAAACCACATCCCACATGTTCACGAGGTTGGGCAGCTTGGCCTTGTCCAGTTTCTGGAAAACGCCGGCCTGGATCTGCCGGGCCAGGAAGGTCGCGGTCGGCACCACGACGTCGTAGCCGCTACCGCCGGCGAGAAGCTTGGTCTCGAGGATCTCGTTGGAATCGAAGACGTCGTAGACGACCTTGATGCCAGTTTCCTTGGTGAAGTCCTCGATGATCGATTCCTCGATGTAGTCCGACCAGTTGTAGACGTTGACCACCCGGTCCTGCGCCCCGGCCAGCGAGGCGGAGGCCAGCAGCAAAGCC
>DATDJN010000315.1:0-10968 GCA_036520515.1 Rhizobiaceae bacterium
GACGGAATCGCCCATCATAGCCTGAAGATCGATCATCTTCTCGGGCGGCACGCCCCATTTCTCGATGACCTCCGGAACGCCGATCTGGCGGTCTTTCATCGGGTCGTACATGGAAACCGTCGGCCCGACGATTTGCATCAAGTCCTTGTCGGAGGAAATGACAGTGGTGTCGCCGCCAGCCTCGCAGGCGAGCCTCGCATAGGTCGCGATGATGTCGTCGGCCTCGAACCCCTCCATCTCGATGCAGGGCAGATTGAAAGCCCGCGTCGCCTCTCGGATCAGGCCGAATTGCGGAATGAGGTCGTCAGGCGGCGCCGAGCGGTTGGCCTTGTAGTCGGCATAGAGCTCGTTGCGGAAGGTCTTTGACGAATAATCGAAGATGACCGCGAAATGGCTGGGCGTGACGCCGACGTCGGTGTTGCGCGCGTCCTGCATCAGCTTCCAAACCATGTTGCAGAAGCCCAGCACCGCATTAGTCGGCAGCCCGTCCGATTTGCGGTTGAGCGGAGGAAGGGCGTGATAGGCCCGGAAGATGTAGCCGGAGCCGTCGACGAGGAAGAGATGGTCGCCTTTTTTCATGGCGAGAGGCGTAGCGCGCAGCCTTCACAGTGTCCACCGCAAAGGCATGGCCGAGGAATCTCTCCTGACGGCGAAACCCATGCGCGCCAAGGCCTCACGGGTTTGTTACACAACTGTAATCTTCGCGCCCTTGAATCGCCACGTTCCCGCATCCAAATACAGTGCATCGGCGTTTTTTGCCGAAGTCCGGAGTATGGCCCGTCCCCCGCCTAGACCGGACACTGCGGCAGCCTCATCCCCCTCTCCGGGCTGCCGCAACATTTGTAGTAGCGCCGCCGTGGTTGTCCCCTCCGCCACGGCGGCATTTTTATGTTTGGGACCTGCCGGCCTTCTTCAAGCCCTCTTCCGCGCCATATCTTGTCCGAAGACACTCCTGAAGGAAGGGGAGCCGCTTGAAAAACATCAAGAAGCGGGCGTTGTTGCTCGTGAACCCCAAGGCGCGCCGGGGCGGAGAAGCGCTGGATGCCGTCGTCGGCCGACTCCACCGGGATGGCCTCGATGTCACGATCGAGCCGTTCGACGCGCTTCCCGAAATTGCCCGCGACATCGTCAGGCTGCGCGAAAGCGCCGATCTGATCATCCTGTGCGGCGGCGACGGCACCATAGCATCGGGCGCCCTGGCGGTGGTGGAATGCGGCCTGCCGCTCGGCATCATCCCGCTCGGCACGGCCAACGACCTCGCCCGGACGCTCGGCATCCCGATGGACCTCACCGAGGCCGCCGACGTCATCCTGGCCGGCAGTACGCGCAGGATCGATCTTGGCAGCGTCAACGGCTACGCCTTCTTCAATGTCGCCAGCATCGGGCTCTCCGCCGACCTCGCGCAAGGACTGCACCCCAAGCTGAAGAAGCGTTTCGGTCGCTTCGGCTATGCCTTGGCGGCGGCAAAAGTACTGCTCAAGGCGCGGCCCTTCACCGCGACCATCCGCGAGAAGGGCGGGGTGACGAAGGTAAAGACCTTCCAGATCGCCGTCGGCAACGGCCGCCATTACGGAGGCGGCAATGTCATCGAGGCCAGCGCCGAGATCGATGACGGCCATCTCGACCTCTACAGCCTGGAACTGAACACGGTATGGAAGCTTGCCGGCATGCTGCGCTCGTTCCGTTCGGGCACACATGGCGCGTGGAAGGAGGTGCGCACGGCTCGCTGCGTGGAGTTCGACATCGAGACGAGGAAGCCGATGCCGGTAAACACGGACGGCGAGATCGTCACCTCGACGCCGGCAAAGTTCCTGGTCCATCCGGGAGCGGTCACCGTCTTCGCCCCGCCGGCGCAACGCGCCGCGGCCCCGGAGGCGGCAAAGGCGGCCGCCTGATCGCTGCTGCCGCGGTTTCCTTCGCAGCGGGCTTGTTGTAGGACCGTCCTGTCTGCAAGGAATCCTGTATCGACATGCCCGCGCTTTCCCCCGTCCTCGACCGCATCGACAAAAATATCGACGAGAGCCTGGAGCGCCTTTTTGCGCTGCTCAAGATTCCTTCGATCTCGACCGACCCGGACTATGCGGCGGAATGTGTGAAGGCGGCGCAGTGGCTGGCCGACGATCTGGCTTCCATCGGCTTCGACGCCAGCATACGCACCACGCCAGGCCACCCGATGGTGGTGGCGCATCATCCGGGGCCGCGGCCGGACAGCCCGCATTTGCTCTTCTATGGCCATTACGACGTTCAGCCTGTCGATCCTGTAGATCTCTGGGAGACCGCGCCCTTCCTGCCGCAGGTGAAGGAAATCGAGCCCGGCCGCAAGGTCATCACCGGCCGGGGCTCCTCGGACGACAAGGGACAGCTCATGCTGTTCGTCGAAGCGTGCCGCGCGTTCAAGGCCGAGCACGGCCAGTTGCCCTGCCGGGTCAGCATCCTCTTCGAGGGGGAGGAGGAGAGCGGCTCACCATCGCTGAAGCCGTTCCTGGAAGCCAACCGCGAAGAGTTGAAAGCCGATTTCGCGCTGGTCTGCGACACGGACATGTTCGACGCTGAAACTCCGTCGATCTGCGCCTCGCTGCGCGGGCTGGTCGGAGAGGAGATCGTCATCAAGGCGGCGAACCGCGACCTGCATTCCGGCATGTATGGCGGCCCGGCCGCCAATCCGGTCCGCGTGCTGGCGAAGATCCTGGCCGACGTCCATGACGAGACGGGCAAGGTAACCATCCCCGGCTTCTACGACGGGGTTGAGGAGACCCCGAGCCCGGTGCTCCAGTCGTGGAAATCGCTCGGCACCGACGCCGAGAATTTCCTTGGTCCGATTGGTCTGTCCGAGCCGGCGGGCGAAAGAGGCCGGTCGGTGCTTGAGATGGTGTGGGCGCGGCCGACCGCTGAGTTCAACGGCATTTCCGGCGGCTACACCGGCAAGGGCTTCAAGACCGTGATCGCCGCAGAGGCGTCGGCAAAAGTGTCGTTCCGCCTGGTGCACAAGCAGGATCCCGACAAGATTCGCGCCGCGTTCCGGAAGTTCGTCGAGGAGCGGCTGCCCCGGGACTGCAGAGTCGAGTTCCACCCCCACGGCGGCTCGCCGGCGATCCAGCTGTCCTACGACTCGCCCTTCCTGGCCAAGGCAAAGGCAGCGCTTTCCGATGAATGGCCGAAGCCGGCGGTGATGGTGGGCAGCGGCGGCTCGATCCCGATCGTTGGCGATTTCCGCACCTATCTCGGCATGGAATCGCTGCTGGTCGGCTTCGCTCTCTCGGACGACCGCATCCATTCGCCGAACGAGAAGTACGACCTCAATTCCTTCCACAAGGGTCAGCGCTCCTGGGCACGGATCCTTGACGCCCTGTCCCGTTGAGAAATCAGATGACCGAGATCCGCTTTCACAAGCATGACCTGCCCGACCTCAGCCGTTACGCCGTTCCGGCTGTGGCGATCGACACCGAGACGCTGGGGCTGAACCCTCACCGCGACCGGCTGTGCGTGGTGCAGATATCGCCAGGCGACGGCACGGCCGACGTCATCCAGATCGCGCCGGGGCAGAAGGAAGCACCCAACCTCGTCCAGCTTTTGCGCGACCGGTCGATCACCAAGATCTTCCACTTCGGCCGGTTTGACATAGCGGTGATGTATCACGCGCTGGGCGCCATGGCCGAACCGGTCTTCTGCACCAAGATCGCCTCGCGGCTGACGCGCACCTACACCGACCGCCACGGGTTGAAGGACATCTGTGCCGAGCTGCTCGGCGTCAGTCTTTCGAAGCAACAGCAATCGTCCGACTGGGCGGCCGAGACGCTGACCCCGGAACAGTTGGAATACGCCGCCTCGGACGTGCTTTACCTGCATCGGCTGCGCGACGCCCTGTCGGCCAGGCTTGCCCGGGAAAACCGGACCGCCGAGGCGGACGCGTGTTTCCGCTTCTTGCCCACGCGCGCCAAGCTCGACCTGATGGGCTGGCCCGAAGAGGACATCTTCGCCCACAGTTGAGCAGGTTGATCGTCAGGCCGACTGTATCGGCCTGCGGCTCGGCGCGGGAGGCGCGTTCGGCCGGGCGGGTTCGCTGTTCCACCAGCGGTAAAGAGCATAGCCGGCCAGGGCGACTAGAAGGCGTTTCATCGGGAATACCTCGGCGGTTCGGGTTTTCCGGACAATCCGGAACGCAACCAAATGTTCCCTTTGGCATTTCCCTGCCTGCCGCTAGACTGAAGCGGAGGAGGACATCATGGCCGAGCCGAAACCGATCGACACCGCGCCCAGGGACGGGCGAAAGGTCACCGTGCTGTGGACCGACCGGGACGGCCAGGAGAACGAGACGATCGCGCAGTACCGTTCGCCCGACCGGTTGAAGCAGGCCGGCGGTGACTGGGACGACAGCGATGCTGGCTGGTGGGCCTATGTCGACAGCGACACGCAGAAGCGCATCGAGCCCCACGGCTGGAGGCCGGCAGGGCCGGACGACGAAGACCAGTAGGGAAGCGGGCGGCGTGCTGTGTGGCATCGCGTCTCGCCGCGTTCCGATTTTGCGGATATGATCGCAACCGTGCGTGACCGATTCGCGCCTTCCGTCGCGGCGAAGTTGCGCTTCCAACTGGAGGGGAATCGTCATGGATCCTACTAGCCTTATCGTTTTCCTCATTGTCGGCGCGATCGCTGGCTGGCTCGCCGGCCTGATCGTCAAGGGTTACGGCTTCGGCCTGATTGGCAACATCGTTGTCGGCATCGTCGGCGCGCTCATCGCCGGCTGGCTGTTTCCGGCTTTGAACATTTCGCTAGGCACGGGCATCATCGCCGCGATCATCCACGCCGCCATCGGCGCGATAATCCTTCTCGTCCTTATCCGGCTCATCAAGCGGGCCTGATCCCCAGACCTGGGAGCGCCGGTGAAACAGAACCAGCTCTATCTGATCATCGGCGCGCTCATCGTCGTTGTTGTCGCACTCGGCATCTATGTCTGGCGCGAGGAATCGAAACAGGATGGCGTCGAGCTCAAGATCGACGAATCCGGCATTTCCATCCAAGAGAACTGAGCCTACGCTCCGCTTGCGCGGTGCTTGAGGCCATGCCGGACAGCGCGCGCTCAGGCCGCACTTAACCCCACCTTAAATTGCCGCATTTAGCTTCCAACCGGAGCCGTCTTCGGGATTGGACCAGCATATTCATGGCGAGAAAAATCGAACGGCGCATCGAGCCGACATTCGAGGGGCCGGCGAAAGGTCGTGCGGCCCGCGAACTGTCGGTCAGCGAGGATGACCGTGTCGTGCCCAGCCGCCGCGCCAAGCCTGCACCGAGGAAGAAAGCGCCCGCCCAGGCATCTCGTGGCCGCCGTGGCAAGACGCGGCGCGGCGGTCTGATCGGCGGCCTTGGACGTCTGGCGTACTGGGCTTTCGTGCTGACGATCTGGTGCGGCATCGTCGGCGCCGGCGTCGTCGTCTATTACGGCGCCCGGATGCCGGCGATGACGACCTGGTCAATTCCGGATCGCTCCCCCAACATCAAGATCGTGTCGGTCGACGGCAGACTGCTCGCCAATCGCGGCATGACCGGAGGCGAGGCGGTCGGGCTGCACGAGATGTCGGCCTACATTCCTCAAGCGGTGATGGCGATCGAGGACCGCCGCTTCTACTCGCACCTGGGCATCGACCCGATCGGCCTGGCGCGCGCCATGGCGACCAATCTGATGCAAGGCCGGTTCACGCAGGGTGGCTCCACCCTGACGCAGCAGCTCGCGAAAAACCTGTTCCTCAAGCCGGACAGGACGCTGGAGCGCAAAGTGCAGGAAGTGCTGCTGGCGCTCTGGCTGGAGCAGAAGCACACGAAAGACCAGATCATCGAAATGTACCTCAACCGGGTCTATTTCGGCTCGGGGGCCTATGGCGTCGAGGCGGCGGCGAGGCGCTATTTCGGCAAGTCCGCGCGCGATGTGTCGCTGTCGGAGGCCGCGCTCCTCGCCGGCCTGCTCAAGGCCCCGTCCAGACTTTCGCCGGCGCGCGATCCCAAGGCGGCCGAAGAACGCGCCCAGCTCGTTCTGGCAGCCATGCGCGAGGAGAAGATGATCGGCGACAAGGAGTTGACGACGGCCATGAGCGCGCCGGCAACCCGCGCTGCCGCCTACTGGACCGGATCTGAGAACTACGTCGCCGACCGCATCATGGAAGAACTGCCTGGCCTGATCGGCGAGATCCGAAGCGATATCATCGTTGACGCGACCGTCGATCTGACGTTGCAGGAACTGGCCGAGAAATCGATCCGGCGACTGGTCGGCGAGAACGGCGACAAGCTCAACGTCAGCCAGGGCGCGCTGGTATCGATCGACAATTCGGGCGCCGTGCGCGCCATGGTCGGCGGCTTCGACTACGCCAACAGCCAGTTCGACCGCGCTTCCGAGGCGCGCCGCCAGCCAGGATCGGCCTTCAAGCCATTTGTCTACATGGCGGCTCTGGAGCAGGGCCGCACGCCCGACAGCGTTCGCAATGACGCTCCGATCAAGATCGGCAACTGGACGCCGGACAACTACAACGGCAAGTATTACGGCAAGGTGACGCTGGCGACAGCGCTGGCGAAGTCGCTGAACTCGGTCGCCGCGCAGCTTACCATGGAAGTGGGCCCGGAAGCCGTGGTCGAGGCGGCGCACCGCATGGGCATAGAGAGCGACCTGCAGGCCAACACCTCGATCGCGCTCGGCACATCCGAGGTGACGCCGCTAGAGCTGACGGCCGCCTACGTACCCTTCGCCAATGGCGGCTACCGGCCGGACGTTCATTTCGTGCGGCGCGTCACCACCAGCGAGGGCGAGGTGCTCTACGAATTCACCGGCGGCAACAATCCGCGCGTCGTGCGTTCCGATGTCGTCGGCATGATGAATTCGATGATGACGGGGACCGTCGAGGCAGGCACGGCCAGGAAAGCGGCCTTCGACTGGCCGTCGG
Organism: Rhizobiaceae bacterium; assembly: GCA_036520515.1. Lineage (GTDB taxonomy): Bacteria > Pseudomonadota > Alphaproteobacteria > Rhizobiales > Rhizobiaceae > Mesorhizobium_K. The sequence goes on from DATDJN010000315.1 coordinate 6,927, forward strand.
CCGGCAAGACCGGCACAAGCCAGAAGTCGCGCGACGCCTGGTTCATAGGCTACACCGCGAACCTGACCACCGGCGTCTGGTTCGGCAACGACGACGGCGCACCGATGAAAAAGGTCACCGGCGGCGCCTTGCCGGCGCAGGCCTGGCACGAGTTCATGGTCGCCGCGCACGAGGGCGTGCCGGTTGCACCGCTGCCGGGCACCTGGCATTCGGGCGGCAGCGGCCAGATGGTCGCGAGGCCGGAGGCTCCCGTGGTGGTGGAAGCGCCCGTCGAGCAGGCGCCCGTCTCGCAGCGGGTGGAAAACGCCGGTTACGAGGCGGCGCCACAGCGCCAGATCGAAGCGCCGACGACCTCGTCGATCCGCCGCATCGTGCCGCCGGGCGACGTCGGCGCGATGCCGCCGCGGCGCACCAACTCCATTCTCGACATATTGACCGGCGGCTGACGACTCAGGCGGCGGACGGCGCCGGTGCGTCCGGCTCTTCGCCGGGCAGCGGCGGCTTCGGCCGGCCGGCCAGCACTTGCTCGACGATGCCACGCGCGATCTCGCGCTCGCCTATGATCACCGTGTTGGCGCCGAGCCCCGCAAGGTGGTCGACTTCGGCTTCGGAATGGGCGCACGCGATTATGTCGATCTGCGGGTTGGCTGCACGGGCGCGCAAAACCACCTGGCCGGCCTCGAAGGCATTCGGGATGGCGAGGATCAGCCGGCGCGCTCCGGCCGCGTTGGCAGCGGCGAAGATCTCGGCGTTGGCCGCATTCCCGGTGACGGTCTCGATAGCTTCTTCGCGCAGTCTGGCAATTGTCTTGTCGGCATCCTCGATCACCAGGAAGGGCATGTTGCGCTCCTTGAGCGACTGGCCCACGAGGCCGCCGACGCGGCCGTAGCCGATCAGGATCGTGTGATCGGTGAGCGTGGTTGCCACCGGCCCGTTCTCCTCGCGTTTGTCGGAAGGAACAGGCGGCGGCGAGGACGCCAGCGCGCCTACCTCCGTCGCCGGGCCAAGGGGCTTGGCTTCCGAGGACGGCTGCTGGGCGGGCTGGCCGATGCGTTTCTCCAGCCACGGGCGCATCCGGTCGACGCCGGCAAAGACCAGCGGGTTGAACACGATCGAAAGGATCGCGCCGGCCAGGATCAGGTCGCGCCCCTCCTCGGGCAGCAGATCGAGGCCAACGCCAAGCTCGGCCAGGATGAAGGAGAATTCACCGATCTGGGCGAGGCTCGCCGAGATCGTCAACGCTGTACCGACCGGATGACGGAAGGCCATGACTATCAGGAAGGCGGCAACCGATTTTCCGACCACGATGATGAAGAGCGTGGCGAGTATCGGCCAGGGTTGTTCGGCCAGGCTGCCTGGATCGAACAGCATGCCCACCGAAACGAAGAACAGCACCGAGAAGGCGTCGCGCAGCGGCAGCGATTCCTCCGCCGCGCGATGGCTGAGTTCGGATTCGCTCATGATCATGCCGGCGAAGAAGGCGCCGAGCGCCAGCGAGACGTCGAAGAGATGCGAGGCGCCGAAGGCGACACCGAGGGCGATGGCGAGCACAGAGAGGCGGAAAAGCTCGCGCGAGCCGGTATGCGCGACGTAGTGCAGGATCCATGGAATGATGCGCCGGCCGACGATGAGCATGACGGCGACGAAGGCGACCACCTTGGCCAGCGTCAGGCCGACAACGCCCCAGATGCCGAGATCGGCCGGCAGCGTAAACAGGCCGCCGGCGGGAGCGTGCCCCTCTCCGGACATGTTGTCGCCGCCGAGCACGCCGGCCAGCGCCGGCAGCAGCACCAACGCCAGTACCATGGCGAGATCCTCGACGATCAGCCAGCCGACGGCGATGCGGCCGCGCTCGGTCTCGATCAGCCGGCGCTCCTGCAGGGCGCGCAGCAGCACGACCGTCGAGGCGACCGAGAGCGCCAAGCCGAAGACGAGACCCGCTCCCAAGGTCCAGCCGAGAGCCCAGGAGAGGCCGGTCCCGAGCACGGTGGCGAAGGCGATCTGGACGATCGCGCCCGGCACCGCGATCGCCCGAACCGACAGGAGGTCCTTCAGCGAGAAGTGCAAGCCGACGCCGAACATCAGCAGGACGACGCCGATCTCTGCCAGTTCCAGCGCCAGCGACTGGTCGGCGACGAAGCCCGGCGTGTTCGGCCCGACCAGCACGCCTGCGATCAGGTAGCCGACCAGCGGAGGGATGCGAAAACGGTTGGCAAGGGCACCGAAGATGAAAGCCAGCCCAAGGCCGGCAACGATCGTGGCGATAAGCGGCGTCTCATGCGGCATCGTTTGGAGGCGGCCTTCCCAGAAAGTGCATCGATAGGTGAGCTGTGCCGAACGGCAACGTACGCACTATGGGTGACCGGTGCGCCCCAACGCAAGCCGAACGCCAAGGATTTGTCGACGCCTTGGCTTAAATTTCGGACGTCCGGGGACCACAGATATATACAGATATATGCTGCGGACCGTCCGGCCTCAGGCGGCGATCAGAAGCCTCTCGATATCATGGACGGCGTGGTTGGTGAGGGTCTTGGGAATTTCGCCGACCACTTTCTCCGATACTTCCCGATGCAGCTTCTTGCGCAGTTCGCCCAGTATCAGGGGCGGCGCGATCAGCACGATCTCCTTGAAGTCGCCGCGATGCGCCATCTTGTACAGGCGCCCGGCGATCTCGTCGGCGAAGCGTTCCTTTCCCAGACGCTGCCAGTCCGTCTCGGCGTAAGCGCTGTTGTGTGCCGAGGGTCCGTCGCTGCGGCGGCCCGGCCTGTCGACACCCTGTTCGCGGGTAGGCGGGTTCTCCTGTTCCATCTCGCGCACGACCTGGAAATTCGGATAACTCGCGTCGCCCTCGTTGCGCAGGAACAGTGCCTTCTCCCCGTCCGCCACCACCAGCCACAGTCCAGTTTTGAGGGCGATGCGGTCCATGATGACTCTCCTGTTTGGGGTGTGAATTTCAACGCGGCCCGTCAGTTGGAGTTCCCGCAGCGGCACTCTCGGGCCAGCCGGGCATGCACAAACCACGTTCGAAACTTCGCCGGGAATATTTTTCTTCGCGGCGCGGGCTTCGCAAAAAAGCGATTGCGCCGCCGTCGAGGGTAAGCGACTGCATTGCTTTGGATTTCAGCCACTTGTGGGTAGAACAGCGGCTTAACTCTCGGAATCCACAATGACCAAGGACACGCCCAGGCTAAACGCCTTCCCCATATTCATGCGGGTCGATGGCGAAGTCGTGGTCGTCGTCGGCAGCGGCGACGAGGCGCTTGCCAAGGTGCGCCTGCTGTCCCAGTCGGCAGCGAGGCTCAGGGTCGTCGCCCCGGATGCCGAACCTGCCCTGTGCGACTGGATCATCGCCAACGGCGCCGACCATGTCGAAGCTGCGTACATGCCTGCCCATCTGGACGGCGCGGCGCTCGTGTTTGCTGCGACAGGTGACGAAGCGCTCGACCGCCGCGTCTCCGAGGATGCCCGCGCAGCCGCCATTCCGGTGAACGCCGTCGACCGGCCGGACCTCTGCGACTTCTTCACGCCGGCCATCGTCAACCGTGCGCCGCTTGCGGTTGCCATCGGTACCGAGGGCGCCGGCCCTGTGCTCGCGCAGATGGTGCGCGCGAAGATCGATCAACTGCTGTCGCCGTCGCTTGGCCCCCTCGCGACGCTGGCAATCTCGCTGCGCGACAAGGCTGAAAAGCTACTACCCAAGGGCAGTCCGCGCCGCGCCTTCTGGAGCGAGTTCTTCGCCGGCGCGCCAGCAAAGGCAATCGAGGCCGGAGACCCGTCAGGCGCGCGCCGCGCCGCTTCCGAACTGCTGTCGCGCTCGACCGGCCCACGCGGCCATGTCGCGCTTGTCGGCGCCGGGCCTGGCGCGCAAGATCTTCTGACGCTGCGCGCGCAGCGCCTGCTGATGGAAGCCGACGTGATCGTCTATGACGCGCTGGTGCCGGAGGCGGTCGCCGCCATGGGCCGGCGCGACGCCGAGCGGCTCGGCGTCGGCAAGCGCAAGGGTTGCCACTCCAAGAGCCAGGCCGAGATCAACATGCTCCTG
>DATDJN010000316.1:0-5009 GCA_036520515.1 Rhizobiaceae bacterium
GCTGCGAAAGGCCGCAAAGCGCAGCGTCGAAACCGTCTGCGAGGCGATCGGACACATCCTCAACCGCGTCACCCCCGTCGAGTGTTCAAACTACTTTGCAAATTCCGGCTATGACCGAAGGTAATCTCATCCCGCTCTAGGTGCGCGGCGGGAGGATTTCGTGGTTTCTGGAGTTCAGGCTCCTGCGAGGACCCGGACATTGCGGCCGCCGGCGCGGCCGGATTCGTGGGCGATCGCAGCCAGGCATTGCGTGTTTTCCGCGCCCCAGATCTGCCCATGGCAGGCGATCTCCGTTTCAGACAGGCCGACATTCTTCGGCGTGTCGGCCTTTGCCGGGGCGGAGCCGACGACCGGCGCCTCGAAGGTGGCGAAGGCGGCGCCCGATGGCGGCACCACGGCCATCGCCGTGAAGGCAGCCGCCACCACGAGGAAGAACATGATCATCGGGTGGTCGGCGCTGCGCTGACGAAGCGCAAGCTTCGGAAAACCGCGATGACGCTCGCGCGGCTTGAGGTTGCGGTCGAATTCTTTTTCAACGATGGCGGACATTGCCATGACCTTGCTCTCGGCTTCATTGGATGACAGCCAAGATAGGATGGCTATGTTTCCGCCCGATGCTGCATCTTTATGACCGCGTATCCTTTTTGTTTCTCGAAATTCAGGCAGATTCGGGCATGATTGAAGCGGGAACCCCGGCCGAGGTATAGCGCTCCGGAACGGCTGGTCACCGCTCCAGCACGTCCGCCCACTGCGGATGATGGCGGAACTCGGCGGCTACATAGCCGCAAAGGGGCGTGATCTTGAAGCCCTTGGCGCGGGCGTCCTCGACCGCGCGCGCGACCAGCTTCAGCGCTATGCCGCGCCCGCGCCCGCGCCAGGCGGGCGGAACGAAGCTGTAGTCGATGGCGATATGGTCGGGGCCGGTCTCGATGAAGGTGAGCCGCGCCGGTTCGCTGCCCGGCAGGGCAAGCAGATAGCGGCCCCGACCTCCGTTGCGCTCGAGCACGATCTCGGCTTCGCTCATTCGATCCTCCGGCCTTGCATCGTTAAGCCGCCGGCACGCCTCTGGTTCCGATCAGGTCTTCAGCACGTCGGCCCATTCCGGATGGCGGCGGAACTGGGAGGCGGCGAAGGGGCAGAGCGGGATGATCTTCTTTCCGGCCGCCCGCGCATCCTCGACCGCGCGCGTCACCAGGCGCAGCCCGGCGCCCTGCCCCCTGAAGGCATCCGGCACTTCGGTATGGTCTATGATGATCTGGCGCTCGCCGACCGTCGTGAACGTCATCTCCGCCTCATCGCCATCAGGCGAACGGAGAAAGTAACGGCCCTTCGACCCCCTGTCCTCGAACTCGATCGCCGCGCTTTCAGTCTGGTCGCTCATCACATCGCTCCGCTCAGGTGCGCGGCTTGCAGGAACAGCCTGGCCGCCTCGATCTCGTTCTGCCTTATCTCGTGTCCGCCTTCGTGCCATTCAATCCTGGCATCGGCGCCCTTTGCACGCAAATGCGCTTCGAGCCGCGCGGTCAGGTTGGGCGGGCAGATCGGATCGCGGCGACCGGCCGTGATCAGCACGCGCCGCCCGGCGAGATCGCCGTCGATGACAGGCTCGAACGGGATCAGCGGGTGCATCAGCACGGCGGCGTCGAACAGGGCCGGACCGGCGAACACGACCGAGGCCAGGATGTTGGCGCCGTTGGAATAGCCGAGGCCGAGCACCGCCGAGGGTTTTGCAGCCTCGACATGCGAGCGAACGAACGCCGCCATCTTCCCGGTGGCGCGGGCAAGGTCGTCCATGTCGTAGACGCCCTCGCCGCTGCGCCGGAAGAAGCGCGCCGCGCCATATTCGGATACGTCGCCGCGCGGCGACACGATCGTGGCGGTCGGCAGAAGCTCCCGTGCCAGACCGAGGAACTGGCTCTCGTCGGCGCCGGTGCCGTGAAGGGTGAAGAGGAGAGGTCCGCCCGGCGAACCGGGCAAGACCTTGTGGACGTAGCTGTCGATCGACATGGCTTGTCTCCGGTCAGTTGCCGAGCGGCTGCAGGTGCTTTTCCAGGTAGTCGCGCAGATGCGCATGCTGGGTCGGCAGCTTCAGCGCCTCGCCGAGATGGGCGGTATCCTCGTCGCGGTCGAAGCCCGGCTCGTTGGTGGCGACCTCGAACAGCACGCCTCCGGGCGTGCGGAAATAGATCGCCCAGAAATAGTCGCGGTCGATGACCGGCGTGACCTGGTAGCCGGTGTCGACAAGCGCCTTGCGGACCTCGAGCTGCTTGGCGCGGTTCTCGACCGCGAAGGCGATATGGTGCACCGACCCGGCGCCGAGATCGGCGAAGGGCGCGCCAGGCAGCGTCTCGATGTCGATGATGTCGGCGCCGTTGCCATCCTTGAGGGCGAGACGCTTCACATTGCCGGCCTGGTCGACATTCTCGTAGCCCATGAACTTCAGGAGTTCCTCGGTACGGCCGGCGTCACGCAGCCTCAAGGAAGCGGAATGGAAGCCGCGGATCGCCTCGTCGGCCGGCACGCCGCCCTTGACCCAAGGCGCGCGCTTATCGCCCTTGGCCTCGACGAGAGCAAAGCCGTCGCCGTCGGGACCATCGAAATGCAGCCGGTTCTCGCCGAAGAGGGTCTCGGCCTTGAGGCCTTCCACGCCTTCCTTCTCGAAGCGCTCCTGCCAGTAGCCGAGCGTGCCTTCCGGAACGGAGAACACGGTGGTGCCGACCTCGCCGACGCCCGGCCGCCCCTTGGCGATGTGCGGGAAAGGAAAATAGGTCATCACCGAGCCCGGCGTGCCCACCTCGTCCGCATAATAGAGGTGGTAGACATCCGGCGCGTCGAAGTTGACGGTCTTCTTGACGCGTCGCAGGCCAAGCTTGTGGGTGAAGAAATCATTGTTCTCGAGCGCATCCTTCGCCATCGAGGTGACGTGGTGCAGGCCTTTGATCTGGTTGAGCACTTGCAGCTCCTCTTTTGGGTGTGGCAGCGTCGCCGCTTGCTTGGCCTTATCTTGTCCATCACGACGTTCACCGCTAGTGGGTCGGCCTGTTATGGACTGTTCTCTATTTGTGAACGATCTTCCCTATCGAGTCCCGGTCTCCGCACTCCGCTTGCCAGCGGCCGCATTTTCGCTTCCATCTTGGACGCGAAAACGCCGTTCATCGTTGTCATTCCGCCATTTCTTATCCCAGCATGACCGCGCAATGCCCAGAGGACCCTCATGGCGCCGAGGAAACCTAACGTCCTTTTGATCACCTGCGACCAGTGGCGGGGCGACAGCATGTCCGCCGTGGGGCACCCGGTGGTGCGGACGCCGAACGCGGATGCGCTGGCGGCCGAAGGGGTGCTCTTTCGACGCCACTACGGCGGCGCGGCTCCTTGTTCGCCGGCGCGGGCCTGCCTCTACACGGGCCTTTACCAGATGAACAACCGCGTCTGCCGGAACGGCAGCCCGCTCGACGCCCGTCACGGCAACATCGCGCTTGCTGCCCGCGCCCTCGGCTACGATCCGACGCTCTTCGGCTACACCGACGTCGCGCCGGATCCCCGCTATCTGGCGCCGGGCGATCCGCTGCTGAAGAGCTACGAGGGCGTTCTGCCGGGCTTCACCGTCCGCCAGGCGCTTCCCGAGCACCAGAAGCAATGGCTCTCCTGGCTGGCGGCGCGCGGCGTCGATTCCTCCGCCGGTTTTCCCGACATACACCGCCCGGCGAAGGGCGTCGGCAAGACCGTCAACAACGCGCCGCCGGTCTATGCGGCCGACGAGACGCCCACGGCCTTCCTGGCCGGCGAGTTCATCCGCTGGCTGGGCGAGCAGGACGGGCACTGGTTCGCGCATCTCTCCTTCCTCAGCCCGCATCCGCCCTTCATCGTGCCCGAGCCCTACAACACGCTCTATGATCCCGCGGACGGACCGGCCTTCGCACGGAGCGAGGGCTGGAGCGACGAAGCCGCGGCGCATCCCTATCTCGACTACACGATGCGCGACCAGAAGAAGTCGGATTTCCTGCCCGGCATGAAGGGCAAGGTGCGAGACTTCGGCGAGACCGAGTTCCGCGCCATCCGCGCGCTATACTGGGGCATGATCTCGGAGATGGACGCGCAGCTCGGCCGCATCTGGAATGCGGTGAAGGCGAAAGGAGCCTGGGACGACACGATCGTCATCCTCACCTCAGACCATGCCGAGATGATGGGCGACCATTTCCTATTGGGCAAGGGCGGCTTCTTCGACCAGAGCTATCACATACCGCTGATCGTGCGCGATCCCGGCCGCAAGAAGGCGGCGGGCACACAGGTGCGCCATTTCACCGAGGCCGTCGACATCATGCCGACGCTGCTCGAACTGCTCGGCGCGGCCCCGCCGGCGCATCTCGACGGCCGGTCGCTTACTCCCTTCCTCGATGGCAAAGCTCCTCGGGGCTGGCGCGACGGAGCGCATTGGGAGTTCGACTTCCGCTCGGTCGAGAGCGCCGCGGCCGAAAAGCACTTCGGCCTGAAGCCGCAGCAATGCAATCTGGCGGTTTTACGCATGGAGCGCTTCAAATACGTGCATTTCGGCGGCGGGCTTCCGCCGCTCCTCTACGATCTCGAAACCGATCCCGGTGAACTCGACAATCTGGCCGGCGACCCGGCCTTCCTGCCGGTGCGGCTGGAACTCGCCGAGCGGTTGCTTGCCTGGCGCGCCGAGCATCTCGACCAGTCGCTCGCGCTATCGGCGCTGACGGATAGCGGGGTCGTCGGCGCGCCCGCCGCGCTGTCGAGGGTATGAGACGCAAGAAGCCCGCGCCGTGAGGCGCGGGCTCCAAGCCTGGCAGATGGACGGCCGTTAGCGGGTCATCATCAGGCGCTGGTCGTTGCGCTTCTCAGCATAAGAGCCCTTGTCGTAGGCTGCCGCCGCGTCGAGCTGCTCCTTGGTGAAGGTCGTATAGAGGTACTTGTTGCCGTCGGCATCGGTCATGAACGCAAGGTTGTCACTGCCGACAGCGACTTCTTTCTCGCCGACGCCGAGGAAGCCG
>DATDJN010000317.1:0-6747 GCA_036520515.1 Rhizobiaceae bacterium
TCGGTCTCGACGGTCTCGGCGTCGGCGACCGGGTCGATGCGGCCCTCGACATGGGTGATGTCGTCATCCTCGAAGCAGCGCAGCACATGCACGATGGCGTCGACCTCGCGGATGTTGGCGAGGAACTGGTTGCCGAGGCCTTCGCCCTTCGAGGCGCCGCGCACCAGGCCCGCGATGTCGACGAAGGAGATGCGGGTCGGGATGATCTCCTTCGAGCCGGCGATTCTCGCGATCTCCTTCAGCCTGGGATCGGGGACGGCCACCTCGCCGGTGTTCGGCTCGATCGTGCAGAAGGGATAGTTGGCAGCCTGCGCGGCGGCCGTGCGCGTCAGCGCATTGAAAAGCGTGGACTTGCCAACGTTGGGCAGCCCAACGATGCCGCATTTGAAACCCATGGTTTTTTTCGTCCTACAGGGAAGTCAGAATTTGTTCAGGGCTATGGGCGAAAGGATCGACGATCGTCAAGCTGTCGATGCGCTGGCCGTCCTGCAAATCTTCGGAAAGGAAATGCGTGCAACCCAGCTCGAGGGCAGATGCGAGGAGCAGGCAGTCCCACCAAGAGCAGCCGTAGCGGATGTGAAGGCGGCGTGCTCTTGAAACGATTTCGCGGGTAAGCGGATAATTGCCCCATGCGACGAGTTGATCGACAGCGTGGAAAGTCGCCTCCGCCGATGGCAACCAGCGCTTTCGCAGCAAAACGTAGGCAAGTTCGTTAAGAACCTGCATGTTGATGCAGATAGAACGTCTTTCCGCCAGCGCGAAAATCCATGCCAAGGCCACGCCTGATCGTTCCCCGACCTTCTTGTCATGGACATATAGCAATACGTTGGTGTCGACAAAAACCTTAGCGGCGGGCATTCCGCTCCTCAGCAGTCGGCATCCTGCCATTCTCGGTAACGTCCCACTTGGGCATGGTCAGGATGCGTTCCAGGGCTTCCAGTTGAAGGTTGCGCGCACCCGCGGCCGCCTCGTCCGCGTCGATCTTCTGCCGTGCGGCTTCCGACAGATATTTTGAGACGCTCTTGCCCGCCCGAGCAGCGGCAACTCGAGCACGCTGCGCGAGATCGTCATCCATCGAGATGGTTATGTTCTTCATGGGAAGCCCCAAAAACACGAGGTTCGTGTTTTCGTGATATAGTGCAGCGGCGTTAAATATTCAATTGAGCGCCGGATAGGCCAAGCCGTGCCGCGGAAGCTACTCCTTGCCGAGCAGCTTCTTCAGCATGGCGGCCATCGGGCCGGTTTCGGGCAGCTTGATGTCGGGCTTCTGCGGCCGTGCCTGGCGGATGTGGCTCTGCGGCCTGGCCTTGGCGGGCTTGGGCGGCGGGCGGTCATCCTCGCCGGTCGGCTGCAGCTTTTCGCGCAGGGCCAGCGTGATCTTGTTCATGAAGCCGTTCTCGTCGCCCTTGGCGAGGAAGCCGGCATGGTCGGCGATGGCGTCGAGCAGCACGTCTAGCCATTCGCGGTCGGCCTTGGCGAAATCGCCGAGCACATGGCCGTGCACCAGCTCCTTGCCGGGATGGCCGACGCCGATGCGGACGCGGCGGTATTCCTTGCCGATATGCTGGTCGAGCGAGCGGATGCCGTTATGGCCGGCGGCGCCGCCGCCCCTCTTGACCCTGACCTTGCCGGCCGCAAGCTCGATCTCGTCGTAGAAGACCGTCACCGCCGAAGGCTCGAGCTTGTAGAAGCGCAGTGCCTCGCCGACGGCCTGGCCGGACAGGTTCATGAAGGTCTGCGGCTTGATCAGCAGCACCTTCTCGCCGTCGATCCTGCCCTCGGCGATCTCGGCCTGGAATTTCTTCTGCCAGGGCGAAAAGGAATGGCGGCGGGCGATAGCGTCCGCCGCCATGAAACCGACATTGTGCCGGTTGTTGGCGTATTTCGCACCCGGATTGCCGAGGCCTGCGTAAAGCAGCATCGACGCGGCCCTCCGGACCCGAACTTACTTCTCTTCGGCGGTCTCGCCCTCGGCAGCCGGAGCGGCCTCGGCACTCTCGGCGACCTCCGGCTTCATCGCCGACGAGCCGGCAACGGTCGCGATGGTGAAGTCGCGATCGGCGATGACAGGCTTGACGCCAGCCGGCAGCTTGACCGACGAGATGTGGATCGAGTCGCCGATATTGGTGCCGTCGAGGTCGACCGTGATGAATTCCGGGATCGCATTGGCCGGGCAGTGGAACTCGACCTCGTGACGGACGATGTTCAGCACGCCGCCGCGCTTCAGGCCAGGCGACTTCTCCTCGTTGATGAAGTGGACCGGAACGTTGACGTTGACTTCGGTGTTCCTGCCCACGCGCAGGAAGTCGACGTGGATCGGGCTGTCGCTGACCGGGTCGAGATGGAAGTCCTTCGGCAGGACCTGAATCTTCTTGCCGCCGACGTCGATCGTGGCGACCGTGGTCAGGAAACCACCGCCGTGAATCTTGTAGTAGATGTCCTTCCAGGACACGGCGATCGCCAGGGGGGGCTGCTTGTCGCCGTAGATGACTGCTGGTATCTGGCCATTGCGGCGAACTGCACGGGCGGACCCCTTACCGACCTGTTCGCGCGCTTCGGCCTTGAGCTCGTACGTATCGTGGCTCATGGCTTTTCCTTTCGCGTTTACTGGAGCATTTTCCGACTCCGCCGCAGCGGGGTTCCGAAAATGTCGAAAGCCGCGGAATCCGCGGCCCTCATCCGCGTTGCCTCCAAGGGTGTCTACGCGGGTGGCGGTGCTATAGCGGAAGCCGGCTTATGGCGCAAGACATGCGTTCCGCGGCCTGGCCATGCGCCAAATCCATGCTGGCAGATCGCATCTCCGGCGGCTTGTGTATATCAGCTCCACCCGACGCTTACGGTTTGCCTGCAGCATGAATCAATTCTTTTCCGTCGACATTTCCCCAGGCGGCCTCGTCGTCCTTGTCATGGTCGCGCTGATTGCCGGGTGCGCGCGCGGTTTCTCGGGCTTCGGCGGGGCGCTCATCTTCGTGCCCATAGCGAGTGCGGTAGTCGAGCCGAAGCTGGCGGTTCCCCTGCTGCTGATCGTCGACGTCGTCCTCACTCCGGGGCTGGTCCCGAAGGCCTGGCGCAACGCCGACAGGCCGAATGTCGGCGTGATGGCGATCGGCGCGGCGGTGGGCGTGCCGTTCGGCACCTTTCTGCTTACCCACATGGATGGCACCACGATCCGCTGGGCGATCGTCGGCATCGTCGTCGTTCTTCTTGCCTTGCTGATGTCGGGGTGGCGCTACCATGGCCGGCCGCATGCAAGCCTGACCGCGGCCGTCGGGTTGACGTCGGGGCTGTTTTCCGGCGCGGCGCAGGTCGGCGGGCCGCCGGTGGTGGCGTACTGGCTCGGCGGCAATTTCACGCCGCAGACCGTTCGCGCCAACATCGTGCTCTATTTCGCCATATCGAGCGTTCTGTCGGTCGCCAGCTACCTCATTGCCGGCATTCTCACCTGGCAGACCGTCCAGCTGTCGCTCTTAATCGGCCCCACCTTCGCACTTGGCCTGTTCAGCGGGGCGCGCCTCTTCAGCCTCACCAACGAGATCGTCTTCCGCCGCATCTGCTACAGCCTCATCGCCGCTGCGGCGATCATCGGCCTGCCTCTCCTGGATGGCGTGGTGCGCTGAGGCGCGCGGATCAGGGACGACGCTGTGGGCCGGATGCCGGCGGTCGTGCCGAGGGCAGCTCAGGACATATCGGCAGCGAGCGGCGGGCTGCTCGCCCGTCCTGCCGATGGGCGGCCTGCCTCAGTCGAACAGGCTGGAAACGGATTCCTCGGTCGCCGTGCGCGAGATCGCCTCGCCGATCAGGTCGGCGATGGAGACGACGCGGATGTTGGACGCGGAATCGATGCTGGACGTGGGCTGGATCGAGTCGGTGATGACGAGTTCCTGCAGCTTGGAGCCGGCGATGCGCGCGATGGCGCCCCCGGAAAGCACGCCATGGGTGATGTAGGCGGTGACGCTGGTGGCGCCGTTGGCGAGCAGGGCGTCGGCTGCGTTGCAGAGCGTTCCGCCGGAATCGACGATGTCGTCGATCAGCAGGCAGTCCTTCCCATCGACCTCGCCGATGATGTTCATCACCTCGGATTCACCCGGGCGCTCGCGGCGCTTGTCGACGATGGCGAGCTGGGCGTCGATGCGCTTGGCGAGCGCACGCGCGCGCACCACGCCACCGACGTCGGGGGAGACGACCACGACGTTGCCGAGCTGCTTGTATTTCGCCTTGATGTCGCGCGACATCACCGGCACCGAGAAGAGGTTGTCGGTCGGGATGTCGAAGAAGCCCTGGATCTGCCCGGCATGCAGGTCGAGCGTCAGCACCCGGTTGGCGCCGGCTCGCGCGATCATGTTGGCGACCAGCTTGGCCGAGATCGGCGTGCGGCCCGAGGCCCGGCGATCCTGGCGGGCGTAGCCGAAATAGGGAATCACCGCAGTGATGCGACGCGCCGAGGAGCGCATGAACGCATCGATCATGATGAGCAGTTCCATCAGGTGATCGTTCGTCGGGAAAGAGGTCGACTGGAGGATGAAGACATCCTCGCCGCGCACGTTTTCCTGGATTTCGACGAAAATCTCCTGGTCGGCGAAGCGTCTGACGCTCGCCTTTCCGATCGGTATGTTGAGGTAGCGCGCGACGCCCTCGGCCAGAACCCGGTTGGAATTGCCCGCGAAAAGTTTCATGAAGCGTCTCGGCAGCGTGGCCTAAATAATGATCGGGCTTTTAACGGCAAGCACCGCCATTGCAAGCGGCAGCCGTGAATTAATCCAAAGATTCAGCTTCCCGGCGCGTCAGCCGGTGTTGCTGCCGAGCCAGGAGGCAAGCTGGTCGACGGTTGAATCCGCTATAGCCTGCATGGTCTGGGGCGGAACCGAGGCCCATCCCTCTCCCCTGCCAGCAGGCGCCTTCTGCTGGCCGTTTATGCGGTGAAGCCGGTTCCCGGAGGCGTCGTAGACGTCCCAGACATAGATGACGGTGGTCTGGCCACCCTCGGTCAGCGTCGAGAAATAGCCCTTGAGCACGTGGGTGGTCGCGGAATCGGCGCTGCCGGCAAGCGTGATGCCGCGCGCCCGGGCGCGCTGGGCCAGCCGTTCTGTCAGGGGAGTGGCAATCTCGACGGTGGCCCCGACTATGGGATCGAAGCGCAGGCGCGTGCGCGCGGCGATGCCGGGGTTCAGCGCAGCGGTGGCGCTGGCCGATGCGTTCTGGACCGGAATGGCGCCTGCCTCGTTTTCAGACTGGAGGGCTCCGGGCGCAGGTGGAGAGGCGGCGATCGCCGAAGGTTCCAGCACATCCTGCGTGCTGTTGCAGGCGGATAGGGCTAACGCGGCAAAGAACCATCCGGCCAGGAGCGGCAGTCGCCTCATGCCCTCGATCTCCCATTTACGCAATACACAGACGCTGCCAGAACACCAGTTCCGCCCCAAAGCCGCTTCGCCCCTTCCTGTCCGATGCCGGCTGGCAATATCATCCCTATCGTCACTGTACGATCAAGTCGAGATCATGGCGGGAAAGCGGCTTGGGCTGCGATTCCGTCGTCAGGTAGGTGCGGCCCAGGGTCATCGCGGTCTCGGTTTCCGAATCCATGATGATCATATGGGCGAACAGCGTCATGTTCGGCGCGATCGGCTCGGAATTGCCCTGGTAGAACATCGGCATGTCCATCCAGGACGGCGTGAAGCGGGCACCGAGCGAATAGCCGCAGGCGTTCAGCCGGTGCTTGGTCAGGCCGTGCGCCTCCATGGTACGGGCGTGGGCGTCGAAGACGTCGCCGAATGTGTTGCCGGGCATCATCGCCTTCTCGACGGCCAGCAGCGCGTCGCGGGCAGCTTCGAAGAGTTCCAGATGGCGCTTGGTCGGCTTGCCGGTCAGCACCGTGCGCATCATGGCGGCGTGGTAGTGATGGAAGACGCCGGCCCATTCGAGCGTGAGCTGGTCGTTCTTGGAGAGCTTGCGGCGGCCCGCCTTGTAGCGGCAGAGCAGCGCGTCCGGACCCGAGCCGATGACGAATTCATTGGCCGGGTAGTCGCCGCCGCCGGCGAAGATCGCGCCCTGCATGGCGGCCAGGATCGCCGCCTCGTCGCCGCCCTGCCTGATCAGCGGAAGGGCTGCGTCGAGCGCCTCGTCGGCGAGCGCGGCTGCCCTTTCCGCCTTGGCGATCTCGGCCGGGCTCTTGAACAGGCGCAGGCGGCTGACGATGCCCGAGGCGTCGGCGATCTGGCCGAAGGTCTGGAGCTGCTCGTCCAGCCGACGGCCGTTATAGGCGGTGAGGCCGTGCGTGTCGTATTCGACGCCGATGCGCTTGCCGAGCAGGTCGAGGTCGTTCAGCAGATTGCGCAGGTCGACCGCCGGGTTGGCGCCCTCGCGGTCGGTCCACAAAACGACGTTCTCGATGATGGAGGTGTGGCGCGCCTGGCGCAGGTCGGCCGAGCGGGTGAGCAGCACCATCGAGCCGTCGGACTTCACCACCAGCGACTGGAAGAAGCAGAAACCGAACGTGTCGTAGCCGGTCAGCCAGTACATGCTCTCCTGGGCGAAGAGCAGCACCGCGTCGAGCTTCTTCTCGGTCATCTCGACGAGCAGCCGGTCGCGGCGGGCATCGAATTCGGAACGTTCAAAGTGCAGAGCCATCAAATTTGCTCCAGGACAATCGCTGAAACATGACGCCCGTAATCCGCCTCGGAGCGGTGGGTGGCGCGGCGGTAAGAATAAAACAGGTCTTCCTCGGCATAGGTGCAGCGATGGAGCGCGTCGGCC
>DATDJN010000318.1:0-7561 GCA_036520515.1 Rhizobiaceae bacterium
CTCTTGATCTCGGCTTTCGGCATGCCCTGCGCGAGCAGCGGAAAGCCCATGTTCTTGCGCACGTTCATGTGCGGATAGAGCGCAAAGAGCTGGAAAACGAAGGCGATGTCGCGTTCCCGTGCGCGCAGCATCGTTACTTCATCGCCGCCGAGCAGGATCTGTCCGCCGGTCGGCAGTTCGAGCCCTGCGATCATTCGCAGCGTCGTCGTCTTGCCGCAGCCCGACGGGCCGAGCATGACGAAGAACTCGCCATCCTTGACGACGAAGTTGGAATCCTGGACCGCGACGAACGACCCGAATTCCTTCCTGAGGTTCTGGACGCGTATCTCCGCCATCGCCTACTCCGGAAACTTCGAGACGATGATGAACATCGCGGTGCCGAACAGCATGGTGGCGAACGACCATGTGTAGAGCGACAGCGCGAAGGGCTGGAACAGCATCAGGAAGCCGATGCCGATGATGGCGGTCGCGATGTTCTCCAGCAGTCCGCGGCGCAGCCAGACGGGCCAGTTCGAGCGGCGCTTCTTTGTCGTTGCCGCGCTCATTTCCGCACCGCCCCGAATGTGATGCCGCGCAGGAGCTGCTTCCTGAGCAGGATGGTGAAGACGAGGATCGGCACGAGGAACACGGTCGTGCCCGCCGCCACCGCCGGCCAGTCCTGCCCGCCTTCGCCGATGATGGTGGGGATGAAGGGCGGCGCCGTCTGCGCCGTGCCGGACGTCAGCAGCGAGGCGAAGGCGTATTCGTTCCAGGCGAAGATCAGGCAGAAGATCGCGGTGGCCGCGATGCCGGTGGTGGCCTGCGGCAGCACCACCTTGCGGAACGCCTGCAGCCGCGTGTAGCCGTCGATCATCGCGGCCTCCTCGTATTCGCGCGGGATTTCGTCGATGAAGCCCTTCAAGAGCCATACCGCCAGCGACACGTTCACGGCCGTGTAGAGCAGGATCATGCCGAGCGCGGTGTCTGAGAGGCCGAGCTCGCGGTACATCAGGTAGATCGGGATCGCCACCGCGATCGGCGGCATGAAGCGCGTCGACAGGATGAAGAACATGAGGTCGTCGGCGAGCGGCACGCGGAAGCGCGAGAAGCCATAGGCCGCGAGCGTGCCGAGGAACACGGCGCAGAAAGTGGAGCCGAATGCGATGACCAGCGAGTTGACGAAGCGCGGCAGGAAGTTCGAAGGGCCGGCAATCACCATGTTGCGCTTGCGGGTCACCTCGTCGCAGAAGTTGCTCGCCGGCGGCAGCGAATTTATGTATTCCGGCGTCTGCCTGGTGCGCGTCGTGAAGAGGTTGCAGTAGCCTTCGACCGACGGGGTGAAGACCAGCTTCGGCGGATAGGCGATCGAATCCGGCGGCGTCTTGAGGCTGGTCGCGAAGATCCAGAACAGCGGGATCATCGAGATCAGCGCATAGACGACGACCAGCGCTGCGGCGACCCGCTTCGAGGTCGTGCTCGGCTCGACGACCGAATGGGCGGCGGCGCTCATCGGCTTTTCACCCTGTTCAGCACTTTGACGTAGATGTTGGCGAGGCCGAACACCGCGACGAAGAGGATGATGGCGAAGGCCGAGGAGAAGCCGGTGCGCCATTTCTCGAACGCCTCGCGCTTCAGCGTGATCGAGGCGACTTCCGTGGTCGATCCCGGCCCGCCGCCGGTGAGCAGGTTCACCATGTCGAACATCTTGAAATTCTCGATGCCGCGGAAGAGCACGGCGAGCATGATGAAGGGCAGCGCCATCGGCAGCGTGATCGACCAGAACTGCCGCCAGTTGGAGGCGCGGTCGACCTCGGCCGCCTCGTATATGTAGTCCGGAATGGATCGCAGGCCGGCGAGGCAGATCAGCATCACGTAGGGCGTCCACATCCAGGTATCGACGATGATGATCGCCCAGGGCGCCAGCGACACGCTGGAGAGCATCTGGATATCGGTCGTCGGGATGCCGGTGAAGAACGAGACGACGTAGGAAAAGAGCCCGATCTGCGGCTCGTACAGGAA
Organism: Rhizobiaceae bacterium; assembly: GCA_036520515.1. Lineage (GTDB taxonomy): Bacteria > Pseudomonadota > Alphaproteobacteria > Rhizobiales > Rhizobiaceae > Mesorhizobium_K. Next base: position 1,999 of record DATDJN010000318.1, read on the forward strand.
GCGCCAGAAATTGCCGACCACCGCCGGCGACAGCATCATCGGCACCAGGATGATGGTTGTCCACAACGCGTGTCCCCGGAACTTGCGATCGATCAGATAGGCGAGCGTGAAGCCGATCAGCGTCTGCAGCAGGATCGTCCAGAACACGAAATGCGCGGTCGCCTGCATGGCGAGCCAGGTATCGGTGTCGTTCAGGATGCGCGAATAGTTGGAGAGGCCGATATTCTTGATGGGCTCGTTCGGCCGGTTGGCGCGGTAGTTGGTGAAGGAGAGCTGGATCGCCCAGATCAACGGAAAGATGTTGATGGCGAGCAAGAGCACGATCGTCGGCGCGATGAAAATCCAGGCTACCATGCGGTCGGACAGCCCGCGCACGCGCTTGGCCAGGCTGTCGGGGGTAGCCCGCGCCGCAGCTTCCGCCGCCCGATCCAATATCGACGAGGTGGTGTCGGTCACGACAGATTTTCCGCTGGACGCCAGTTCTTGCATGTCTCGGATGTCTCCGCCCCGCGCCACTTTACACGGCGCGGAGCGGGCCTGGGAGGCTTACATCTTGCCGTCGTCCTCGTAGACTTCCGTCCAGTCGGCGACGAGGCCGTCGAGGGCTTCCTTCGCGGTGCCCTGTCCGGCCACCACATAGTCATGGAAGCGCTTCTGCGATGCCTGGAGCAGCGAGGCGTAGCTCGGCTCGGCCCAGAAGTCCTTCACGATCGCCATCGAGTCGAGGAAGGTCTTGGCGTAGGGCTGGCTGTCGGGGAAGGTCGGATCCTCGACCACCGCCTTCAGGCAGGAGAAGCCGCCGAGCGACCACCACTTCTTCTGCACGTCGGGGTTGGCGAACCACTTGATGTATTGCAGAGCGGCGTCCTGCTTGTTCGAATAGGACACGACCGAGATGCCCTGGCCGCCGAGCTGTGCGAACTGCTCGCCGTCGGGACCCGCCGGGTTGGCGAAGAAGCCTACCTTCTCGCCGCCGACCATCTCGTCCTTCTGCAGGCCGGGCCAGGTGAAGGCGAAGTTCATGTGCAACGCCACCTGGCCTGACTTGAAGGCATCGATGCCTTCGCCCATGTAGCTGTTGGAGGCGCCCGGCGGGGTGCAGCAGTCGTAGAGCGCCTTGTAGAACTCGAGGCCCTTCACCGATTTCTCGGAGTTGACGAAGCCCTCCATGTCGTAGGGCTTGTCGGGGTTCTCGTACTTGAAGCCGAAGGAATAGAGGACGTCCATGACGCCCATGGTGACGCCCTCGGAGCCGCGCTCGGTATAGATCGAGGCGCCGTAGACCTTCTTGCCGTCCACCTCGCGGCCCTGGAAGAATTCCGAAATGTCCCTCAGCTCGGCGAAAGTCGCGGGGACGGCCAGGTCACGGCCATATTTCTCCTTGAACGCCGCCTGAATCTCGGGCTTGGCGAACCAGTCCTTGCGATAGGTCCAGCCGACCACATCGCCAAAGGCCGGCAGCGACCAGTAGTTCGGCGTGTTCTTCGGCCACTGCGAATAGCCGACGACGGTAGCGTCGACGAAGTCGCTCATCTTGATCCCTTCCTTGTCGAAGAAATCGTTGAGCTTCACGTAGTGGCCGTTCTCGGCCGAGCCGCCGATCCATTGGCTGTCGCCGATGATCAGGTCGCAGAGCTTGCCCTTCGAGTTCAGCTCGTTGAGGAAGCGGTCGGCATAGTTCGTCCACGGGACAAACTCGAACTTCATGCCGATGCCGGTCTCGGCGGTGAAGTCTTTCGACAGTTCGACCAGCGCGTTCGCCGGGTCCCATGCGGCCCAGCAAAGCGTCAGGTCTTCGGCCTGCGAAGCGCCCGTCATGGCGGTCGAGGCGGCAAGCCCCGCAGCCAGGCCGAACGACACTTTCAATGTCGATTTCATGCCTACCTCCCATTAGCGAGACCGCCTGGATGACAGCCTCGAAACCGATCCCCGGTTCTCCTCCCGGGGTCTCGACCCGCCCGTGGTTCTGTCCGGGCGATGTTGAGTAATTTGTTTAGTTGAACCCCAATTTACTAAACACGCAAGGGAGAAAATGTGCTGCGCTGCACAACGTCAGGCGAGGGCAGGGAGCAGAAAGGAGAGCATGGCCGTATTGACGCGCCCGGCGCCGCGCATCAGTATTTTCGCCGACGGGGAAGCGGCTGGAACAAGGTACGAAGCCCCGGGAGGAAGCAGATGGCCAACTCGATCCGGCTTTTTCGCGGGGCGTTCGGGCACGTCTCCGTGCTCAATGTCGCCAGCGATTTCGTTACCCATGCCCATGCCGAGGCGCACATCATCCTGTGGCTCGAAGGCGCCGCGGGCGAGATGACGGTCGGCAGCGAGAAGGTCGGGCTCGGGCCTGATATCGCCGCCGGCATCAACTCCTTGCAGCCGCACAGCCACGCGCTTTCGGCCGACGGACGCCCAGGAAAATTTCTCGCCTTCTACATCGATCCGGAATGGTTCCACCGCCGGCGCGGCGCGATCCGAGGCCAGCCGGTCTTCGCCGATGCCGCGATCCCGATCGAACCGTGGCTGCACCGGGCCGCAGTCATGCTCTATGAGGCGCTGGGCGACGGCGATGTCGACGAACTGGCGCTCTACGAGATCGAGCGGCTGATCGACAGCCTGGCTGACGCCGCCGATTCGGTCCGCCCGCGTCGCGCCCGCGCCGCCGGCCATGACGGCATGGATCGCCGCGTTCTCAACGCGATCCAACTGATGAAGGCCAATATCTGCGAGCGCATCTGTTTCGACGAAGTTGCCAGAAACGTTGGCCTGTCGCGGCCGCACTTCTTTGCGCTGTTCAAGGAGCAGACCAGCCTGACCCCCAACGTCTATTGGAACACGCTGCGCATGCAGGAGGCGCTGAGGCAGCTCCAGTGGTCGAGCGAGCCGCTGACTGCGGTCGCCTGGAATCTCGGCTTCACCACTCAGGGCAATTTCACGCGCTTCTTTCGCGACCATGCCGGCGTGCCGCCGACGCTCTACCGCGAAGCGATGCAGAGCGCGGCCTAACGCATGTCGCCCAAAAGTGGGACCCGGTTTTGGGATAACGACATGCGGCAAACGACCATTTTTCAGACTCTGCGATAAGGGATCGAGACGCATTGATAAGCGCGCGTTTCGAGCCCGCACTAAACTCCCATGCAGCATCGAGGGAGGATTGCGTGCCGAAAATCAGGATTTCGAGCGTCATCGACGCGCCGGTCGAAAAGGTGTGGGCGCGCATTCGCGACTTCAACGGACTGCCAAGCTGGCATCCGCGCATGGTCGAGAGCGAGATCGAGGACGGCAGGAAGGCGACCGACATCGGCGCCGTGCGCAAGTTCAAGGTCGCCTCGGGCGCGACCATCCGCGAAAAGCTCGTCGCCTTCTCGGACGGCGATTTCCTGACCACCTATTCGATCATCGAACATCCGGCGCCGATCTCGAATCATACCGCCACGCTGAAGCTCGAGCGCGTCACCGACGGCGACCGGACTTATGCCGTGTGGACGTCGGAGTTCGACGCGCCGGCCGACAAGGGCGACGAACTCGCCAAGGGCATGGGGGAGAACGTCTTCCAGGGCGGCTTCAACGCGTTGAAGAGCCATTTCTCAGGCCAGAGCTGATCGAAGCAAGGAGGCTGGAATGCCGCTTGCCCTGAAGACCTATCCGACAATCGCCGAGGCCGGCTCCGCGCTGAAAGATGGCGGCGCGCGCTACATCGGCGGCGGCACGCTTGTCATCCGTTCGACGAACGAAGGCGACGTCTCCTTCTCGACTTACGTGCGCTCGATCGATCCCGTCCTGTCCGCGATCAAGGTCGAGGCCGGCCGCGCAACTTTGGGCGCCTCGGTCACCATGTCGGCCGTCGCCCGCCATCCCGGCCTGTCGGCAATCGCCAGGGCGGCGAAGGCGGTCGGCGGCCCCGCGATCCGCAACATGGCGACCGTCGGCGGCAATCTCTTCGCGCCGGCGCCCTATGGCGATTTTGCCGTGGCGCTGCTGGCGCTCGACGCGACCGTTCACACGACGACGGGCGATCTCGGCATCGATGAATTTCTCGCCGGCCGCGACGGCAAGGTCGTGGCATCCGTCAGCTTCGACGTGCCGTCTGCCGAGAAATTCCGCTTCGCAAAAGTATCGCGCATAAAGCCGAAGGGCGTCTCGGTGCTCAGCATTGCCGTGGTCCTCGACGCGGATGCGAACGGCAAGGTCGAGAAGGCGAGGATCGCGCTCGGCTGCATGGCTGATCGTCCGATCCGCGCCAGGGCCGCCGAGAAGGCGCTCGCCGGCGCAACGCTCAGGGAGGAGGACGTTGCGCCGGCGGTGGCCGCCATCGGGGAGGGCATCCAGCCGCTCACCGACGCGATCGCGAGCGCCTGGTATCGCGCAGAGGTGCTTCCGGTGCATTTCCGCCGCCTGCTTCTGGAGTAGGCAGGAAATTCGCTGGAGTAGCCGTCGAAGGGAGGAAAGATGGCAAAGGTTCCGGTCCAGTTCACTCTGAACGGCGAGGAGAAGGCCGAGTTCGTCGACAGCGGCGCGACGCTTATCAGGGTGCTGCGCGACAAGCTCGGCGACACCTCGCCCAAGGGCGGCTGCCATCAGGGGACATGCGGCGCCTGCTCGGTCATGATCGACGGCGAACTGAAGCTGTCCTGCCTGACGCTTGCCGAGACTTGCAACGGCGTGGAAATCCTCACGAACGGCGGCCTCGCCAAGGATGGCGTGCTTCACCCGCTGCAGCGCGCCTTCATCGACGAGTTCGCCGCCCAGTGCGGCTTCTGCACCCCAGGCATGATCATGGCCGCCAAGGCGCTGCTCGACAGCAACCCGAACCCGTCGCGCGAGGATGTGGTCGACGCGCTGTCAGGCAATATCTGCCGCTGCACCGGCTACGAGCCGATCATCCGTGCCGTGCTGACGGCCGCCCGGTCGAATTCGCAGAACGCGGCTTAGCGATGAAAGCAGCAGCCCCCTCCACCGCCTTCGGCGGTTCCCCTGCCCCGCTTTGCAGGGGAGGAACCAGAAACGTCGCCGCCGGCTCCTCCCCCGTTTACGGGAGAGGGGGACCACGCGCAGCGTGGTGGAGGGGGCGGCATCGCTCAGCGGGAAAAGCTGCACGAGATTCAGGAGCCCGCCGATGAAACTCGCCAAAACCTACTTCGCCGACGAGCGCAAGGACGACCTCAGGGAACTCGGGCAGGGCCTGCAGCGCGCCGACGTGCCGGGCCACGTCACCGGCAGGACGACCTATTTCGCCGACCGCACCTTTCCGGGCATGCTCTACCTCAAGATGGTGCGCAGCCCGCACGACCACGCCCGCATCAGGAGCGTCGATCTCTCGGAGGCGGAAAAACACCCTGGAGTGCATCGGATACTCACGCACAAGGACATACCGCACAACCTCTACACCATCCTGATCCTCATCCAGGTCGGGCCGGAAGACGAGCACGTGCTGGCCGAGGACAAGGTGCGCTGGAAGGGCGAGGCCGTCGTCGCCGTGCTGGCCGACAGCGAGCGGGCCGCCAACGAGGCAGCCGCCAAGGTGCAGATCGACTACGAGGTGCTGCCCGCCGTGCTCGACATCGAGTCC
>DATDJN010000319.1:0-2346 GCA_036520515.1 Rhizobiaceae bacterium
CAGCTTGTCGACGACGATCGCCCAGGTCCAGATCGAAGCCGCAAGCAGGCCGATCATCACCAGTTTGACGACCCATCCGGCCTGCGCGAACAGGTGCCACACGGACAGTTGAACGCCGGGCTCGGCGAGAGGAAGATTTTCCATAGAGAGGTCCTTAAAGATTTCCGGGCGTGGCTTGCGGCTAGCCCCTGGCGCATGTTTCCCGTTCGTCCGTTCGCGCAATGCTTCCGGAAACGCCCCAAAATGCACGGTTCGCGGCCTTTTCAGGGCAAATGTTGGTGAAAGGAAGGCGCGTGGATTTCCGTCCAATCATCATGGACTTCTTCATGAACCGTTATGGTTAAGGATGTGTTAGGACATAAGGCCGCAATCGGCGGCTGACAGCCTCAGCCGGCGGGCATGAAGGCGGCGATCCACTCGGCGGGGAAACGCTTCGGTCGTCCGTTCTCGCCGACGATCGCGGCTTCCACCCTGGCGGTGATCAGCCGTTCCTCGCCGCGGCGAATCTCCTGCGCCATGAAGATGCGGGCGCCGGAGATTTTCTCGGTGCTGGTATCGATGGTCAGCACGTCGTCCATGCGCGCGGGCCTGATGAAGTCGATCTCCATGTGCCTGACGACCCAGACGATCCTCTCGCCGCGCGTTCCTTCGAGCAGTTCGGTGTGGCGCACGCCCGCGAGCCTGAGATAATCCGAGCGCCCGCGCTCGAGGAATTCCAGGTAGCGCGCGTGATAGACGACACCGGAGAAGTCGGTGTCGGCGTAATAGACGCGCGCCAGCAGCCTGTGGCCGGAGGCGGTCATCTCGCCCGACAGGCCGGCGGCAAGGGCTTCTTCCTCGCTCACCTCAGCTCTCTTCCTGGAACAGGTTGATCTGCTGCTGAGCGATGTCCCTGGGCGCTTCCAGCCCGAGGTGTCGCCAGGCATTGGCAGTCAGCACGCGGCCGCGCGGCGTGCGCTGTATGAAACCCTGCTGGATAAGATAGGGCTCGATGATGTCCTCGATGGCGTCGCGCGGCTCGGACAGGCCGGCCGCGATCGTCTCGATGCCGACCGGGCCGCCGCCGAAATTGCCGGCGATCATCGACAGATAGCGCCGGTCGAGCTGGTCGAGCCCGAGCCCGTCGACCTCGAGCCGCAGCAATGCGTCGTCGGCTACCTTGCGCGACACATGGTCGACGCCGGCGACCGAGGCGAAATCGCGCACGCGCCTGAGCAGGCGGCCGGCGATGCGCGGCGTGCCGCGCGCCCGTCTGGCGATCTCCAGCGCTCCGTCGTCGCCGAGCGGCATGCCCAGGATGCGGGCGCCGCGCCTGACGATCTGCTCCAGCTCCTCGACCGTGTAGAAGTTCAGCCGGATCGGAATGCCGAACCGGTCGCGCAGCGGGTTGGTGAGCAGGCCGAGCCGGGTGGTCGCGGCGACCAGCGTGAATTTCGCCAGGTCGATCTTGACCGAGCGGGCCGCCGGTCCTTCGCCGATGATGAGGTCGAGCTGGTAGTCCTCCATCGCCGGATAGAGGATTTCCTCGACCGCCGGGTTGAGGCGGTGGATCTCGTCGATGAAGAGGACGTCGCGGTCCTCGAGATTGGTGAGCAGCGCCGCGAGGTCGCCGGCCTTGGCGATGACCGGGCCGGAGGTCGAGCGGAAATTGACGCCGAGCTCGCGCGCCATGATCTGCGCCAGCGTCGTCTTGCCGAGGCCTGGCGGCCCGGCGAACAGCACATGGTCGAGCGCCTCGCCGCGGTTCTTCGCCGCCTCGATGAAGACCTTCAGGTTGGCGCGCGCAGCCGCCTGGCCGACGAACTCGTCGAGCGACTGCGGCCGCAGCGTCTGGTCGACGTCCTCGCCGCGCTTTTCGGGAGTGATCAGGCGGGGCGCGAGGCTCACGCGAGGAGCTCCATGGAGGGGATGGCGGCAACGGCGTCACGATCCAACGTGATCGTGCGGGCCGCTCCGAGTTCGCGATTACGCAAGGCAATGATCATGTCGGCGAAGTCCGCAATTCCCGCTTCATATGTCGCCAGGGCCTTGCCGGCCACTTCCAATGCTTCGAACTCGATATGTTCGACCCCGAGAAGGTCGCGCATGACCGCCGCGAGCCGTGCCCTGGGCAACTTATACCGGGACCGCAAAACCCAGAAAAATTCCAACAAGACGGGCAGGTTGACCAGGCCGCGTTCCTTCTCGCCGAGACCGCTCAACAAGCGCTGCGCCGCCTTGGACTGCACCGGATCGTCGTTCAAGGTCGCACGCAGCAGGATATTTGTGTCGAGACCAATCAAGCGCCTGTCCCGTCCTTGCCTTTCTTCGGACCTTCGACATGATCGCTGACGCCTTCGCCTGCGG
>DATDJN010000320.1:0-6922 GCA_036520515.1 Rhizobiaceae bacterium
TTTTGCCGGCCGTTCTGGTCGGGGTGATGTGCGTCGTCCACGCGGCCATGCGGCGTGGTGAAGACGAGATGGAGGAGGCGGACCGCATCACCGCCGGCGACATGATGCGCTCGCTCGACCTGCACGAATCGCTGCTTGCCAGGCGCCAGGCCGCCGCCAGGCTGGCCGTAGAAGAGCCGCTGCCTTCTGTCGCATCCGCCGCGCATGCCCTTCAGGAACCGCGTACCGCCGAAAACGTCACGCCGCTGACCCTCGGCGATCGGAAGCGGAGTGACCCGTGAGCGACATCCCCGCGAACCCCACCGGCCTGGCCGGGCCGGCTCCCGAGCGGAATTTCATCGTCCGTTATGTCGCCCGCTTCGACGACGGCGAGCTGGTGCGCTGGATTTTCCGCGGCATGCTTCTGGGCGCCATCGGCGTGCTGGCTCTCGACCTCACGGAACTTTCCCGCGAGAACGGCTGGTGGGCGCCGGAGGCGGCGCTGCCCGCCGCACCTTCCGACCCGATCCTGCCGCCGGTCGTCCAGAGCGACCGGCCGATCCCTTTGGACGATCCGCGCCGCTTCGTCACCACCGACGACGATGTACTCGGCCGGCCGATGACCTTCACGCTGGAGAGCGGCGGTGTGCTTGCCGCCGAAGGCAGCATCGATGCGGGTTCCGCCGCGCGACTTGCGGCCGAGATTGAGGCCCGGGGCGAATATGTGAAGACCGTTGCGCTCAACTCTCCGGGCGGCGCGCTCGACGACGCCATGGCGATGGCCAAGCTGGTTCGCGGCAGGGGCATCGCCACCCGGGTCGCGGACGGCGCCATCTGCGCCTCCTCCTGCCCGCTTTTCTTCGTCGGCGGGCTGACGCGGACTGCCGGCCCGCAAGCCGCCGTCGGCGTGCACCAGTTCTATGCCGCCTCGCAGACCCCGACCGCCCCGGCGCAGGCGATGGCGGATGCGCAGGCCACCACCGCGGGCATCTCCCGCCATCTCATCGACATGGGCATCGATCCTGCGCTCTGGCTGCATGCGCTCGATACGCCGCCGCAGGCGCTGTACTATTTCTCGATCGAGGAGATGGCCAGATACCGGCTGGTGACCACGCCGGTCGCGACCGCCCTCAAGGCCGCGGCAGGGACTATTCCGGTGAAGGTGGAGATCGCTCTCCCGTCGGGCGGCTAAGACGGGTCTCAGACCAGGCTGACCGCCGCGCCCTTGTCCTCGCCTGACCGCCGGCCGGTCGGCCGCGGCGCGATCTTTACGCAATCGCGGCCGCTGTTCTTGGCCAGATAAAGCGCCTTGTCGGCGCGCTCCATCAGGTCGGCGATCGTTTCGCCTTCCGCTGCCTCAGCGACCCCGAAGCTCGCCGTGACGCGCTTTCCGGCCGGCATGCCCTCCACCGTCAGCGTGGCGAAGGCGTTCCGTGCGCCTTCGGCGAAAAGCCTTGCCGCAACCAGGTTGGTGCCAGGCAAAAGGATGGCGAATTCCTCGCCGCCGATTCGCCCGGTCGCATGATGCTTGGCCATCGCCGAGCGCAGGAAGCGCGCGAAGGTGACGATCACCGCGTCGCCCGCAGCATGGCCGAAATTGTCGTTGATCGACTTGAAATGATCGATGTCCGAGATCACCAGCGACACGGGCACGCCGTGCGTCGTCGCCTCCTGCAGCGCCGCCTCCGCATGCGCCTCGAACCCGCCCCTGTTGAGCAGGCCGGACAGCATGTCAGTCTCCGAGCGCGCATTGGCGTCGGCCAGCACGTCGCGGGCCGTGATGACCAGCAGCATCAGCGCCACCGCGATCGCGAAGATCGTGCCCATCGATTGCGAGAACAGCGCATATTCTGTCGCCAGGTACTGGTCCGGGCTGGCGCCTGTTCCGCCAAGCGCCTGGAACAGGAACGGCTTCGACAGGAACTGTATCGCGCTCGCCGTCAGCAGCACCATGAGAACATTGTCGAGCGGCGTGCGGGTTTTCGCCTGGGCGACGGTGCCGGCGGCGATCGCCTGCATGATGAAATAGGGCGATTGATAGAGCAGCATCCGCATGAAGGATTGCCGCGGCATATCCTGGATCAAATAGCAGGTGACGACCGAGATCGCGAACACCACGGCGATGATCGCCCTCGGCACCGGCACCGAATATCTGCGGGCGATGCCGATATTGAACAGGGAGAGCGCGGCGAGGAACGCAACGTAGGAGGCGAGCACGAGCACGGTCAACGGCCCGAACGTCGCGACAGCGAACTCGAGCAGGAAGTTCGTCATGCCGATGACGTAGGCGAGCGCGAACCAGCGCGCCGATTCCTGCCGCCGGTCGTAGGCCGCAATGCTCAGAAACACGGCCGCGAGCAGCCCCGCAACGAACAGGTTGATCGTGAGAATGAAACCGGCGCCTGTCATGACCAGCAGCAATACATTCGTTCCGGCGGCAATAGATCACACCCCGACGAAGAAGCGGTTAATTATTGCTCGCGGAATGCGGAATTTAACGTCTTGCTAACCCTGCGCTTTGCGTGCGTGGCGTAATCGCGGGGAAACCTCAGGCCGGCCGCAGCACGGCGGGAAGCATTTCCGGCGCATGCTGGTAGGATACGCGCACGCCGTCGCGACCGCCCCGCTTGACGTGGTAGAGTGCTTCGTCGGCACGGCGCGTCAATTCGGCCAGGCTTTCGTCGCCGGAGCGGGCGGCGACGCCGAAGCTTGCCGTCACCCTGATCTCGGGCGGCAGCCCGTCGATCGGCGCATTTGAGAAAACGGCGCGGACGGCGTCTGCGAGCAACCTCGCCGACGCCAGGTCGGCCATCGGCAGAAGCACGGCGAACTCCTCGCCGCCCAACCGGCCGGCGACTGCGCGCGTGCCGACCGCCATTTTCAGCCGCGATGCGAACTCCGCGATCACCCGGTCTCCCGCGGCATGCCCATGCCGGTCGTTAAGCACCTTGAAGCGGTCGAGATCGGCCACGATGAGCGTCACGGGCAGCCTCGAGCGCTCGCATGCCGTGATCAGCGCCGAGGCGCGGGCCTCGAAACCACGCCGGTTGAGCAGGCCGGACAGCGCATCGGTGAGCGAATCCGAATGCAGCTTGTTCATCATCACCAGCGCCTCGTCGGTGAAGAGCGACAGCGCGATCAGCAGCGAGAATACCGCGTGCGACAGTACGGCGGTGGTCCAGTAGACCGACTCATGGAAGTCGTCATAGGTATGGTACGCCCCGTAGAGCGACATGGCGGCCACAGGCCGAACCAGGAAATTTACGGCCGACAGCAACGCGAGCGCCATGATCATCCACTCGACCGCGCCCTTTTCGCGCACCGTCCTGAGTTCCGCCGCCACCACCAGGCATATGCCCCCGAAGGCGAAATTGATCGAGAACACGCGCCAGGTGAGATCCGGCTCCACGAACATGAACCAGCTGAAGGCGGCGAGTCCGGCGAGTGCGAGGGGGGCTATCTGGCCCCAGGGAGGCTTCCGGCCGTAGCGCGCGATCAGCGCACCGGCCAGCGCGCAGACCGCAATCGTAAAGAAAAGATTTGACGTCAGGCGGCTTAGCGGCAACCCGACGGAGAGGACGAAGTGCTGCAGCAGGAAACCCAGTGCCGAAGCGGCATAGGCGACCGCGACCATCGCGAGATGGAAACGATGCCTCCGGTAAAACCAAAGCAGCGCGAACGCCGCAGCAAGCGTCAGCGCTATCGCTGGATTCAGCAGCGCTATGAAGATTTCGTTATCCAAGAAGCCGCCGCCCCTTTGCGGTTTGGACGAACGTTAGCGCGGAGGCACAAAAATACCGTTAAGGTAGGCTAGGCGATTTGAGGCAACAGGGAGCGGAACCGCATTCGCATGCTGGCGTTTTGTGCAACCGCAGAAGGAGACCCTAGATGGCCGACACCGTCCTCATCACCGACCACGAGGCGATCCGCGACTGGGCGGCCGCGCGCTCCGGTTTTCCCGCCATCGTCGACATATCGCCCTCCGCCGGCACGCAGCCCATGCTGCGGCTGGTCTTCGACCAGGCGGCCTACCAGGACCAGGACCGCGCCGAGCGCCCGACCAATGCCGGCGGTTACGAGCTGGTCGAATGGGACGAGTGGTTCAAGCTCTTCGACGAGAGCAAGCTCGCGCTGGTCGTCGAGGAGGACGTGCCCGGCCGCCGCGACAACTACCACCAGTTCGTCCGCCGCCCCGACTGATACGGACCGACTGTACCGCCCTACTGATCCCACAAACGAAAACGGCGCCCGCACCTTGCGGACGCCGTCATCGTTTCGTGTTTGGCCGGTTCGGACCTCAGTTCCACTCGCGGATGTCGACGAAGTGCCCGGCGATCGCCGCCGCCGCCGCCATTGCCGGCGACACCAGATGCGTGCGGCCCTTGAAGCCCTGCCGGCCCTCGAAGTTGCGGTTGGACGTCGAGGCGCAGCGCTCATGGGGGCTCAGCCTGTCGTCGTTCATCGCCAGGCACATGGAGCAACCCGGCTCGCGCCAGTCGAAGCCTGCCTCGATGAAGATCTTGTCCAGGCCCTCGGCCTCTGCCTGCTCCTTGACCAGGCCCGAGCCCGGCACGATCATCGCACTGACCGTCGGCGCGACCTTCTTGCCCTTCGCGACCGCTGCCGCCGCCCGCAGATCCTCGATGCGGCCGTTGGTGCAGGAACCGATGAAGACGCGGTCGACCGCGATGTCTGTCATCTTGGTACCCGGCTCGAGGCCCATATATTCCAGGGCGCGCTTCTTCGAGTTCCGCTTGTTCTCGTCCTCGATCTCGTCGGGGTTGGGCACCACGCCCAACACCGACGTCACGTCCTCCGGCGAGGAGCCCCATGTCACGATCGGCGGCAGCTTGGCCGCGTCGAGCACGATCACCTTGTCGAAATGCGCGCCCTCGTCCGACCTCAGCGTGTTCCAGTGGTCCAACGCCATGTCCCAGGCCTTGCCCTTCGGGGCGCGTGGCTTGTCCTTGACATAGGCGAACGTCGTCTCGTCCGGAGCGATCAAGCCGGCGCGGGCGCCAGCTTCGATCGACATATTGCAGATCGTCATGCGGCCTTCCATCGACAGCGCACGGATTGCCTCGCCGGCGTATTCGATGACGTAGCCAGTGCCGCCCGCCGTGCCTATCTCGCCAATGATGGCGAGGATGATGTCCTTGGCGGTGACGCCTGCCGGAAGCTGGCCGTCGACGCGCACCAGCATGTTCTTGGCCTTCTTCTGGATCAGCGTCTGGGTGGCGAGCACATGCTCGACCTCCGACGTGCCGATGCCGTGCGCCAGCGCGCCGAAGGCGCCATGTGTCGAAGTGTGGCTGTCCCCGCAGACGATCGTCATCCCGGGCAGCGTAAAGCCCTGCTCGGGCCCGATTATATGGACGATGCCCTGGCGGCGATCCTTCTCGGAGTAGTATTCCACGCCGAAATCGGCGGCGTTCCGGGCGAGCGCCTCGACCTGGATCCGGCTTTCTTCGTTCTTGATGCCGTTGACGCGGTCGGGCGAGGTGGGGACGTTGTGGTCGACCACCGCCAGCGTCCTTTCGGGATGGCGGACCTTGCGCCCGGTCAGGCGCAGTCCTTCGAAGGCCTGCGGGCTCGTCACCTCATGCACCAGATGGCGATCGATGTAGAGCAGGCAGGTGCCGTCCTCGTCGCGCTGGACGATGTGGTCGTCGAAAATCTTGTCGTAGAGGGTGCGCGGTGCGCTCATGTGCGTAAATCCGTCGATGCGAAGAAATCTTGGAGGAAAATCCGGCCAAGCCGGGGTCGACCCTACCGAAGTCGGCTTGTCTGCGCGCCCGAGATGCGCGCGAAGAACCGTGCGGGCAGGCGCTTCTTGTCCTGCAGCACGAAACCCTTGTAGGCCGGATCGCCAAACAGCTCTTCCATGGCGGCGCTCATACCAAGCTTTTGCGGCTGCGGCAATCGGCGGCTTGACCGGTAAGGCGGGGCTCAGGCCCCCGGCTGCGCCCGCATGTCGGCAGGATCGATGCCCGCGACCGCGACCGGGCGCTTCATCGCGTCGCGCCGGAAGGGCTCGCCAAGCTCCTGGTTGATCATCGCCTCGATCAGCGTGGTCTTGCCGAGCTTCATCTGGTCCTCGATTGCCTTGTCCAGGGCCTCGGTCAGCTCGCGCATCGTGCGCGCCTGGACGCCCCGCAGGCCGCAGGCTTTTGCGATCCCGGCATAGGACACGCCTTCGTCGAGTTCGGTGCCGACGAAATTGTCGTCGTACCAGAGCGTCGAGTTCCGCTTCTCGGCGCCCCACTGGTAGTTGCGGAAGACGACCATCGTGATCGCCGGCCATTCCTTGCGGCCGATGGCCGTCAGCTCGGGCGTGGCGATGCCGAAGGCGCCGTCGCCCGAAAAACCCACCACCGGCGTGTCCGGGCGCGCGATTTTCGCGCCCACCACCGACGGCAGCCCGTAGCCGCAGGGACCGAACAGGCCCGGCGCCAGGTATTTGCGGCCCGCTTCGAAACTCGGATAGGCGTTGCCAATGGCGCAATTGTTGCCGATGTCGGACGAGATGATCGCCTCGCGCGGCAGCGCCGCCTGGATGGCGCGCCAGGCCATGCGCGGGCTCATCCAGTCGGGCTTGGCGGCCCGGGCGCGCTCGTTCCAGGACGTGCCGGGGTCGTCGTCCTCGTGGTCCATGGAGCTCAGCTCCTGCGCCCAGGCCGACTTGGTGCGCGCGATCGTCGCCCGCCTTGCCTGGCGATCCTGGTCGCCCGCTTCGTCCGACAGCCGCGAAAGAATCGCCGACGCCACCTTGCCGGCATCCCCGACGATGCCGACGGTGACCGGCTTGGTCAGCCCGATGCGGTTCGGGTTGAGGTCGACCTGGATGATCGCCGCCTTCCTGGGCCAGTAGTCGATGCCGTAGCCGGGCAGCGTCGAGAACGGGTTGAGCCTGGTGCCTAGCGCCAAGACGACGTCGGCCTGG
>DATDJN010000321.1:0-7038 GCA_036520515.1 Rhizobiaceae bacterium
GACCGTTTCGGGCGACCGCCGCTTCGACACGGTGACGGTGGAGGCCACGGGCGCGGCCGCTGAAATCGCCGCCTCCGCCGAGGCGACGGGACGGCTGCTGCGCGTGATCGACGCCGACCATGTCGGCGTCACCTTCGATGAGACCTCGACCGAAGCCGACCTGGAAGCCATCGCAAGCCTCTTCGGCGCCAGCCTGCCGGCTAAAGCCGACCGCGCTCTCCCCGGCAAGCCGCGCGCAAAAAGCTTCCTCACGCAGCCGGTCTTCCACGAGAACCGCTCCGAGACCGACATGATGCGGCTCTTGCGCCGCCTCGCCGACAAGGATCTGGCGCTCGACCGCACCATGATCCCGCTCGGATCCTGCACCATGAAGCTCAACGCCGCTGCCGAGATGATGCCGGTGAGCTGGTCCGCCGTCGCCAACCTCCATCCGCTGGCGCCAAAGGCGCATTCGGCCGGCTACCGGTCCATGTTCGCCGACCTCGAGGCATGGCTTGGCGAGATCACCGGCTTCGACGCGGTCTCGCTGCAGCCCAACGCCGGCAGCCAGGGCGAATATGCCGGCCTGCTCGCCATCCGCCGCTGGCACCTGTCGCGCGGCGACACGCAGCGCACGGTCTGCCTGATCCCCTCCTCCGCGCACGGCACCAACCCCGCGAGCGCGGCGATGGCCGGCATGGACGTCGTCGTCGTGCGCTGCCTCGACGATGGCGACATCGACATCGCCGACCTCAAGGCCAAGGCTGCCGAACATGCCGATCGGCTGGCGGCGCTGATGTTCACCTACCCCTCGACGCACGGCGTCTTCGAGGAAGGTGCGAAGGACATCTGCGCGGTCATCCACGAGCACGGCGGCCAGGTCTATCTCGACGGCGCCAATCTGAACGCCCTTGTCGGCCTCGCGCGGCCCGGCGACATCGGCGCCGATGTCTGCCACATGAACCTGCACAAGACCTTCTGCATCCCGCATGGCGGCGGCGGCCCGGGCATCGGCCCGATCGGCGTCAAGGCGCATCTCGCCCCCCACCTGCCCGGCCATGTCGCCGAAGGCAGCGCGCATGCGGTGGCGGCCGCGCCTTTCGGCAGCGCGTCGATCCTGCCCATCACCTGGATGTACATCCGCATGATGGGCGCTGCCGGCCTGAAGCAGGCGACCGAGATGGCGATCCTCAGCGCCAACTATATCGCCGCCCGGCTCGGCCAGCATTACCCCGTTCTCTTCAAGGGCAGGAACGGCCGTGTCGCGCATGAATGCATCCTCGACACGCGGGTGCTCAAGGACCGTGCCGGCGTCGGCGTCGAGGATATCGCCAAGCGCCTCATAGACTACGGCTTCCACGCGCCGACCATGTCGTGGCCGGTGGCCGGCACGCTGATGGTCGAGCCGACGGAGTCGGAGCCCAAGCCGGAGCTCGACCGCTTCTGCGACGCGATGATCTCGATCGCCCGCGAGGCGGCCAGGGTCGAGAAGGGCGAATGGCCGCGCGACGACAACCCGCTGGTCAACGCACCCCACACGGCCGCGGAGGCGCTGGCCGGCGACTGGAAGCATCCTTATTCCAGGCTGGAAGCGGCCTATCCGGCGGGCGACGCGAACGCGGCGAAATACTGGCCGCCGGTCTCGCGCATCGACAACGTCGCCGGCGACCGCAACCTCGTCTGCTCCTGCCCGCCGCTCAGCGAGTATGTGAGCGCGGCGGAGTAGCTGCCGGGCGCATGCGGCCATCCTCGGGGCCAACCCCGGGGATGACGCCGCCGTGGCGCGGAACCGACCGCCGGCACCACCGCCAGATCGGGCGCTCGCTCGTGAACTCTTTTCCGGGCCACGCGTTGACCCGTGCGGCGGGCTTGCGGCCGCGCTTCACCAGGGGTCCGACCGATGTATTTCATGGCGCTGGCGACGGACTATGACGGCACGATCGCCCATGACGGCGTCGTGGCCAAAGACACCGTTGCGGCGCTCAAGCGCTTCAAGGAGAGCGGCCGCAAGCTCGTGCTGGTCACCGGCCGCGAGCTGCCTGACCTGAAGCGCGTCTTCCCCGAACTCGCCATCTTCGACAAGGTCGTCGCCGAGAACGGCGCGCTGATCTACACGCCCGCCAGCGAGGAGGAAAAGCCGATCTCCACGGCCCCCTCGCCCGACTTCGTCAAGGCGCTGAAGAAGCGCGGCGTCAAGCCGTTGTCGGTCGGCCAGGGCATCGTCGCCACCTGGGAGCCGCACCAGGCGTCCTGCCTGGAGGCGATCAACGAACTCGGGCTGGAGCTCAAGATCATCTTCAACAAGGGCGCCGTCATGATCCTGCCCTCCGGCGTCGACAAGGCGACCGGCCTGGCCGCCGCGCTGAAGGAGCTCGGCCTCTCGCCGCACAACGTCGTGGGCATCGGGGACGCCGAGAACGACCATGCCTTCATGCGCTCCTGCGGCCTCAGCGTCGCCGTCGCCAACGCGCTGCCGGCAGTCAAGGACACCGCCGACCTCGTCACCAAGGGCGCGCGCGGCGCCGGCGTGAAGGAGCTGGTCAGGAAGCTGATCAAGCAGGACCACGATCTCGGCATCAGCCGCCGCGACGGCATCCGCGTCAGCGATGAGGACGACGACCTCGTCGCGATCTGGCCGAACGACACGCTTCTCATCGCCGGCAGTTCCGGCGTCGGCAAGTCGACGCTGGCGACCGCGCTCAGCGAGCGCTTCATCGAGGCCGGCTACCAGTTCGCCATCGTCGATCCCGAGGGAGACTATGACGGACTGAACGGCGCGGTCATGATCGGCGACGCCAGGACGCAGCCCACGGCGGCGCAGGTGCTGACCCTGCTCGACACGATCGACACCAACGTCATCCTCAACATGCTGGCGGTGAAGGTCGAGGAGCGTCCCGACTTCGCCGCCGACATCCTGCCTGAACTTGCCAAGTTCCGGATGAAGACCGCGCGGCCGCACTGGCTGGTCATCGACGAGGCCCACCATCTGCTGCCGAAGAACCACGAGGGCGTCGGCCGCGTCGCTTCGGGCACGCAACCGGGGGTGGTCTTCATCACCGTCCATCCCGACATGCTGTCCCCCGAGGCGCTGAAGCGCGTCACCGCCGTCATCGCCATCGGGCCGAAGGCGGACGAGGTCATCAAGGCGCTCTGCAAGGGAGCCGGCATCGAGCCGCCCGCCAAGATGTCCGCGCCGAAGGACAAGCGTGTCCTCTTCTGGCGCCCCGGCGACGACAAGAAGCCACGCCTGGTCAAGGCGATCCAGCCGAGGCAGTCGCTGAAGCGACACAGCCGCAAATATGCCGAGGGCACGCTCGACGAGAAGGGCAGCTTCTACTTCCGCGGTCCCGGCAACAAGATGAAGCTGCGCGCGCAGAACCTGATGATCTTCCAGCAGATCGCCGAGGGCATCGACGACAAGACCTGGGAGCACCACCTTCGCAAGGGCGACTATTCCGACTGGTTCCGCAACCAGATCAGGGACAAGAAGCTCGCCGCGGAAACGAAGGCGGCCGAGAAGGACGACGGCCTGTCGCCGAAGGAGAGCCGCAAGGTCGTGCTCGACGCGGTGCGCAAGCGCTACACCGCCCCCGCGACGGCGCCCGAGGAGAAATAGCGCTGGCCGCCGTCGCCGCCAATCAGACCTTGTTGAGCAGCGCCAGGTTAGCCTCGACCACCACAGGGTCGGCCATGCTGTTCTTGGCTTCGTTCAGCAACTGACGGGCTTTCTTCTTGTTCCCGCGCAGGAGCTGCGAATAGCCCATGTTGTTGAGGATTTCGGGCCGGCGGCCGGCGACCTTCAAGAGCTGGTCGTAGGCGCGGTCGGCGAAGTCGAAGCGGCCGAGCTGGTCGTAGGAGGCGGCGAGCCCCATCCACGCCTCGGAATTGTCCGCGCGCAGCTCGACGGCCTTGCGGAAATGCTGCTCGGCCAGCCCGTAATTGGCGCCGCGGAACTGCGCCTTGCCGGCCTTGAGGTCGGCCGCGCTGATGTCTGCCGGCACGTGCTGGATCGATGTCGTCGCCGTCTTGTCGACGCCCTGCGTGGTGCAGCCGCCGACCATCAAGGCCGCAAGGATAGCGGCCACTCCTGTGGTAGTGAACTTGCCCATTGTCCCTGTCCCGCCACGCCCGTTTTCCGGGTCGTTTGTCCCAGCATCAAAACCGAAAGCGTTGCCGGTTTTCGAACTGTTCCGATGCTTGTCTACGTACGGACCTTAGCTGGGAAGGCTTTAAGCTTCAGTGCGCAAGCGCGCTTAAAATTAACTTATCGACCAAGTCTTCGTTAACCAGGCGCGTTCAGTCGGCGGTCATCTTGACGATGATCGGGATGATCGCGATCATCAGCACCACCGGAAGGATGCACACCGTCACCGGCACCGACATCTTGGCCGGCAACGCATGCGCCTTCTCTTCGGCCATCGACATTCGCTTGTGGCGCATCTCGTCGGAAAAGACGCGCAGCGCGCCCGACAGGCTGGTGCCCAGTTCCTTCGACTGCTGGAGCAAGGTCGCGAAGGAGCGCACCTCGTCGAGGCTCAGCCGGTCGGCCAGCGACTTCAGCGCGTCGTCCAGGCTGCGCCCTGCCCGTAGTTCGAGCGATACGAGCTGCAGGTTCTGGCTGAGCGCGGGATAGGTCCCCGCCAGTTCCTTCGACACGCGCTCGATGCCGGCCTCCATCGCCATGCCGGCGTCCGAGCACACGATCATCAGGTCCATGAAGTCAGGAAAGCCGTTGCGGTATTCGCGAATCTTGGTCTTGATCAGTCGGCCGAGGAACAGGCCCGGCAGGAAGTAGCCGGACGCGCCGGCAAAGATGACCAGCGACCAGCGGCTGAAGGTGGTCGCCTCCGCGCTCGCCATCCAGTTGTTGAACAGGAAGGCGCCGACCGCGCCCACAAAGAAGCACCCGAAGCGGATGAGGAAGAAGGTTCCGACCGCGCCGGGGTCCATGTAGCCGGCCTGGATCAGTTTCAGGCGCAGCCGCACGACGTTTTCCGGATCGCTCTTGGCGTAGAACTCGTGCGCGGTCTTGACCGCCTTCTCGCGCACGGCGTCGACGTTCTTCTTCCTTTCCGGCTCGGCTGCCGCAGCGGACAGCCGTGTGTCGACCTTGAGGCGGCGCTTCACGTCGTTCTGTTCGCCGCGCTCGGCAAGCGTCGACCATCCGACAGCAAGGCCTCCGCCCGCAAGCAGAAGCAGCGCCACCGGCATCATCGAGGTCGGGCGCAGCGAGGCGAGGAAATGGATCAAATCTTCCATGTCGGATCCGCGTCAGAACTTGAAATTCGACATCTTGAACATCATCGCATTGCCCAGCATCAGCCACACGAAGGAGGCACCGAGCAGGTACCAGGTCATCGGCTGGTCGGTGACGCTGGTGTAGAAATGCGGCATCAGCACCATGATGGCGGCGCCGAGCAGGCAGGGCACCGCGGTCAGGATGTAGGCCGACATGCGGCCTTCGGTCGAGATCGCCCGCACCTTGCGCTTAAGCTTGCCGCGCTCGCGGATAGTGGTCGACAGGCCGTCGAGGATCTCGCGCAGATTGCCGCCCGACGAATTCTGGATCGACACCGCCGTGACGAAGAGCGGCAAATCCTCCTGGCCGACGCGGTCGTAGAGGTTGTGCAGCGCCGAGACGAGGTCGGAACCGTAGGTCACCTCGTCGGCGACGACGCCGAACTCGGTGCCGATCGGGTCGGGCATCTCGCGCGCCACCATGCCGATCGCCACCGGCACCGGATGTCCAGCCTTCAGGCTTCGGGTGATCAGCTCCAGCGCCTCCGGCAGTTGCACGCCGAAGATCTTGTGCCGCCGGTTGCGGCGGAACTTCAGCACCTGCACGGGCAGGATCGCGGCGAGCGCGGGGAACAGCACGACGGCGGCGAGCGGCGACAGGCCGTAGAAGACCGCCACGAAGACCAGCGCCAGCGCCACGCCCGATGTATAGGCGAGGAACCTCGTGGTCGGCATGGTCACGCCCGACTGCACGCGCAGCTTCTTCAGCGAATCCATCGACAGGAACGACCGCCCGTCCAGGCCGCGCTCCTTGCGCAGCTGGATCAGCACCTGTTCCTGGCTGATCTTCTTTTCCTGCAACTTGACGCGCCGGTTGATCGCCGCGCGGCGATCCTGCTTGCCGGCATAGAGCATGTAGACCGCCTCGGCGATCATGATGCCGAACAGCGCCGCTCCGATATAGACGATGTAGAGCGCGCCGCTCATGGCTATTCCAGCGGCCTTCCGGGCTCGAAATACTTGCCCGGGAACTCGATGCCCATCGCCCGCATGTCTTCGAGGAAGCGCGGGCGCACGCCGGTCGCCTGGAAGTGGCCCTCGACGGTGCCGTCGGGCAGCGTGCCGGTGCGCACGAACTTGAAGATTTCCTGCATCTGGATGATGTCGCCTTCGAGCCCGGTGACCTCGGCGATCGACGTAATCTTGCGCTTGCCGTCGGACTGGCGCGAGAGCTGCACCACGAGCTGCACGGCATTGGCGATCTGACCGCGGATCGAAGCCACCGTCATCGGCAGGCCGGCCATGCCGATCATCTGCTCCAGGCGCGTGATGGCATCGCGCGGCGTATTGGCGTGGATGGTGGCCATCGAGCCTTCGTGACCGGTGTTCATCGCCTGCAACATGTCGAAGGCTTCCTCGCCGCGGCACTCGCCGAGGATGATGCGGTCGGGCCGCATGCGCAGCGCGTTCTTGACCAGATCGCGCTGGCGGATCTCGCCCTTGCCCTCGACGTTGGGCGGACGCGTCTCCATGCGGCCGACATGCGGCTGCTGCCGCTGCAGCTCGGCGGCGTCTTCGATGGTGAGCAAGCGCTCCTTCTCCGAAATGAAAGCGGAGAGCGCGTTGAGCATGGTGGTCTTGCCGGAGCCGGTGCCACCTGAAATGATGGTGGTGACGCGGGCCTTCACCGCCGCCGCCAGCACCTCGGCCATCGGCTGGCGCAGCGCGCCGACTTCCACCAGCTTGGATAGGTTGAGCGGCTTCTTGGAGAATTTGCGGATCGACACCAGCGGGCCGTCGACGCCGATCGGCCGCACCGCC
>DATDJN010000322.1:0-2593 GCA_036520515.1 Rhizobiaceae bacterium
GGTCTATCCCTTCATGAAGCGCATCACCTGGTGGCCGCAGGTCGTGCTCGGGCTGGCGTTCTCCTGGGGCGCGCTGATGGGGTTCGCCGTCACGCTCGGGCGCATCGACCTGACCGCGCTCGCGCTCTATGCCGGCTCGATCGCCTGGGTGATCGGCTACGACACGATCTACGCCCATCAGGATGCCGAGGACGACGCGCTGATCGGCGTCAAGTCCACCGCACGCCTGTTCGGCGCGCGCACGCACCGGGCACTCGCGGTGTTTTATTCGCTCGCGGTGGTCTTGATCGGGGTTGCGTTCGTGTTGGGCGGCGCGGGTTGGCCGGCATGGATCGGGCTCGCGGCGTTCGCGGCGCATCTGGTCTGGCAGATCAGCCGACTGGACATCAGCGATCCCGCGCTGTGCTTGCGGATATTCAAGTCCAACCGCGACGCGGGGTTGTTGCTGTTCGCGGGATTGCTGGTCGATGCGGTGATGCGCGCGTAGGGTGCGCGCCATGAATCATCGAGCACGCTTGGCTTCGCAGCTTCGGTAGCCCGCATGAGCGCAGCGATATGCGGGACCATCCAACGTCGTCCCGCATATCGCTGCGCTCATGCGGGCTACAATTTCTGCACGGCAGGCAAATCACTTCGGATTTTCAGAAATGGTGTCAAGCCCGCGAACCAAAAATATTCCGCTTCCGTTCTCACCCAAATCAGCCGCATAACTCCGCCCGTCTCGCCGCGGATGAGGGGCGCTCGCGAACGTCACGAACGCGCGGTGGGATGCGGTGGACGCTGAGGGCGCGACAGACGTGCGCGCCGGAAGCGTACGGTGAAGTCGTGTGGTTCGGGCGCCGCGGTGCTGGCGTTAAGTCCGGGAGGGGCGAGAGCTTCTCCCGTGGCGACGGAGGCAAGAAAGCCGTTCTCCGGGAAGCAACTGTATTTAACGTAGCCCCGTGATCGGCTGGCCTCAAGGCTGGTGCTGCGCACCACCGCCTCCGGCGGCTGGCGGCCTTGACCCCATCCGCTCACCGGTCTGTCGGGCCTGCAAGCGTTCGGCCGAATGCCGAGCGCTGCTTGGCACGCGCGTTAACTCACCGCATAGCGACTGGCATCCCACTTCTCGCGTCGCGCGATCATGATGTTGAGAATGACGATCAGCTTGCGCATGCAGGCGACCAGAGCAACTTTTGGCTTTTTGCCCTTGGCGACCAGGCGGCGATAAAAGGCCTTCAGCACCGGGTTGTGCTGGGTCGCAGCTCCCATGCAAGCCATATAGAACAGATTGCGGACCTTGCGGCGTCCCCCCTTGATCTGGCGCTCGCCCCGCCGTTTACCGCTATCGTCATCGTACGGCGCGACGCCCAGCAAGGCGGAGATGGCCTGGTTGCTCACTTGGCCCAATTCCGGCATGGCGGCAATAAGGCCGGCGGAGGTGATCTTGCCAAGTCCTGGCACGCTCTCGATGATGTCGGCGGTTTGTGCAAAGTGCGGACTGGCCTTGGTCAGCGCTGCGATCACAGCCTCAAGCTTGATAACTTCGAGGGCAATCGCCTTCAAGAGCCGCTGATGCATTTTACGCAACGCTACCGGCACGGTGTGCTCGCACCTGTTTTGCATCTGGGTCTGCTGCTCCAGCAGGGCCTGACGCGCATTGACGATCTGGACAAGCTCCTCGCGTGCCGCGTCGTAGGCCTGACTTCGAGCTTCGTCAAAGGTCTCGGCGAACCAGGCGATCATCTCCGCATCGATCGTATCGTTCTTGGCTAGTCGTCCGGCCGATTGCGCGAAGCTGCGAACCCGCTTCGGATCAACGATCCGGACCTCGATACTGCCCTTCCGCAGCCTCTTGGCCCAGTCCCGCTCGTAGCCGCCGGAAGCCTCCATGACGGCTCTGCCGACTCTGTGTTTGCGAAGCCAGCGGATGAATGCGCGCCACCCCTCCACGGTACCCGGGAACGTCTGCCGTTGGGATAATGAGCGAATGCATGCATCCACCTTGTCCTTGGCCACATCAATGCCGACGACAACGACCTCATTTTGTGCCATCATCCACTCCCTTCCTTGCTCGGTCCGGGCTCGAAGCCCATGCAACTGTTCGGGTTGAGGAAGACACCGGACCTGTCCCTCGCTCCCCGACAGGCTCTCAAGGCCTTTGAGCACGAACGGGATCAGATCCAGCGACGGGCGGTTGGTCAGAACCGCCCGTTCGCACATTCTTGCAGATTTGGCGGACACAAGAGCACGATATAAGCCGTAAAGCCATTGCGCAGGGAATGTCGGATGCCTCCGCTGCCCTGTATGCTCGTGTGCGCCTCTATCCACCTATTGCACACGAGACCGCGGGTGCAGCGTGCACCCGGCATTCCCTGCACCCTCCGTTTCGAGGGTAAGGAATTCGATGACAAGCCTCGGGCGCAATGCGTCGCGAGATCGTGAAGTCGTGTTTGTTGATTGAGATCGGATGAGCGATGGACTCCCGTCATTGCGAGCGCAGCGAAGCAATCCATCGTGCGGCGCAGGAAAGTCTGGATTGCTTCGTCGCTTCGCTCCTCGCAATGACGGCGACTGTTGGACCCTGCTCCTCCCTTACCTCCGAACAGTCCCT
>DATDJN010000323.1:0-29919 GCA_036520515.1 Rhizobiaceae bacterium
CGTCACGCTCGAACTCGGCGGCAAGTCGCCGGTCATCGTGGCGCCCGGCCACGTCCATGACCGCTCCGTCTCCTCGATCGCCTTCGGCAAGCTCGCCAATGCCGGCCAGACCTGCATCGCGCCCGACTATGTGATGGTGCATGAGGACGAGGCCGCGGCCTTCGCCGAAGGCTACGGCCGCGCGGTCTCGGCGCTCTATCCGCAAGGCCCCGGGAGCGCCGACTACACCTCGATCATCAACGAGAAGCACTTCGGCCGACTGAACGGACTGGTCGAGGACGCACGCGCCAGGGGCGCGCGCGTGGTCGAGGTGGGGCAGCGGCCTGAAACCGCCAAAAACCGGCCGCGCACGCTGGCGCCGACGCTGGTGCTCGATCCAACCGACGGGATGGGGGTCATGAAGGAGGAGATATTCGGGCCGGTGCTGCCCGTCCTAACCTACCGCGGCATCGACGAGGCGATCGCCTATGTCAACGCGCGGCCGCGTCCGCTGGCGCTCTATTATTTCGGCGACGACGACGCAAACCGCGAGAAGGTCCTCTCCCGCACCACCTCGGGCAATGTCGGCATCAACAACACGATGATGCACTATGCCCAGGACGACCTGCCCTTCGGCGGCGTCGGCGCCAGCGGAATGGGCGCCTATCACGGCCTCGAAGGCTTCCGCAGCATGAGCCACGCCAAGGGCGTATTCACGCAGGGCCGCTGGAATGCCGCCAACCTAGTGCGTGCGCCCTTCGGCCGCCTGGCCGACACGGTGCTTCGCCTGCTGCTGCGGTAGCAACGCCGAGCGGCGGCGGCGCTGCCGCTGCGGTGATCGTTTTGGGGGATTTGGAAGATTGGTCGGAGTGGCGGGATTCGAACCCACGACCCCTTGACCCCCAGTCAAGTGCGCTACCGGGCTGCGCTACACTCCGGACCGCGGAGAGCCTTAGAAGAGCAGCCGTTCGAGTGCAAGGGTGAAAATTGCATGGTCCTCAAGCCAAAGCCGCAAACTGGCAATCGTCCGCGGCACGAGACCCCGCACCCCCGGTATTCGATATAAATTTCGCTGCCGACGGGTTGCCGCTGGCCCAATGCTTATTGACAGCGCAAATGGACTGTCATTCTGTTGGGAACGGCAGTGTCCGGGACCGGCAAGGTTCCCCCGAACTGCCGGACCAACATCTGCGCCTGCTGCCGAAATGCCTTAATCGCGCCGTTCTCGAACGATGCCAACAACAACACGACGAGGGGACTGCACTTCCGCCAGCCGGCCGACAGCTTTGAAACTTTAACCGTGAGCGAATGGGAGTTTGGTCGTGAGCAGGTTTATAAGTTCATTGAATCGCCGTACCTTCCTGAAAGCAAGCGCAGCCGGAATCGGCGCCCTGGCGGCGCCGGCAATCATTTCGCCCAAGGCGTTGGCCTCGTCGGGCGAAATCAATTTCATGGGCTGGGCCGGCTATCCGAAGCTTGCCGAAGTCGTCTTCCCCGCCTTCGAGAAGTCCACAGGCATCAAGGTCAACTTCACCGAAGTGCCTGACCAGGACGCGATGTTCGCGCAGGCCAAGGTGGCTGCCGAGGCTGGCGGCGTCGACGTCGCCGAGCCGACGATCGACCGTTGGGGCGGTTGGAACGTCAACGGCCTGCTGGGGCCGATGGACGACTCCAAACTCGCCATGTCCAACTATCTGCCGGGCCTTGCAGACGGTGCGGCCGGCGAGATGTCGCGTGCCGACGGCAAGCTTTATTATGTGCCTTCCAACTGGGGCACCGAGGCGCTGGTCGCCAAGGAGAGCGACGCCAAGCTTTCGTCGCCGCCTTCGCTGGGCGACCTGTTCAACCAGGAAAACCAGGTGGTGGTGCGCCCGCACTCGACGCTTGCGGCGATGGGACGTTACCTGGACGCCCAGGGCAAGCTGCCGCGCCCGTGGATCGACGGCTACAAGGACATGGCCGCGATGACCCAGCTCTGGGACATCGCGCTCGCCGAATCGATCAAGGCCAAGGGCAATGTCGTGCAGTGGTGGTCGGGCGAGAACGAGGCCAACGCCGGCTTCACCGCCAATGGCGCCACGCTCGGACTGAACTGGGATTCGACCGGCTACAACCTGCGCAAGGACGGCTACAAATACATCTCCCCGGTCGAGGGCGCCTTCGCCTGGCACCAGGGTTTCGTCCTGATGAAGAACGCAGCCAATGTGGACCAGGCGCACGAGTTCATGAAATTCGTGTCCACGCCGGAAGGTGCGGCCGGCTGGGCCACTGCCTTCTCGTCGAACCCGGTCGCCAAGGGTGCTGCCGACCTGATGGATCCCGAAGTGAAGGCTTACTACCAGGGCACCTTCAACGACGAGGCGCTGAAGAGCCTGTGGTGGTGGCCGGAGCAGACCGCGGAGTTCATCTCCAAGCGCAGCGAATACGCCGACAAGTACAAGGCTGCTTGACGCGCGATAATGAAAACCGCCGGGTTCAAAGTGGATCCGGCGGTTACATGGCCCCGCAACAAATTTCTGCGGTGGCGTCACTCTCAACAACCGGAACGGCGTGCCGGCGGCATGCTGCAAGGGGCGCATACGAATGAGCGCGGCTGTCGAGCTCGACGACGTCAGTTGTGATTTCGGCCGCTTCCGCGCCGTCGATCACGTCAACGTTTCCATCAGGCCGGGAGAGTTCTTCTCGTTCCTCGGGCCCTCGGGCTGCGGGAAGACGACCATCCTTCGCATGATCTCGGGCTTCACCGATCCGTCCGAAGGCGTCATCCGCATCGGCGGCAAGGACGTTCGCGGCCGGCGGCCGAACCAGCGGCCGACGGCGCTCATCTTCCAGAACCTTGCGCTCTTCCCGCTGATGCCGGTCTGGGAGAACATCGCGTTCGGGCTCGAGGTGCGCGGCCAGGACAAGGCCAGGCGACGCGCAAGGGCCGAGGAGCTGTTGCGCCTCGTCGACCTGCCGGGCGCCGCGGACAAGATGATCGGGCAACTCTCGGGAGGCCAGAGGCAGCGCGTAGCGATCGCCCGCGCGCTTGCGGTCGAACCGCAAGTGATGCTGCTCGACGAACCGCTCTCGGCGCTGGACCTGAAGCTGCGCCAGCACATGCGCGCCGAGCTGCGCGCCATCCAGAAGCGCACCGGCGTCACCTTCGTCTACATCACGCATGACCAGGGCGAGGCGCTCGCCATGTCCGACCGTGTCGGGGTCATGAGCCAGGGCCGCCTGCAGCAGGTGGCCGACCCCAGGGAAATCTACAACAGCCCGGTCAACGGCTTCGTCGCGAGCTTCGTCGGTGAAATGAACATATTGAAGGGCGAGGTCGAACAGGTTGCCGACGGGTTCGCGAGCTTCGCCACGCCGCACGGCGCCTTCCGCGCCCGCCTCGCCGACGGCGCCAGGGGAACACCCGTCAAGCTCTACATCCGACCCGAGCACATGGTCCTTGCGACAGAGGACAGCGGCGAGAATGCCGTTCCGGTGACGATCGGCGACATCGCCTTCGAAGGCAATTTCATCACCGTCTCGGCGACCACCGACACCGGCGCGCACTTGACCGCCGAGTTGCGCAACGACGGCGTAGCCCGCCTGCCGGAAGCCGGCGCTCGCCTTGCCATGCGGTTCGATGCGCAACGCGCGATGATCCTGCCCGACGAAACGGCTGGGGGCTAGCGATGGAGAACCTCACCCGCCGCTACGGCGCCACGCTGACCGGGGCATTCGTCGTGCTCACCGCCTTCTGGCTGCTCGCCCTGGTCATCCTGCCGAACGTCACGCTGTTCGAGGCGTCGTTCCGCCCCTATCTGCCGGTCGTCGACATCGGCGGCCCCAAGGACGTCTACTCCCTCAACAACTACCGGCTGTTCACCGCCAACCCGGTCGATGTTTCGTTCCTGGGTTTCACCTTCGGCATGCCGATCCACATGATCACCTTCTTCAATACGGTGATCTTCTCGGCGATCGTGACTGCGATCACCTTCCTGATGACCTATCCGCTGGCCTATTACCTCGCCAAGACTGTGCTGCCGCAGACGCTTCCGACGCTGATCCTGTTGCTCTTCATCCCGCTTTGGGTGTCGGAGGCGCTGCGCGCCTTCGCATGGTACATCATCCTGGCCTTCGACGGCCCGTTGAACGCCGTGCTTGTCGGTTCCGGGCTCGTCGAGAAGAAGGTACGCTGGCTGAACGGGGTGGTGACGGCCTACGACGCCATCGTGATTGGCCTGGTCTACACCTACGTGCTGTTCATGCTGTTCCCCATCTACGGCTCGATCCAGTCGCTGGATCGCAACCAGATCGAGGCCTCCGAGGATCTCGGCGCCAAGTGGTGGCAGACGCATTGGCGTGTCGTCCTGCCGCACGCAAAGCCCGGCATCGCGTCGGGCTGCGTCATGGTGTTCATGCTGTCGGCGGGATCGTTGCTGGTGCCGACGGTGCTGCCGTCCACGAGGTCCAACTGGTTCACGCAGACCATCCAGAGCTACATGCTCGAGAGCCAGAACTGGAACGCGGGCGCCGCCTATTCCTTCCTCTACATCCTGCTTTGCACGATCGTCGTGACGCTCACCATGTGGGTGTTCAAGGTCAAGCTCAGCGAGATCGCGAAGTAGGAGGAAAGATTGAAACCGAACCGCAACCTGCTCGGCCATCTCTACTTCACGGCCTTCCTCCTCTACCTCTTCGTGCCGCTGGTCATCATGGGCGGCGCCGCGTTCAACGACAACCGGCTGCCGTCCGTCTATCCCTGGAAGGGCTGGACGGACCGCTGGTTCATCGACCTCTTCAACGACCGCGTGATGTGGAACTCGCTGGTCAACACGATCTGGGTGGCGGCGGCAGTGGTCGCCATTGCGCTGCCGCTCGGCACGGCCGGCGCGATCCTCATCAACTCGATCTCGGGAAAGGTGCGCGGCGCGCTCTACGGCATCATGGTGGCGCCGATCCTGATGCCCGGCGCGGTGATCGGCATCTCGACGCTCCTGTTCTGGAACCAGGTCGACGTGCCTCCCGGCCTGCATCTTTCAGTGCTCGGCCAGGTTTCGTTCATCGCGGCGTTCGTCATGCTCCTGGTGCTGGCGCGGCTGCAGAGCTTCGACAGCGCGCTGGAGGAAGCAGCGCTTGACCTCGGCGCCAGCCATGCGCAGGTGCTGCGCCGCATCCTTTTGCCCCATCTCTATCCGGCACTCGCCGCGGGCGCCGCGATCGCCTTCTTCCAGTCGATCGAGAACTTCAACGTGACGCTGTTCACGCGCGGCACCCAGAACACGCTTACCGTCTACGTCTTCTCGAAGGTGCGCAGCGGCATCACGCCAACCATAAACGCGCTGGCGCTGATCCTGATCGTCGCCACGGTCGCCGGCGCCGTCTGGTACGAGATTTCCCGCCGCCGCGCGGAGAAGACGAAGTTGCGGGCAAGCCTGTCGGAGCCGTCGGCGGCGGCCGCTCGGCTGACCGACGCGATTTCCGGAGACGGCATTGGCCAGGCAGCTGCGCATAGCCACGGCGGATGACAGGCCGCCGGTGCAAGCAGCTCTGACGATGGCCCGCACGAGACACCCCCCGCCTAGCGTCGACCCACCGCAAGTCTGAAACCGACCGCGCAGGCCAGCAGCACGCCGCCGCAGGCCGCGGTCAGCGCCAGCACCGGCGTGAAGCCGGCGCCCCGCGCATGCAGGTATCCCATCAGCGGGATCGCCAGCGCGCTTGCGGCGAACCCAAGGGCATAGCTTGCGCCGTAGGCCAGGCCACGCCGCCTGCCCCGGACGAAACGCGCGACGATGGCGTCGTCGACGACAACCTGCCCGTAGATCGCCGCCATCGTTATCGCGAGGCCTACCAGAACGAGCGGCCCGGCGAAGGCCCATGCCATCAGAAGGCCGCCGAGCTGCAATGCGGAGAGCACGATGAACAGGACGGTGAGCGTGCAGCGGTCGATCAGCCGGCCGGCGGCGAGCTGCATGATCGCGCCACAGACAAAAATCAGCGTGGTCAGCGCGCCAGCGGCCCAGAGCGGCCGGCCGGAGCCGAGAAACTCCTCGACCATCTTCGGCAAGGCGACGGTCACGATATTGTAGGTGATGCCGCCGGCCAGGATCGCGGCTATCACGGAGGCCAGCGCATGGTAGGGTCGCGCCACCGGCACCGTCTCGGCCGCTTGCGGCGACGGACCCGCCGTGCCCACCACTCCGCCCGGGCTGCGGACGATGAGATAGGCGATGCCGAAGCCGACCGCCACGACGCCCGGGATGATGAACGCGAAGCGCCATCCGAATGCCTGCGTCAGCGCGGCGGTGATCACCGCGGCGAGGGCCGAGCCCAGATTGCCCCAGACGCCGTTGACGGCGAGATCGCGGCCGAGCCGGTGCGAGACCGAGGCCAAGAGCGTCAGGCCCACCGGATGATAGATCGCCGCCGCCGCGCCGAGTGCGAGCAGCGTCACCGCCAGCGAAAGATAGGAACCGGCGAAGGCGACGGAGACAGACGCCAGGCCGATCAGCAGGAAATAGAGCGCAAGCAGCCTGGCCGGGCCGACCGGGTTCACCAGCAGCCCGACCGGAAGCGACAGCAGACCGAACGCCAGCATGGTGACGGTGGCAAGCGGGATCATCTCACCGTAACCGAGGCCGAACTCGCCGCTCATCCCGATCACCGCTGTCGGGAATATCAGAACCATGTAGTGCACCAGGAAATGCGCGGCGTTGACGAACCACAGCATCGGGCGGCAACCTGCTCGGCGGCCTTTGCCGCGTCCCCATCGCAACAGCTGTACTAGCGGCCAACGCCGCGCTCAATGGCTCGATGGCAGGAGACTTCTGCCTGGAACCGAGGCGCGCCAAGGCGCATCAGAGGCGGGCTACGCAAAATAGTGCCCCTGCGGCGCCAACTTCCGCGATGACGGAATAGCCGGCGGCTTCGGGGAATGCTGCTATTCATCCAGCGGGTCCACCCACCCGCTCTGGCCGGCGCCTGATCCCAAGCCCCCCACGCCCTGGGCGCCGGCCGCAAACGTCGATTCGGGTGGCGGCACGCACCGGCATCGCCGGTCGCGCAAAGCAGTTTTTTTGTTCCGCGATGACGGAATATACGAATCGCGCCCTTTCGTGCTTTTGTCATCCTGCGGCGGACCTTTCGGGCCCGTCCGGCCGGCGCTCCTCAGGCAACGTTTCCATCGAGCGCCGGCCACTTCTCCGATTGTCGGCCCCCTCCTCCCGGACGCCGGCAATCCGAGTGCACCATTCTTTTTCTTCGAGCGCGCAGCGGACAGAAATTCCTTGCGCCGTCTTCGTGCAAAAAGGCATCCCTCGCGCTAGGCTGCGTGGCATCGGAAACTCGCAGCCGTCCTTGCGGCGCGACGCCGTGATCGCCGCCGCTTCCTACGGAGTGCTCCATGTCCCAGGTCCCGTCCCTGTTCCCGCTCACCCGCCGCGCGCTGCTGCGGGGTACGGCGATGCTTGCGACAGCAACCGCCCTGCCCGGGAACGCGTTTGCGCTGGCCGGCGGTCGGCTCATCGTCGCTGCAGATTCAGAGCCGAAGAACCTGAACCCCGCCATCGTCGCTTCCAACGGCGTGTTCTTCGTTGCCAGCAAGGTCGTCGAGCCGCTGGCGGAAGCATCCTTCGAGGGACAGGATGGACTGGCGCCGCGTCTGGCAACGAGTTGGGAAGGTTCAGCCGACGGCCTCTCCGTCACCTTCAAGCTGCGCGAGGGCGTGACCTGGCACGACGGCAAGCCGTTCACCTCGGCGGATGTCGCCTTCTCCGCGCTCAACGTCTGGAAGCCGCTGCAGAATCTCGGCCGGCTGGTGTTCGCCAATCTCGAAGCCGTCGAGACGCCGGACGAACACACCGCCGTGTTCAAATTCTCCAAGCCGACGCCATTCCAGCTCATCCGCAACGCGCTGCCGGCCGTTACGGCGGTGGTGGCAAAACACATTTACGAAGGCAGCGCGGACATTGCCGCCGACCCCGCCAACGCCAAACTGACCGGCACCGGGCCGTTCAAATTCGCTGAACACAAGCCCGGCCAGTACTACCGGCTGACGAAGAACGACGCCTATTGGGGCGAAGGCCAGCCGAAGCTCGACGAGATCGTCTACCGCGTGCTGCCCGACCGCGCGGCGGCGGCCGGCGCGCTCGAGGCCGACGAGATCCAGATCGCCGCCTTCAGCCAGGTGCCGCTTGCCGATCTCGACCGCATCTCCAAGGTGGACGGCATAAAGGTCTATTCGACCGGCTACGAAGGACTTACCTACCAGCTCGTGGTCGAGATCAACCATCGCCGCAAGGAACTGGCCGACCTCAAGGTCCGCCAAGCGATCGCCCATGCGATCGACAAGGACTATGTCGTCAACACCATCTTCCTCGGCTACGCCAAACCTTCGACCGGCATCATCCCGCAGAACGCGCTGGAATTTTACGACGCCAGCGTGCCGACCTATGCCTTTGACGTCGCCAGGGCCAACGCGCTGCTCGACGAGGCGGGCTACCCAAGGGGTCCGGACGGCAAGCGTTTCTCGCTGAAGCTTCTGCCCGCTCCCTATTTCGCCGAGACGAAACAGTTCGGCGACTATCTGCGCCAGGCGCTGGCGGCAGTCGGCATCGACGCCGAGATCGTCAACAACGACGCCGCCGCGCACCAGAAGGCCGTCTACACCGACCATGCCTTCGACCTCGCCGTCGCGCCGCCGGTCTTCCGCGGCGATCCGGCGATCTCGACGACCATACTGGTCAGGAGCGGAACGCCCGACGGCGTACCCTTCTCCAACCAGGGCGGCTACAAGAACGAGGCGCTCGATGCACTGATCGACAAGGCCAACGAGACGGTCGACGTCGGCGCGCGCACGGCGCTGTTCAAGGAGTTCCAGCAGCTCGTCGCAGAAGACCTGCCTCTCATCAACGTCGCGGAATGGGGCTTCATCACGGTGGCGCGAGACAACGTGAAGAACGTCGCCAACAACCCGCGCTGGGCTGTTTCCAACTGGGCGGATATCGAACTGGAATCGTGATAGACAGCGGGACGTTTCCCGAGGTCGAACATCAGTGAGGCGTGCCTTCCTTCTCGCCAGACGCAGGCTGGTCAGCAGCATCCCGGTGCTGCTGATCGTCATTGCCGGCGCCTTCCTTCTGCTTGAAGCCGCGCCCGGCGACGCGGTCGACGCCTATCTCCTGTCCATCGGCGGCGGCGATCCGGCGCTGGTGCAGTCGCTGCGCGAAAGCTACGGCCTCGACCAATCCGTGTTCGCGCGGCTCTGGCTCTACGTCACAGCGCTTGCCCGTCTCGACCTCGGCTGGTCGGTGGTGTTCGGGCGGCCGGTTCTCGACGTCATCCTCGAACGCCTGCCCACCACGCTCTGGCTGATGGGCAGCGCGGTCGCGCTGTCCTTCGGACTGGGTTCCCTGCTCGGCATCGTCGCCGGCGCGCGGCCGGGCAGCGCCACGGATCGCGCCCTCTCCATCGGGTCGCTGGCGCTCTATGCCGTGCCGAGCTTCTGGCTCGGCCTCGTGCTCAGCGTGGTCTTCGCCGTGCAACTGCGCTGGTTCCCGACCTCGGGCATCGAGACCATCGCCTCCGGCAGGCAAGGCTTTTCCCGTGCGCTCGACATCGCCTGGCATCTCGTGCTGCCGGTTGCCAGCCTCGGCTTCATCTACCTCGCGCTCTTCCTGCGCATGATGCGCACCGGCATGGCCGAGGCGTGGCGGCAGGATTTCGCGCTCGCCGCCCGCGCCAAGGGTCTGGCCCGCCGCCGCATCGTTGTGCGCCACATCGCACGCAACGCGCTCCTGCCGCTGGTCACCATGCTCGGCCTGCAGGCCGCGACCATGCTCGGCGGCAGCGTCGTCATCGAAAGCGTCTTCGCCATCCCGGGCTTCGGCCGACTGGCGCAGGAGGCGGTCGCCGGCCGCGATGCGCCGCTGCTCACCGGCATCATCATCGTCAGCGCTCTGCTCGTCATTCTCGTCAATCTGGTCGTCGACATCGCCTACGCGATGCTCGACCCGCGTGTCGGCGCAACGGGGGCCGCGGCATGAGCGTGCTGTCCCGGCTCCTGCGCTCGCCTGAAGGCGCGATCGGTCTAGCCATCCTCGTCCTGCTCGCCTTGATGGCGCTGTTTGCCGGCGTCATCTTCCCGCGCGACCCGTTGTCGATCGTCGGCCCAGCCCTCGTACCGCCCTTCACCGACGGCCTGTTCCCACTCGGCACCGACAGGCTCGGCCGCGACGTGCTGGCCGAGCTGGTGCACGGCGCCCGCGCCTCGCTTGCGGTCGGCATCGCCGCCGCCGTCGTGTCGCTCGTCATCGGCTCGGTGGTGGGCACGCTCGCCGGATTCGCTGGCGGGCTCGTCGACGAGGCCCTGATGCGTATTGTCGACGCCTTCCAGATCGTGCCGGCCTTCCTGCTGGCGCTGGCCTTCGTCAGCGTCGCAGGCGCCTCGCTGCCGGTGGTGGTGTTCGCCATCGCGCTCGGCGCTTGGACCGCACCCGCCAGGCTTGCCCGCGCCGAGGTGCTCTCCATCCGGGAACGCGATTATGTCGCCGCGGCGCGCGTCATCGGCATGCGCCCGCTTGAGATCGCTTTGCGCGAAGTCCTGCCGAACGCGCTGCCGCCGGTGCTCGCCCTCTCGTCCGTCATCGTCGCAAGCTCGGTGCTCATCGAGGCCGCACTCTCCTTCCTCGGTCTCAGCGATCCCAATATCGTCACCTGGGGCTCGATGATCTCGGAAGGGCGCAACGTGCTTCGCTCAGCGCCCTTCCTGTCGATCTTTCCCGGCATGGCGCTGATGGTCACCGTGCTTGGCGTCTACCTCTTCTCCGAAGGGCTCGCCCAGGCGCTGGCGAAACGAAGGGCGCGCGCGTGAGCGAAACCCTTGCCCGCCTTTCCGGCCTGACGGTCGCCTATCGCACGGACGGGACGTCCAGCATCGCGCTCGACGCTGTCGATCTCGACATCATGGCCGGCGAGCGTCTCGCCCTCATCGGCGAAAGCGGCTCGGGCAAGTCGACGCTGGCGCTGGCGCTTGCCCGATTGCTGCCCGGCACCGCCGATGTCAGCGGCCGCATCTCCTGGCCTGCCGACGGCCACGCCCCCCTGCCCGGACGCGACTATGGCTTCGTTTTCCAGGATGCCGGCGCCAGTCTGAACCCGGTGCTGCCGGTCGGCGAGCAGATCGCCGAGGTGGCGCAGCGCCATCTCGGCATGGCCTGGCGCGAAGCCTACCGTCGCGCGCGCAACCTCCTGGCGCGCGTGCGCATTCCGCAGCCGGACGCGGTCCTTCGAGCCTATCCCCACCAGCTCTCCGGCGGCCAGCGACAGCGCGTCGGCATCGCCTCGGCGATTGCCGCCCAGCCGCGATTGCTGATCGCCGACGAGCCGACAAGCGCGCTCGACATGGTGGTGCAGGCCGAGATCGTCGCCCTCCTCGACGAACTCGTGCGCGAGGACGGCATGACGCTCCTCTTCATCACGCACGACATCGCGCTTGCTTCCGGCTTCGCCGACCGCATCGCCGTGTTCCGCTACGGCGGGCTCGTCGAGGCCGGACTGGCGGCCGAGGTCCTTTCGCGTCCAACGGAGCGATACACAGCTGCGCTGATCGCCAGCCACATCGACCTCTCGACGCCACCCCTGATCGCCGGGGGCGCCCCATGAGCGCGCCGCTTCTCTCCGCCGCCGGCATCTCCAGGACCTACTCCAGCGGCGGCCGCCGTGTCGTTGCATTGGACAATGCCTCGATCGCCGTCGCGCGTGGCGAAACGCTCGGCCTCGTCGGCCCGTCCGGCAGCGGCAAGTCGACGCTTGCGCGCATCCTGCTCCGCCTCATCGAGCCCGACGCCGGCCGCGTCGATTTCGACGGCGTCGATCTGCTTTCGCTGCGCGGGGAGAAACTGCGCGCCACGCGGCGGCGCATCCAGATGGTCTTCCAGGAGCCTCTCGCCGCCTTCAATCCGCGCGCCACCGTCGGCGGCGCGCTCGCCGATCCGCTGCGCATTCACGGCATCGCCGCCCCGTCGGAACGGCCCGCCGCGGTCGCCCATCTCCTCGAACGCGTCGGGCTCGATCCGGGGCTTGCCTCTCGCGCCATACACGAAATCTCCGGAGGCCAGCGCCAGCGCGTGGCAATTGCCCGCGCCATCGCCACGAAACCTGACCTCATCGTGCTCGACGAAGCGGTATCGGCGCTCGACGTTTCAGTGCGTGCGAAAGTCCTGGAGCTGTTGGTCGGCCTGCAGCGCGAGCGCGGCATCGCCTACATCTTCGTGTCGCACGACCTCGCTGTCGTCCGCGCCATTTCCCATCATATCGCGATCATGGATGCCGGCCGTATCGTCGAGCACGGCCCCGCGCCGGATATCGTCGCCGATCCGCAATCGGCCGCCGGCCGCGCACTTGTCGCCGCGGTGCCGCGGCTCGTGCTCAAGTAGAAGCGGGGCGCCTCACCGCACCTGGTCGAGCAGGCGCTTGCACTCCAGGAGGTCGAACAGCGCCTCCTGCAGCAGCGCGCGATTGTCGCGCGAGAGCTTGCCGTCGCCGGGCTGCACGGGGCCTTCATCGTCCGGCTTGCCCAGGCCGAAGAAGCGGCGCGGCTTGGCCTTCGCTTCGCCGACCAGCATCTCGTCGTCGCCCGGGCGCGGCTGTGCGCCAGGGGTGAGCGGCACGGCGGCTTCCGCCTGCTTGCGCTGCGAGATGGCCTCGACCGCCGCGCGGTCGCCGTTGCCGATCGCGATGAGGAACTGGTTGCCGTTCTCGCGCAGGAGCTTCTGCACTCCCTTGATCGTGTAGCCCTGGTCGTAGAGCATGTGGCGGATGCCCTTGATCAGTTCGACGTCCTGGGGCCGGTAGTAGCGTCGGCCGCCGCCGCGCTTCATCGGCTTGATCTGATTGAAACGCGTTTCCCAGAAGCGCAGAACGTGCTGCGGCAGGTCGAGATCTTCGGCCACTTCGCTGATGGTGCGGAATGCGTCGGGGCTCTTGTCCATGGCGCGGCCCTTTCGTGAAAGTCCGAATCGCCACTCATTTCAGCGATTTGCGCGCCAATATTCAAGCCGCAGCCTATTTGCGCTGCAGCTTATGCACCGGAAGCCGTCGTGCGGGGTGGCGCCTGCCGCTATTTTCCGGCCTTGGCCTTGCTGCTCTGGTGGGCCCTGAGGATGCGGCTCTTCAAGACGTTCGACGCCTTGAAGGTCATCACGCGCCGGGGCAGGATCGGCACTTCCTCACCCGTTTTGGGGTTGCGGCCAACGCGCTCATTCTTCGAACGCACATGGAATGTGGCGAAGGATGAGAGCTTCACGGTTTCGCCGCGAACGATCGCCTCGCAGATCTCGTCGAGGACGGACTCCACCAGCGAGGCAGACTCCGTCCGTGAAAGGCCTACCTTGCGGTAGACAGCTTCGGCAAGGTCGGCGCGAGTAAGTGTTTTTCCTCCCATGCGACCGTCCAACTATCCCCTCGATAAAAACAATTAAACGATGCAAACGCCAAGAACGTTAGGCATTTGGCTACACTAGGTCAAGGACCGAACCCACCGCCTGAAGTCACCTTGAAGGCAAAAGTGTTTCGGTTGCTATGCTTTTGCCGGCGAGGCAGTGCTCTACCATCGGACCAGCACCGCGCCCCATGTGAAGCCGCCGCCCATTGCCTCCAGCAGCACGAGGTCGCCCTTCTTGATGCGGCCGTCCGCGACCGCAACGGAGAGCGCGAGCGGCACCGAGGCGGCGGACGTATTGCCGTGCAGCTGCACGGTCGTCACGACCTTCTCCCCGGCGATGCCGAGCTTCTTCGCCGAGGCGTCGATGATGCGCTTGTTGGCCTGGTGCGGCACGAACCAGTCGAGGTCCTCCGAGGTGATCCCTGCCTTGGCATAGATGTCCTCGATGACATCGGTGATCATTCCCACCGCATGCTTGAAGACCTCTCGGCCCTCCATCCTGAGGTGCCCGACCGTGCCCGTCGTCCCGGGACCGCCGTCGACGAAGAGCTTGTCCTTGTGAGCGCCGTCCGAGCGCAGGCTGGACGCGATGATGCCGCGATCAGAGATCCCGCCCTCGTTCTCCTCGGCCTCCAGCACGATAGCGCCGGCGCCGTCGCCGAACAGCACGCAGGTCGTACGGTCGGTCCAGTCGAGGATGCGCGAGAACGTCTCGGCCCCGATCACCAGCACGCGCTTCGCCAGCCCGCCCCTGATGTAGAGGTCGGCGGTGGTGATCGCATAGACGAAGCCGGAGCACACCGCCTGCATGTCGAAGGCGAAGCCGTGGTGCATGCCGATCCGGTTCTGGATGTCGACGGCGGTGGCCGGAAAGGTGTTGTCGGGCGTCGACGTCGCGACCACGATCAGGTCGATATCGCCTGCCTTCAGGCCGGCATTCTGAAGGGCGGCGCGCGCCGCCGCCTCGCCCAGCGAAGCCGTCGTCTCGCCATCCTGGGCGATGTGGCGCTGGCGGATGCCGGTGCGCTGCACGATCCACTCGTCGGACGTCTCGACCATGCCTTCGAAGTCGGCATTCTTCATGATGCGGCGGGGCA
This sequence comes from Rhizobiaceae bacterium, assembly GCA_036520515.1. Lineage (GTDB taxonomy): Bacteria > Pseudomonadota > Alphaproteobacteria > Rhizobiales > Rhizobiaceae > Mesorhizobium_K. The sequence goes on from DATDJN010000323.1 coordinate 14,497, forward strand.
AGGCGGAACCGATCCCGCGCACGACTGATCTGATCATGAAAGGCACTATTCCTTGTCGCTTTCCTCGGCGGCTCGCGCCACGATCTTCTTGGGATGCCGCGCATGGAACAGGTCGAGGTCGGCTTCTATCCTGTCGAGCAGCCCGTTTCTGACCATGTCGTAGCCTAGCTCGACAGCCGCCGCAAAGCCTTCGTCGTCGGTGCCGCCATGGCTCTTCACCACCAGCCCGTTGAGGCCGAGGAAGACGCCGCCATTGGCCTTGCGTACGTCCATCTTCTCGCGCAGGCGGTCGAAGGCGGCCTTGGCGAAGACATATCCGATCTTCGCCATAAGGGTGCGCTCCATCGCGTCCTTGAGCAGCGATCCGATGAATCGGGCCGTGCCCTCGGCGGTCTTCAGCGCGATGTTGCCGGCAAACCCTTCGGTGACGAAGACGTCGACCGTACCCTTGCCGAAATCGTCGCCCTCGACGAAGCCGTGGTAGCTCATCGACATCAGGCCGGCTTCGCGCAGGAGCTGGCCCGCTTCCTTGACTTCCTCCTGGCCCTTGACCTCCTCGACGCCGACGTTGAGCAGCCCAACCGTCGGCCGGTTTATGCCGAACAACGCGCGCGACATCGCCGCGCCCAGAATGGCGAAGTCGATCAGCTGGTGCGCGTCCGCGCCGATCGTGGCGCCAACGTCGAGCACGATGCTTTCGCCGCGTATGGTCGGCCAGATCGAAGCGATGGCCGGCCGATCGATCGTCGCCATGGTGCGCAGGCAGAATTTCGACATCGCCATCAGCGCGCCGGTGTTGCCGGCCGAGATGCAGCAGTCGGCCTGGCCGGCCTTCACCGCCTCGATCGCCTTCCACATGGACGACTTCCAGCGACCGTGGCGCAGCGCCTGGCTCGGCTTGTCGTCCATGCGGACCGCGATCTCGCAATGGATGAACTCGCTGACTGCGGAGACCTTCGGATATTTCTCCAGCACCGGCCGCACTTCGTCGGCCTTGCCGTAGATAAGGAATCGCACGTCAGGTCGACGCTCGACGACCTTCACCAGGCCGGGGATGACCACTGAAGGACCGTGGTCGCCGCCCATTGCGTCGATGGATATTCTAATCAAGAGGCCGTGATCCGTCTAAGTTGCGTCATTCTGCCGGGCTTTTGCCGCTCGTTTATATCGGCCTTGAGGGGGCCGGTGAAAGTCGGCGCAAAATAACGGTTTTGGCCCGGCGCACAACCGCGATTTCACCGCCCGGCCAGACTATTAGTCTTTCACCTGAAGCCGGCGCAGTTTTTCCTGGAGCGGTCCTTCCGGCGCGGACGAGGATTCCCCGTCGCTTCCGGTTCCCAGATTGACGCCCGGCTTTCTGGGATAGGGGTCGATGCCGAGGCTGAAGAACTCTTCGGCCAGAGCGCCGACGTCGATCGTGTCGCCGGTGAAGGTTTCCGGACTGTCGGGACCCTCCGCGTCGATATGGATTTCGCCGCCTCCCTCGAAGCCAAGCCGGCCGAGCTTCGAATCCTCCGGCAGGAACAGGCCTTCGACAGTCTCGTCGATGTGGGACTGCAGGGGATCGAGCGTCACCACGCATTCCTGGGTGATGTCCGCCTCGACATGGCCGGACACCTTGACCCCGTTGCGCCTCCAGGGCGTGACGAGCAGTTCGGCGCGGAATTTCTCGACCGAGACCAGCCCGTGCGCGGCGGCCAGCGCCTCGCGCTGACGGGGATCGGCGTCGATGACGACCGGCAGGCCCTTCTGCGGCAGCCGCGCCACCGAGGCGTTGAACGATACGGGGCTCTTGTCCTGATCCTGGCGCATGGCGAAGTGTTCCATCAAGCCGGCACGGGCGCCGGGAAAGTGACTGAGCCGGCGCGGATGGTTTCGGAATCCTGCGCCGCCAGCGCGTTCACTGCAGCGACGACATAGTCGGCCAGTTGGGCTGCCTCACCCCACGAGCCTGCGTCATCAGGGCGGATGTTGCGCGAAAGCGCTGCGATCAGCGCTTCCCTGTCGCCGCGATCGAGCGCATCGGCATAGGCGGCGGTGCGGCCATAATACATTTTCGCCAGCTTCTTCATCCGCTTCGGAATACCCAGATCGCCGATGCCGAGTTCGCGCAGCGAATGGTCGACGTCCTGGAAGAAATCGTCGATCAGAATCTGCGCGAGGTCCCACGACGCGCCGGTCTCCTCGTGCATGCGATGCTGGAACAGGAACATGTGCAGCGACAGCATCTCGAAGCGGCCGAGCGGCGTGTCGGGCACGTTCCACGCCGAATAAAAGACTGGCTGCCGTGCGGCTGCCACGATTGAAGCGTAGAGCGCTTCCGTGATGGCGCGGTTCGCGCTGCGCTCGCGGCTGAACAGGCGCTGGAACATGGGGACGGTCTCCGGGCGATTCTCTTCGCCTGCGGCGTTCTTGCATCGCCGCCGAAGCTGGTTTACCGGTTTTGCCGCTCCGCGCAAGTTTCCGGAGGGGCATTCCGGCCGCTTTGGGTCGGATGGCGAATTTTGAAGGAGTTGTTGTTGCCAGCGTCGAAATTCAAGACCTCGTCCCTGCCGAGTGCCGGCGCGCTGACGCTCGTCGTCGCTGCCGCCGCGATATCCGGCTGCAACAGCTCCAAGACCTTCGCCGGCCTCACCCCCGGCGAGACGCTGACCCAAGGCTACGTCATCGACCAGCAGTCGATCGACCTGGTGCCGGTAGGCTCCAGCCGCGAGCAGGTGCTGCTGGCGCTCGGCAGCCCGTCGACCACGGCGACCTTCGACAACGAGGTGTTCTATTACATCTCCCAGACGCGCAAGCGCCCGGTCGCGTTCATGAATGCCAAGCTGGTCGACCAGCGCATCCTCGCCGTCTATTTCAACGCCGAAGGCCGCGTCGACAACATCGCGAATTACGGTCTGAAGGACGGCAAGGTGTTCGACTTCATCTCGCGCACGACGCCGACGGGCGGCAAGGACCAGAACTTCCTCGGCCAGATGCTTTCGGGTGTCGGCAACATCGGCGAGAGCGCCGCGAAGAACATCATGAGCGGCGGCCAGTAAGGCTTCGCCCGGCCCTTCGAGACAAAGCCCGCGGGATCGCTCCCGCGGGCTTTTTTTCTTTTCGAGCGCCGCCTGATCAGCCGTGCGCGAGCACGGCCAGCAGCAGCAGCGCCACGATGTTGGTGATCTTGATCGCCGGGTTGACGGCAGGACCCGCGGTGTCCTTGTAGGGATCGCCGACCGTGTCGCCCGTCACCGACGCCTTGTGCGCCTCGGAGCCCTTGAGGTGCTTGACGCCATCCTTGTCGACGAAGCCGTCCTCGAAGGACTTCTTGGCGTTGTCCCAGGCGCCGCCGCCCGAGGTCATCGAGATGGCGACGAAGAGGCCATTGACGATGACGCCAAGCAGCGAGGCGCCGAGCGCCGCGAAGGCCGAGGCCTTGGAGCCGGAGATCAGCAGCACGCCGAAATAGACGACGAGCGGCGCCAGCACCGGCAGCAGCGAGGGGATGATCATCTCCTTGATCGCCGCCTTGGTCAGAAGATCGACGGCGCGGGCGTAGTTGGGCTTCGAGGTGCCCGCCATGATGCCCGGATCCTCGCGGAACTGGCGCCGGACTTCCTCGACGATCGAGCCCGCCGCGCGGCCGACGGCCGTCATGGCGATGCCGCCGAAGAGATACGGGATCAGGCCGCCGAAGATCAGGCCCGCAACGACATACGGGTTCGACAGGTCGAACGAGACCGTACCGATATCGGCGAAGTACGGGTACTGCGCCGAATTGGCGGCGAAGTACTGCAGGTCGTAGCTGTAGGCGGCGAACAGCACCAGGGCGCCGAGACCGGCCGAGCCGATCGCATAGCCCTTGGTGACGGCCTTGGTGGTGTTGCCCACCGCGTCGAGCGCGTCCGTCGAATGACGGACCTCCGGCGGCAGGCCAGCCATCTCGGCAATGCCACCGGCATTGTCGGTGACCGGGCCGAAGGCGTCGAGAGCCACGATCATGCCGGCAAGGCCGAGCATGGTGGTGACGGCGATCGCCGTGCCGAACAGGCCGGCAAGCTGGAAGGTCGAGATGATGCCGCCGACGATGACGATCGCCGGCAGCGCCGTCGATTCAAGCGAGACCGCCAGGCCCTGGATCACGTTGGTGCCATGGCCGGTGACCGACGCCTGGGCGATCGAATTGACCGGACGCTTGTTGGTGCCGGTGTAGTATTCGGTGATGACGACGATGAGGCCAGTCACCAGGAGGCCGACGAGGCCGCAGATGAACAGGTTCTGGCCCGTCACGATCATCCCGTTCGCCGTGCCGACTTCGCCCCAGCCGATGGTCAGGGAGGTGGCGGCGCCAAGGCCGACGACCGACAGGATGCCGGTTACGATGAGGCCTTTGTAAAGGGCGCCCATGATCGAGCCGTTCGCCCCGAGCTTGACGAAGAAGGTGCCGATGATCGAGGTGATGATGCAGGCGCCGCAGATGGCGAGCGGATACAGCATGACGGAACCGAGCACCGCCGTGCCGCCGAAGAAGATGGCGCCGAGAACCATGGTGGCGACGACCGTCACTGCGTAGGTCTCGAAGAGGTCGGCAGCCATGCCGGCGCAGTCGCCGACATTGTCGCCGACGTTGTCGGCAATCGTCGCCGGATTGCGAGGATCGTCCTCGGGAATGCCGGCTTCCACCTTGCCGACGAGGTCGCCGCCGACGTCGGCGCCCTTGGTGAAGATGCCGCCGCCGAGACGGGCGAAGATCGAGATCAGCGAGGCGCCGAAGCCGAGCGAAACCAGCGCGTCGATGACAGCACGGCTGTCGGGAGCCAGTCCCATCGGACCGGTGAGTACCCAGTAGTAGACGGCGACGCCGAGCAGCGCGAGGCCGGCCACCAGCATGCCGGTGATGGCGCCCGACTTGAAGGCGATATCGAGGCCGGCCGCCAAGCTGTTGGAGGCCGCTTGGGCGGTGCGCACGTTGGCGCGGACAGACACATGCATGCCGATGAAGCCGGCAAGGCCCGAAAGGACTGCGCCGATGAGGAAACCAAGCGCCGCGGTGAACGACAAGAGCCACCAGGCCAGCACGAGGACGACGACCCCGACGATTGCGATGGTGGTGTACTGCCGCGCGAGATAAGCCTGCGCGCCCTCCCGGATGGCAGCAGAGATTTCCTGCATGCGCGCATTGCCCTGGTCGGCCGCGAGGACCGACTGCGTCGCCCAGATGGCGTACAGGACAGAAAGCAGGCCGCAGGCGATGACGACGTAAAGCATAGTCATGCCGGATTCCCTGATTGATAGCCCGAAAGAACCCCTCCCCGGGCCTGTTGGAATGGTAACCGACGGCCGGCTGGCCGAACGGACCCACCCTGCGGCATATCGAAACAGGCTTCCGAACGTCAAGAAAATGTTGAGCTTTTGCCCGTCTTTCGGAAGGTTTGGACTGGGCGTGGGCTCACAATCACGATCCGGGCACGAAATAAGATCGATTGAAATGCTTGCTTGGTGGAATGCTTAGGCGAGCGACCGCCCTCTTCCCGTCAAGAACAGTCCAGTCAGCCCCAGCAGGCAAAGTCCTGTCACCGGGAACACGATCCAGTTCAGCATCTCCCAGCCCCAGGCATTGTAGACGGCGCCGGCGAGCAGCGAACCCAGCGCCACGCAGGTGAACAGGATGAAATCGTGCACACCCTGCACCTTGCCCTTTTCGGAATTGCGGTAGCTGCCGGCGACCATGGCGGTGGCGCCGATGAAGCCGAAATTCCAGCCGAGCCCGAGCAGGATCAGCGCCGTCCAGAAATGCCAGAGCTGGATGCCCGAAAGCGCGACCACTGCGCAGCCGATGAGCAGGACGAGGCCGGTCGCGACAATCGTCTCCTTGCCGAAGCGCGCGATCAGAGCCCCCGTGAAGAAGCTCGGTCCGAACATCGCCATGACATGCCAGGAGATGCCGAGCGCCGCATCGTCCGGGGAGAAGCCGCAGCCGACCATGGCCAGCGGCGCGCCGGTCATGACCAGGCTCATCAGCGAATAGGAGCCTACCGCGCAGAGCAGCCCAACCGCAAATTGCGGCTGGCGCGCGATTTCCATCAGCGGTCGCGCCGGGGCGCCGATGTCGGTGGCGGGACCCGCCGCGCGCGGGCTGCCTCGCAGGAACGAAAGCAGCACGGCGCCGATCGCCGACAACCCCAGGATCGAGGCAAAGGCGCCGGCGAACATGACCGGCGCCAGCAATTCACGCGTATGGATGACGATCTGCGGCCCGATGATGGCAGTGAAAATGCCGCCGGCCAGCACGAAGGAAATGGCGCGCGCCTTGAATTCCGGCGGCGCGTTGTCGGCGGCGGCGAAACGGAACTGCTGCACGAACGCGCCGCCAATTCCAATGCCCAGCAGCCCTGCGGCGAACAGCCAGAAGCTCGACTGGTAAAGCGCCAGCGTCGCCACCAGTCCGCCGAGCGCGGTGACAAACGCTCCGGTCATGAAGCCGCTGCGCTGGCCGAGCATGCGGATGATCGCGGCAGCCGGGATGGCCCCGAGCGCCACACCGACGTTGAAGCCCGTCACCGGGGCGGTCGCGAGAGACTTGTCGTCGCCCAGCAGATAGTGGCCGGCAAGTGCGCCCAGCGAGATCGCGATCGGCCCAGCCGACCCGACGATCGCCAGGGAGGCGGCCAGGATCAGCGCCGTGCGGCGGGCTTCCCGCTCACCCGGCGCAGCGGCATTCACGGAGCGTCGCGCCCGCGTCCCTCGCCTCGCACGCGGCGCGAGACGCGATCGAGCACGGCGTTCACCAGCTTGGGCTCGTCCTCGGAGTAGAAGGCCTTGGCGATGTCGACATATTCCGAGACGATGACCGGAACCGGCACATCCTCGCGCTTCATCAGCTCGTAGACGCCCGCTCTCAGGATCGCGCGCAGCGTGGCATCCAGCCGCGACAGCGGCCAGTCCTCGGTCAGCGCCTGCCTGATCACCGGATCGACGGTCTTCTGGTTCTCCACCACGCCCGCCAGGATCGCGCGGAACCACTGCGGGTCGGCCTCGCGATACTGCGCGCCATCGACCTCCTTGCCGAGCCGGAACGCCTCGTATTCGGCGGTGATCTCCAGGAGCCCACTGCCGGAGACGTCCATCTGGTAGAGAGCCTGGACGGCGGCAAGCCTGGCGGCGCCGCGCTTGTTTGCCTGGCGTATGTTGGGCTGGTTGCCGGCTGCCTGCGTCACGGTCTCAGGCTCCCAGCCGCTCGCGCAGCGCGATCATGGTCAGGGCAGCGCGGGCGGCAAACCCGCCCTTGTCGCCCTCTTCTCTGCGGGCACGCGTCCACGCCTGCTCTTCGTTTTCGGTGGTGAGGATACCGTTGCCGATGGCGATCGAGTCCCTGATCGCCAGATCCATCAGGCCGCGGGAGGACTCATTGGCGACGATTTCGAAATGATAGGTGTCGCCGCGTATCACGGTGCCCAGTGCAACGAAGCCGTCATAATCCGTGCCGTCTTCCTCGGCTCCATCGAGCGCGAAGGAAATGACGGCCGGAATCTCCAGCGCGCCAGGCACGGTCACGACGTCATAGGTCGCGCCCGCTTCGTCGAGCGCTGCTTTTGCGCCGTCGAGCAGCGTGTCGGCGAGATCGTCGTAGAAACGCGCCTCGATGATCAAGAGATGGGCCTTGCCCTTGGGCAGGGCAAAGGCTTTTCCGTGGTTCGAAGTAACGGCCATGCTGGTCTCCAAGTGGCCGGTGACTTAGGCCGAACGGAGTGCGACCGCAAGCGATAGGTGCTATGCCAATTCGCCTTAGCAGGATTTGGGCGATGGAGACCTACAGCCCCTCCGTCGCCGCCTCCGCCAGTCTCGCGGCGTAGCGCGCCATCGTGTCGATCTCGAGGTTGACCTCGTCTCCGGCCTGCCGCTCGCCCCATGTTGTCACAGACAGCGAGTGATGGATCAAGAGCACGTCGAAGCGCGCGGCCGCGACCTTGTTCACGGTGAGCGACGTGCCGTCCAGCGCGACTGAGACTTTCGGCGCAATGAATTTCGCCAGCGCGCGCGGAGCCTCCAGCGTGAAGCGGACGGCGTCGCCCTCGGCTTCCCGCGCCACGATCTTCGCCTTGCCGTCGACATGCCCCGATACGATGTGGCCGCCGAGTTCGTCGCCGATCTTCAGCGCACGTTCGAGATTGATCCGCGTGCCGGACTTCCAGCTTGCCGCCGTCGTCAGGCGCAGCGCCTCTTCCCATGCCTCGACTTCGAACCAGCGCTCGTTCGCGCGCTCTTCGGGCAAGCCGGTAACCGTCAGGCAGACGCCGGCGCAGGAAATCGACGCGCCAATGTCGATGGTCGAGGGGTCGTAGGCCGTGGCGATGCGGAGCCTGACGCCTTCGGGCAACGGCTGTGCCGACGCCACCTTTCCGATGTCGGTGACTATGCCTGTGAACATCAGATCGGTCTCGCCCATTCGGCGACGCGGTCGTCGCCATAGCTCGCTTTGCGCAGCAGCCGGAAGCCTGCGGGCATATGGTCCTCGTCGATCGGAGCCGCAAGGCCGCCCTCCCCGATGATCACCGCTCCACGGAAAAGCACGATCCTGTCGACGAGGCCTTCGTCGAGGAAATGCCTGGCCGTCGCTGCTCCGCCCTCCACGAGGACGCTCGACATGCCCTTGGAGGCAAGGTCCTCAAGCAGCTCCGGCAGCGCCACGCGGCCGTCGAATGTTTCGGTGGCGAGGAAGCGCGCGCCGGCGCGCTCGAGCTCGGCCTTGCGCGCCGGATCGGCGTCCGCGGAGGTCGCGATCAGCAACGGAACTTCCCGGGCCGTTTGCACGAGCTTCGAGGTCAATGGCAGTCTGGCGGTGCGGTCGAGCACGATACGCGTCGGCGACCGGCTGGCGAGGCCGGGCAACCTGACGGTCAGTTCCGGATTGTCCTCGACCGCGGTGCCTATGCCGACCAGGATCGCGTCGCTGACGGAGCGCATCATATAGACCTGCCGGCGCGCCACCTCGCCGGTTATGGCGATCTGCCCCTCGCCCGGCCGGCCGATCATTCCGTCTTGCGAAAGCGCAAGCTTCAGAGTCACTTCCGGGCGTTTCCTCAGGGATCGAGTCATGTAGCCGGCCATGGCGTCGGCGGCCTCTTCGGCCAGAACGCGCTCTACCACCTCGATGCCCGCCTGCCGCAGTATCGCATAGCCCTTGCCCGATACGCGCTCGTCCGGGTCGTTCGCCGCGCCGACCACGCGTGCCACGCCCGCTGCGGCCAGCGCGTTGGCGCAGGGCGGCGTGCGGCCATGATGGGCGCACGGCTCCAGCGTCACGTAGGCGGTCGCACCGCGCGCAAGCTCTCCCGCTTCGGCCAGCGCCTCCGTCTCGGCGTGCGGTCGGCCGCCAATCGCCGTCACGCCGCGCCCGACGATCACCGGTCCCTTGCCGTCATCGCGCACGATCAGCGTGCCGACCGAGGGATTGGTCGAAGTCCGACCGGAGTTTTTCCCGGAGAGGCGGATCGCCGCCGCCATGTATCGCCGGTCGACCGCCTCCTGCTCTTCCTGGCTTCGCGCGGGCATTCAGCCGGCGTCCTCGTCGCCCTTCAGCTCACCCAGCACTTCGTGAAAATCCTTCGCCTCGCGGAAATTGCGATAGACCGACGCGAATCGCACATAGGCGACGTCGTCCAGCGATTTCAACGCCTCCATCACAAGCCGCCCGATCTCGGCCGAGGGGATTTCCGTCTCGCCCGAGCTTTCGAGCTGCCTGACGATGCCGGTCACGGCGCGGTCGATCCGCTCGGGGTCGACATTGCGCTTACGGACCGCGATCTCGACCGAGCGCAGCAGCTTGTCGCGATCGAACGGCACCTTGCGGCCCGATTTCTTCACCACCACCAGGTCGCGGAGCTGCACCCGCTCGAAGGTGGTGAAGCGCCCGCCGCAGACGGGGCAGACCCGCCGCCTCCTGATCGCCCCGCCATCTTCGGCGGGCCGGGAATCCTTCACCTGTGTGTCTTCCGACTGGCAGTAGGGGCAACGCATGAAAGACCCAATATCTAGCGATTCCGTTGGTCGGAAGCCTTAGAGCTTTTCATGGAAAGTGCAAAGCGCCGGCGCGACGGGCCGACGCTTTCCTCAGGCCGACAGTCCTAGCCCATGTAGGAATAGAGCGGGAACCTGTCCGTCAGCGCCAGCACCTTCTGCTTCACCGCAACCTCGACCGCGGCATTGCCCTCGTCCGAATTGGCGGCCTTCAGCCCATCCAGGACTTCGGCTATCAGGTGGCCGATTTCGCGGAACTCGGCATCGCCGAAGCCACGCGTGGTGCCGGCAGGCGTGCCCAGCCGCACGCCCGACGTGACGAAGGGCTTTTCCGGATCGAAGGGGATGCCGTTCTTGTTGCAGGTGATGTTGGCGCGGCCGAGCGCCGCCTCGGCGCGCTTGCCGGTGGCGTTCTTCGGCCTCAGGTCGACCAGCATCAGGTGGTTGTCGGTGCCACCGGACACGATGTCGAGGCCTGTTTCCTTCAGGCTGTCGGCGAGCGCCCTGGCATTGGCGACCACGCTCTCGGCGTAGAGCTTGAAATCCGGCTTGAGCGCCTCGCCGAAGGCCACCGCCTTGGCGGCGATCACATGCATCAGAGGCCCACCCTGCAGGCCAGGGAACACCGCCGAGTTGATCTTCTTGGCGATATCCTCGTCATTGGTGAGGATCATGCCGCCGCGCGGGCCGCGCAGCGACTTGTGCGTCGTCGTGGTCACCACATGCGCATGCGGCAGCGGCGACGGATGCTGGCCACCGGCCACGAGCCCGGCGATGTGGGCCATGTCGACCATGAGGTAGGCGCCGACCGCATCGGCGATCTCGCGGAAACGCTTCCAGTCCCAGATGCGCGAATAGGCGGTGCCGCCGGCCAGGATCAGCTTCGGCTTCGTCTCGTGGGCCTTCTTCTCGATAGCGTCCATGTCAAGCAGGTGATCGTCCTCGCGCACGCCGTAGGACACGACCTTGAACCATTTGCCGCTCATGTTGACCGGCGAACCGTGCGTCAGGTGACCGCCCGAATTGAGGTCGAGCCCCATGAAGGTGTCGCCTGGCTGCAGCAGCGCCAGGAAAACCGCCTGGTTCATCTGGCTGCCGGAATTCGGCTGCACGTTTGCGAACTTGCAGTCGAACAGCTTCTTGGCGCGTTCGATCGCGAGTTCCTCTGCGATGTCGACGAACTGGCAGCCGCCGTAATAGCGCTTGCCCGGATAACCCTCGGCGTACTTGTTGGTCATGATCGACCCCTGGGCTTCGAGAACCGCGCGGGAAACGATGTTCTCCGACGCGATCAGCTCGATCTCATGACGCTGGCGGCCGAGTTCGGAACGGATGGCGCCGAAGATCTCCGGATCGGCGTCGGCCAGGGCCGTGCCGAAGAAGGAAGCGGAATGGGATGCGGCGGCCGTTGCTGTTGCCATGGCTGTCAGTCCTTGAGATTCACTGGGATGACCGGGGGAAGCTGTCTGCGCGCCATTAACACAGTTGTCCGGCCGCTGCCACGCTGGCGCCTGCAAAATTTCAACTCCGCCTGGCTTCGGTAACTCGTCGCCTGAAGCGCGAGACGCGCATCTTCATTGTCGACCCGAATAGCAGCTGCTAGGATTTCCTGGGGCGAGTTGATCAGGACGATTGTGACCTACTTCGCAGTGCGTGCCCCTGATATCGTGGCCGGGAATGGCATCCCCCTCGCGTCCACATCCTCTCCATTCCCCCTGCTCCGGCCCCTTGTCGTGTGCGGCAGCCTGTGTCTCGGAGCGGCGCTGACCGTATCCGGCCCGGCGCTGGCTCAGGACCGCTTGTTGCTCATCGACGAAGACGGCCTTGTGGTGAGGGCGCATTTTCAGGCCGGCCTCAACGGAGTGGCCGAAGACAACCTGTTCTGGAATTTTGCCCAGACGGTCGCGCCCTCGGCCAATTTCAACCCGGACAAGCAGTGGCTCGAGGGCTACGTGAAACCCGGCCTCAGCTTCAGCAAGGATCTCGGCGACCCGTTCACCGCCTACGGCATGGTGTCAGCCGTGGCGTCAGGGACGCTTGGCATCGACGCCTACGACATCGGGAACACCGGCAGGATCACGCTCGAGGAGGGTTACCTCGGGCTGCGCGCCGGCAATGAAAACGCTCCCGCTTTCGACGTTTCGCTCGGGCCGCGCGTATACAAGGCCGGGACCGGAATGTTGATCGCCAACGGCGGCAACAGCGGCTTCGAGCGTGGCGCCCTCAAGTTTGGGCCGCGCAAGGCCTGGAAGATGGCGGGGCTCGCCAGGACCAGCTACGACGACGTGTCGGCGACGGCGTTCTACCTGCAGCCCAATGAACTGCCCGACACCGCCAGCAATACGCAACTCGCCGGGTTTGACCTCAAGCACGACTGGTCGCCCAACGGTTTCGCCGGCCTGACCTACGGCAACGTGCTGGAATCGAACTCCCCTTACCCGAAGGCCGCGCCCGGCGGAGTAGGAGCGCCAACGATCATCCCCGACGGGCGGGCAGGGTTGAATTTCATCGATCTGTACGCCGTCACCACGCCCTTTCCGGACAGTCTCGAGAACTTCTTTGCGGGCGGCGAATTCGCGTATGAGTGGAACGACCGCATCGACATGTCGGCGTGGGCCGGCCGCTTCTACGCCGGCTATGTCTTCGCCGGCCTGCCTTGGGCGCCCACGCTCGCCTACTCCTTCCAGACATTCTCCGGCGACGATCCGGACACGCCGGAACTCGAGCGCTTCGACCCGCTTTACTACGAAGGCAGCCCGTCCTCATGGTCGACCGGGTCGAAATCATCGATGGTGTTCATCAACTCCAACGTCAACGTCCACCAGATCAGCCTCAGGGTGACGCCGACTGAGCGCGATACGTTGACGCTGCGCCTTGCTCATATCCGGGCGAACCAGTTGCTGAGCCCCATCCAGTTCGGACAGGGCACCCGCGTGGAGACATCAGGAAATGTGCCCAGCCTGATAACCGGCGTCACCGACTACCATCTCTCGAACGACATATTCCTCGAATACAACCGCACGATAAATCCCAACACCTACCTAACCGTCGGGGTCAGCGTCTCCTTCCCGGGGCGTGGGATCGACTCGGTCATCGACGCCAAAGCTCCGACCTGGACTGGAGGCTTCGCCAATGTGGTCGTTAATTTCTGAACCGTTTTCGAATGTCGTGGCAGCAATGGCCACCGTCGCCCTTTGCGCCGCAATAGGCCCTGCGGTGTCGGTGGCCCAGGAAAAGCCGCCGCTGTCGGCAGCCGGGTCCGACCCGGTGAAACTCGGCTGGATGATCGGTTCTCCCCCGCCGGCCGACAAGATCATCCGCTTCTCCGATCCCGACTACTTCTCCTTCCCCAGGCTGCGCTGGACGGTCTGCCATTTCCGCGAACTCATGCCGACCGTCGGCGTCAGCCGCGGCATAGGCGACCCGGCGCCGCTGGAGCGCCGCATCGATGAGGGCATCGACAAGGTGACGTTCACGCCGCTCGGCAAGGACAAGGAGATGACCTGGGCGGAATCGCTCGCCGCCAACTATACCGACGGCATCGTCATCCTGCATGACGGCGTCATCGTCTACGAGCAGTATGCCGGGTGCCTGGACGTTACCGGCCAGCACGGCGCCATGTCGGTTACGAAGTCCATCACCGGGCTTCTGGGCGAGATGCTGATCGCGGAAGGCAAGCTGGACGAGAACGCCAAGGTCGGCACGATCGTGCCGGAACTTGCCAAAAGTGCATTCGGCGACGCCACCGTGCGGCAGGTGCTCGATATGACGACGGCGCTTCGCTACAGCGAGGACTATTCGGACCCTAACTCGGATATCTGGACCTATTCGGCGGCAGGCAACCCGCTGCCCAAACCCGCTGACTACACCGGGCCGCGCACCTACTACGAATATCTCCAGACCGTCGCCAAGGAGGGAGAGCACGGCGCTGCCTTCGGCTACCGGACAGTCAATAGCGACGCGATGGGCTGGATTGTCGCGCGCACCGCCGGCGAATCGGTCGCCAAGCTGTTGTCGGAACGCATCTGGAGCAGGATGGGCGCCGAGCAGGACGCCTACTATACGCTCGACTCGATCGGCACTCCCTACGCAGGCGGCGGTTTCAACGCCGGCCTGCGCGACATGGCCAGGCTCGGCCAGCTCATCCTCGACGGCGGCGTGATCAACGGCGAGCGCCTGATACCGGAGGCGGCCATCGCCCGCATCCGCGCCGGCGGCGACAAGGCCGCGTTCGAGAAGGGCGGCTATCCCCTGCTGAAGGGCTGGAGCTACCAGGGCATGTGGTGGGTGACGCACAATGACGACGGCGCCTTCATGGCGCGCGGCGTGCATGGGCAGGCGATCTACATCGACCCGGCCGCGCGCATGGTGATTGCCCGCTTCGCGTCCAATCCGCTGCCAAGCAACGCCGTGAACGATCCGACCTCCCTGCCCGCCTATGACGCGGTCGCGAAATATCTCATGAGGTAGGTCGAAAATGAAAAGGCCGCCGGCGGGCGGCCTTTCGAAAGGCGGTTGAGCGCGGCTGCCGCTTTACAGCGCCTGGCTGAGCTGCAGTTCGTCGACACCGTCGCGGCCGTAGATATCGTCGCGGAAATGCGCAACGCCGTCGCCCGTCGACCATGCGGAGATATAGGTAAAGTAGACCGGGACCGGCGTCGCCAGCTGCACCGGGGTGCTCTCGCCGCTCTTGATCGTCTGCTCGAAGCGCTGGCGGTCCCAGCCGGGCGTGTCGCGCAGCAGCCAGGTCACGAGGTCGCGCACGTTCTGCACGCGCACGCAGCCCGAGGAATCGAAGCGCATCAGCTTGGAGAACATGCTCTGCTGCGGCGTGTCGTGCATGTAGGTCGCATGCGGGTTCGGGAAATTGATCTTCACCGACGCCATGGCGTTGATCGAGCCCGGGTCCTGCCGGAACCGGAATTTCGCCGCGTCTTCCGTCGACCAGTCGATGGTCGAGGGATCGAGCTCGGTTCCGGCCGGCCCGAGGATGCGGATATGGTTTTCCGTGAGGTAATTCGGGTTCTTTCGCATCAGCGGGATTATGTCCTTGCGGACGATCGATTCCGGCGCGTTCCAGTAGGGATTGACGATGATCTCGTTGATGGCCGAGTTGAGGATCGGCGTCTGGCGGTCGATCTTGCCGACGATCGCGGTGTGACGCAGCGCCACGCGGTCGTTCTCCACCGCCTCGATCTGCGCGGCCGGGATGTTCACCATCACGAAGCGCGGGCCGAGGTCGCCCGACATCGTGCGCAGCCGGACAAGGTTCGTCTGCAACTGGCCGAGCCGGACATCGGCGGGAATGTTCATCGCGGCGTAGGAATATTTGCCAAGCACGCCGTCGGCCGGGAGGCCGTGGCGCGCCTGGAAGCGCTTCACAGCCGCATCGACATAGGTGTCGAAGGATTGGGAGATGCC
>DATDJN010000324.1:0-2625 GCA_036520515.1 Rhizobiaceae bacterium
ACCGTCGGGATCATGGCCGGCGCGTCCAAGACGGGCGCAAAGACCTGTACCGGCCGAGGGCGACGCAGAAATTCGCCTATGACGAACGCGGCAATCTGCGCATCTATGACGGCGACGGCTGGGACCGCGACTGGCGGGACAAGGACGGCCGCGACTGGCGCAAGCAGAAACGCAAACGGCCGCGACTCTACAGGAAGCAGGGCCTGGACCATTTTAAGCCCTCGCCGGAGCTGAAGGATGTCCTGACTGCCGTTCCCGATTGAGGTCCCTATCCGAGGCGGCGAGGATGATGGCCGGCATAGATGCTAGCGCGTGCGCTGATCTTGTCCCGCGCCAGTCCGCCTTTCCATCGTGCCAGGCCCGCCCGAGGGGCGCGCGGCCGGAAAATCGATGCTATAGGCGTGCGGCTGCCGTGGCAGCGTCCGGCAAGAGGGAGCGCCGATGACGAGAACCGATATCGCACAGCGTGTGTACAACCACACCTGGAAACTCGATCCGATCGTCCGCAGCCTGCTCGATACGGATTTCTACAAGCTCCTGATGCTGCAGATGATCTGGGGGATGTATCCCAAGGTCGACGCCACCTTCTCGCTGATCAACCGCACGACCTCGGTCAGGGTCGCCGACGAGATCGACGAGATGGAGCTGCGCGAGCAGCTCGACCATGCGCGCACGCTGCGCTTCACCAAGAAGGAGATGATCTGGCTGGGCGGCAACACGTTTTACGGCCGCAAGCAGATCTTCGAGCCGGAGTTCCTGGCATGGCTGGAGGATTTCCGGCTGCCGGAATACGAGCTCAGGAAGCGCGACGGCCAGTACGAGCTCGAGTTCCCCGGGCCGTGGATGTACACGACGCTCTGGGAAATCCCGGCGCTCGCCATCATCAACGAGCTGCGCTCGCGCGCGGCGCTGAAGAGCTTCGGGCCGTTCGCGCTGGATGTGCTCTATGCGCGTGCCAAGGCCAAGATGTGGGACAAGACCGAGCGGCTGCGCGCGCTGCCCGGCATAAGGATCTCCGATTTCGGCACCCGGCGGCGGCACTCCTTCCTCTGGCAGCGCTGGTGCGTCGAAGCGCTGAAGGAGGGCATCGGCGACGCCTTCACCGGCACCTCCAACGTGCTGCTCGCCATGGATACCGACCTCGAGGCGCTGGGCACCAACGCGCACGAGCTGCCGATGGTGCTGGCGGCGTTGGCGAAGGACGAGAAGGAGTTGCGCGCCGCGCCCTACAAGGTGCTGCAGGACTGGCAGCGCTACTATGGCGGCAATCTGCTGATCGTGCTGCCCGACGCGTTCGGCACCGCAGCCTTCCTGCGCGACGCGCCGGACTGGGTCGCAGGCTGGACCGGCTTCCGCCCCGACAGCGCGCCCCCGATCGAGGGCGGCGAGAAGATTCTGGCCTGGTGGCGCGAGAAGGGCGTCGACCCGAAGAAGAAGCTCCTGATCTTCTCCGACGGGCTGGAGGTCGACTCGATCGTCGAGACCTACAGGCATTTCCGCGGCAAGGTGCGCATGTCCTTCGGCTGGGGCACCAATTTGACCAATGATTTCGAGGATTGCGCGCCGGAGCCGACCGAGGGGCTGAACGCCATCTCGCTGGTCTGCAAGGTGACCGAAGCCAACGGCCGGCCGGCCGTGAAGCTGTCGGACAACCCCGCCAAGGCGACCGGCGACCGCAAGGAGATCGACCGCTATCTGCGCGTCTTCGGCGAGACGGACCGCGTCGAGCAGCTCGTGAAGGTGTGAGCCGACAGGCTCGTGTATGATCTATCGACCGAGTTCCTTCGCGCCCCCCTCTGGCCTGCATCGGCTTCCGCGTCTGTTGCGCCTTTGCCTGTTCCTTATCCTCCTTCCCACCCACGCCCTCGCCCACGCATCCGACCGCGGCCATGTGCTGCTCCTGCCGACCGGGCACTATCTGGTCGGCGGGGCGCTGGCGGTGGCGGCGAGCTTTTTGGCCCTGCTCCTCGTCAGCCGGCAAACATTGGAGCGGCTGGCTGCGGCGAGGCTGAGGATCGGCAGCGCGCCGGAGGCGCTCAGGCTGCCGCTCAGCCTGTTCTCGTTCGCGGCATTGGCGACGCTCGTTTCCGCGGGATTTCTGGGCAGCCGCGATCCGCTGTCGAACCCGCTGCCGCTGACGGTGTGGACGCTGGTGTGGGTCGGGCTGACGCTGGTCCAGGGGTTGTTCGGGAATGTCTGGCGCTGGATCGACCCATGGTACGGGCCGTGGCGCATCGTGTCGGTACTTTTTCCGAGACCCCCGTCGGGGGCGAGTCAGGCGAAGCAACCGCCGCCCCCCTCGCCCCTGAAGCTGCCCGCCTGGGTCGGCCTGTGGCCGGCGGTCGTGCTTTTCCTCGCCTTCGCCTGGTTCGAGCTGATCTATCCGGCGCCGGACGATGCCGAAAAGCTTGCCTGGGCGGTCGGCATCTACTGGCTCGCCAGTTTCGTCCTGATGCTCGTCTTCGGCCACGGGGAATGGAGCCGGCGCGGCGAGTTCCTGTCCGTGTTCTTCGGCATGGTCGCCAGGTTCGGCATCGTCGAACGCGCCTCCGCGAAAGGCAAACGCGATTTCCTCCTCCTCTGCCTGCCGGGAGCGAAGCTTGCGGCCACCCCGGCTCTGCCTGT
>DATDJN010000325.1:0-5710 GCA_036520515.1 Rhizobiaceae bacterium
CTGTGGTCGGACATCCCCAACAACCGCATCCTGCGCTACGACGAGACGGACGGCGGCGTCAGCGTGTTCCGCCAGCCATGCGGAAACACCAACGGCCACACCGTCGATCGGCAGGGGCGGCTGGTCTCCTGCGAGCATTCCGGCCGGCGCGTCAGCCGCACGGAGTTCGACGGCAAGGTGGTGACCATCGCCGACAAGTGGCAGGGCAAGCGCCTCAATTCGCCGAACGACGTGGTGGTGAAATCGGACGGCTCGATCTGGTTCACGGACCCCGCCTACGGCATCGACACCGACTACGAGGGCGACAGGGCCGAGAGCGAGATCGGCCGCTGCAACGTCTATCGGGTCGATCCGGGGACAGGCAACGTCGAGGCCGTCATCACCGACATGGAGCGGCCGAACGGCATCGCCTTCTCGCTCGACGAATCGAAGCTCTATGTCGCCGACACCGGCCGCACGCACAAGAACGGCCATCCCCCCCACATGCTCGTCTTCAACGTCAGCGCCGACGGCAGGAGCGTCAGCGGCGGCAAGCCCTTCGCCAAGTGCACGGCCGGCCTCTTCGACGGTTTCAGGCTGGACGAGGAGGGCAACATCTGGACCAGCGCCGGCGACGGCGTGCATTGCTACGCCCCGGACGGCACGCTCATCGGCAAGGTCAGGGTGCCCGAGGTGGTCGCCAACGTCTGCTTCGGCGGTGCGAAGCGCAACGACCTCTACATTGCCGGCACCACGTCGCTCTACATGGTGCGCCTGATGGTCAACGGCGCGAAGACGTATTGAGACAGGCTGGGCGAGCCGGGCCTCCATGGCCCGTCCCGCCAGCCGTATCGGGTGCACGCGCGATTGACGTCCGACCTATCGGCATGTGCATCGCGTGCTGCACTGGAGGGTGCCGCTCAAGGAAAGAGCGGCTCGAGTGCCGGTTGTCACGCAAATCCGCCGATGTCCCACTGTTCCCACCCAGGAAGAATCCTATCCTCTAAGCCAATCGGCTTGGAGAGACGGGCAGCATCCCGCTAGTCTCGGCGAACCGCGCCACATGGACCAGGCATGACGGACACGCTCCACTCCCTGATCGAGCACTATGGCCTGATCGCCGTCTTCATCGCCTGCGTGGCCGAAGGCGAGACGGCAGCCATTCTCGCCGGTTTCTTCGCGCACCAGGGGGTCTTCGTGCCGTGGCAGGCCTTCGTCGCCGTCTTCCTCGGCGCTTTCGGCGGCGACGCCGCCTTCTTCCTGTGCGGCCGCCGCTTCGCCGACACGGCCCTCGTGAAGCGCTTCCGCACCAGGCCCGGCTTCGATCGCGCCCTCGATCTGATAAACCGGCATCCGGCGCTCTATGTGATCGGCAACCGCTACGTCTACGGTTTCCGGCTGGTCGGCGGCGTGGCGGCCGGCCTCTCCAGCATCCCGGCGTCGATATTCGTCGTCCTCAACGCAGTCTCCTCGTTTATCTGGACGAGCATCTTCTGCGGTATCGGCTATGTCTTCGGGCTCAGCGCCGAACGCATCCTCGGCGAGGCGCTCGAAAAGCACGAGCGGCTTCTCATTGCATTGGGCATCGGCGTCGTCATCGGCCTGGCCGGCTGGTACGCCGCCCATCACCTCAGCCGGAGCGCCGCCGGCACGGGCCAGCGCGGCTAGCGCCGGCTTTCCCGTCGCGGACGGGACTGCCTTGGTGTAATCCTGACGCGAAACTCAGCAGCCATATGGGGGGAGAGCCATGATTTCCGCTCGGCGGTCGGTCGCATACGCGCTTCCCGTGGCGACCCTTCTGCTCGCCGTCGTGCTGCAGCTCGGCATCGTCCCGGCGGACCAGGCCGTTCCGGTGCGCATCGTGCTGTCGGTGCTGGCGATCGGCCTGGTCTTCGCCACCGTCTTCGTGGCGCTGCACCACGCCGAGGCGATCGCGTACCGCATCGGAGAACCCTACGGCACGCTGGTGCTTACTTTCGCCGTCACCACCATCGAGGTTTCGGTCATCGTTTCGATGATGCTCCACGGCGACAACAATCCGACGCTGGCGCGCGAATCGGTGTTTTCGACCGTCATGATCGTCTGCGCCGGCGTGGTGGGCGCCTGCCTGACGCTCGGAGGCCTGCGCCACAAATCCCAGGAGCTGAAGCGCCAGGGAACCAGCGCGTACCTGTCGCTGCTGACGGCGCTCGCCGTGCTCACCCTGGTCCTTCCCGACTTCACCCTGTCGGTCGGCCACGGCAATTTCTCGCCCGCGCAGCTCGCTTTCGTCAGCGTGCTCTCGCTCCTTCTCTACGCCAGCTTCGTCTATGCCCAGATGGGGTCGCGCCGCGAGGACTTCATCGAGCAACTCGTCGAGGCGGAGGCCGCAGACGGACGGCACGTCGTGGCGAGAGAGGGCATCGCCGCCAGCGTCGTCCTGCTCTTCGTCGGGCTGGCGGGCATCGTGCTTCTCGCCGAGAACATCGCCGCGGGCGTCGAGGACGGGCTTGTCGCGCTCCAGGTCAGTCAGGCCGACGCCATCGTGGGCGCCTTCATCGCCACGCTGGTGCTGCTGCCGGAATCGCTGGCAGCCATCCGCGCCTCGCTCCGCAACGAACTGCAGCGCAGCCTGAACATCGCGCTCGGCTCCGCCTGCGCGACGATAGGACTGACCATACCGGCCGTCGCCGTCGCAAGCCTCATCACCGGACGCGAACTGACGCTCGGCCTCAGCTCGGGCGACACGGTGCTCCTTCTCCTTGGCCTCGGCATCAGCGTCATCAGCTTCGGAACGGGCCGAACGACGGTGCTCACCGGTCTCGTGCACCTGGTTGTCTTCTGCGCCTATGTGTTCCTAATTTTTTTCCCCTGACCACAGCCGGCGGTCGGTTCGCCGCAATTCGTAGAATAAAATTCTCCGATCTCCCGCGGCTTTGGATCACGCGGGCTCTCGCGGAACGCCGCCGTCGACTAGTTTGACGACGAAAAATTCGTTTGATTGCCCAGGGAGACACCATGAACCGCCTCATCATCGCCGGCGTAGCGCTTGCCGCCCTTCTCGCCGGCCCGGCCAGCGCGCAGGACAAGCTGCTCAACGCCTCCTACGACGTGGCGCGCGAACTGTTCGCGCAGGAGAACGCCGCCTTCACGCCGAAATACAAGGCCGACACGGGCCGCGAGATCACCGTCGACCAGTCGCATGCCGGCACGTCGAAGCAGGCGCGCGCCATCGTCGAGGGCCTCGAGGCCGACGTCGTCACCTTCAACCAGATCACCGACGTCGATTTCCTGGTGAAGAACGGCTTCGTCTCCGAGGATTGGCAGAACGATTTCCCCAACAAGTCCTCGCCCTGGTATTCGCTGCCGTCCTTCCTGGTGCGCGCCGGCAACCCGAAGGGCATCAAGGACTGGGGCGATCTCGCCCGCGAGGACGTGAAGGTCATCTTCCCGAACCCGAAGACATCCGGCAATGCGCGCTACACCTATCTCGCCGCGACGGCCTACGCCAAGGAGGCCTTCGACAACGACGAGGCCAAGGTGAAGGAGTTCGTCACCAAGCTGTTCGACAACGTCCCGGTCTTCGACACCGGCGGCCGCGCCGCGACCACGACCTTCGTCGAACGCGAGGTCGGCGACGTGCTGGTCACCTTCGAATCGGAGACGCGGGGCATCGCCAGGGAGTTCGGCGAGGACAAGTTCGAGCGCGTCACCCCGTCGGTCAGCCTGCTCGCCGAGTTCCCCGTCGCCATCGTCGACAAGGTCGTCGACAAGCGCGGCTCGCGCGATGCCGCCAAGGCCTATCTCGATTTCCTCTACAGCCCCGAGGGCCAGAAGGTCGCGGCCGAGAACGGCAACCGCGTGAACGACGAGGCGGTGGCCGGCGAATACCAGGATCAGTTCCCCCAGGTGCGGCTGGTGACCGTCGAGGACGTTTTCGGCGGCTGGGGCAAGGTCCAGGAGGAGCATTTCGCGTCCGGCGCCCTGCTCGACCAGATCTACGGCGACCGTTGACCTGACGATCCATTTCGTTTTGATGGCCGGCGGGCCAAACCCGCCGGCCCTTTCTTTTGCAGAGGTCCGACATTTTGAGACGCCGCGTCCTGCCCGGGCTTCCGCTTTCGCTCGGGATCACTCTCTTCTATGTCGGGCTGATCGTGGTGCTGCCGCTGGGCGCGCTGGTGTTCAAGGCGGCGAGCCTCGGACCCGAGGACTACTGGCGCATCGTGTCCTCGCCGCGCGCCGTCGCCAGCTACCGCGTGACGGTGCTTTCGGCGCTTGCCGCCACCGCCTTCAACCTCGTCTTCGGAATGGCGCTGGCGTGGGTGCTGGTGCGCTACCGCTTTCCGGGGCGCCGGCTGGTCGACGCGATCGTCGATCTTCCCTTCGCTCTGCCGACCGCCGTGGCGGGCATCGCCCTGACGACGCTCTTTGCTGAGAATGGCTGGTTCGGCTCGGCGCTGGCGGATGCCGGCATCAAGGTCGCCTACACGCCGCTCGGCATCATGGTCGCGATGTGCTTCACCAGCCTGCCCTTCATCGTGCGCACGGTGCAGCCGGTGCTGGAAGACCTCGACCCGGCACTGGAGGAAGCGGCACAGACGCTCGGCGGCTCCGATGCCGCGATCTTCAGGAAGGTCATTCTTCCGCTGCTTGCGCCGGCGCTGCTGGCGGGCGTCTCGCTCTCCTTCGCGCGCTGCCTCGGCGAGTTCGGCGCCATCATCTTCATCGCCGGCAACCAGCCGATGCAGACCGAGATCACGGCGCTTCTCGCCTTCATCCGGCTCGAGGAATACGACTACCAGGCGGCCGCGGCGATCGCCTCCGTGCTCCTCATCACCGCCTTCCTGATGCTCGCCGTCACCAACCTGATGCAGGCGCGCGCGCTTCGCTATACGGGGAGGTCGCGGGCATGATGGCGCCGTCAGGCAGCAAGCCGCCGCGCGTCGGCGACAGCCCGGCGGTGCGGCGCACGCTGATCGCGTCGGTGCTGATCGTCGGCGCCTTCCTCATCCTTGCGCCGCTGCTGGTCATCGTCATCCAGGCCTTCTCGAAGGGACTGGAGTTCTTTGCGGCGACGATCGCGCATCCCGACACGCGCCACGCCATCTGGCTGACGGTCGCCACGGCGCTGATCGCCGTGCCGGTCAACACCGCCTTCGGCGTCGCCGCCGCCTGGGCGATCACCAAGTTCGATTTTTGGGGAAGGCGCTTCCTCATCGTCGTCATCGAGATCCCCTTCTCGATCTCGCCCATCGTGGCAGGCGTCGCCTATCTCTTCGTCTACGGCCTGCAAGGCCTGTTCGGCCCGGCGCTGGATGCGGCTGGCCTGAAGGTCATGTTCGCGCTGCCCGGCATCGTGCTCGCCTCGATGTTCGTCACCGCGCCCTTCGTTGCGCGCGAGCTCATCCCGCTGATGCAGGCGCAGGGCCGCGACCTCGAGGAGGCCGCCACCTCGCTCGGCGCGTCGGGCTGGCGCACCTTCTTCTCTGTCACGCTGCCCAACATCCGCTGGGCGCTGCTCTATGGCGTCGTGCTTTGCAACGCCCGCGTGATGGGCGAGTTCGGCGCGGTCTCGGTCGTGTCCGGCAACATTCGCGGCCAGACCAATACGCTGCCGCTGCACATCGAGCTGCTCTACCACGACTACAATACCGTCGGCGCCTTCGCCGCCGCCTCGATCCTCACCGTGCTCGCCGTCGTCACCATCATCGCCAAGGTGCTGCTTGAACGCCAGGGGGCCGGGCGCGCC
>DATDJN010000326.1:0-2732 GCA_036520515.1 Rhizobiaceae bacterium
GGCTCCGGCGTTGCGGGGTCGGGGGCTGCGGGCTCGGCAATGCCAGGCTGTGAAGGCTCGGCCTGCGCCGGCGCCGCCGGCCCGGGCGTCGCGGATTCGGCTTCGGCGACCGTCTTCAGCTTGGACAGGCCCTTTTCGTAATCCGCGCCGACCCAGCGGTCGAAGAACAGGCCGAACCACTTTGCCGGAATGCCGTTCAGGTCCGCCTTGAAGGTCCACGTGACGTCGGTGCCGGTCGTCGACGGCACGAGGTCGAAGCTTGAGATCGGCTTGCCGCGCATGCCGAAATCGAGTTGCGTCTCGACGAAGATCGGCGGCTCGTATCTGGTGATCCTCTGCGAGCCGCTGCCGACATCTTCGTTTTCCGACACCCAGTTCATCTGCTGGCCGATGCCGCTCTCGGGTCCCTCGAACGTGTATTTGATGTTGGGGTCGAGGTCGGCCCAGGGCGAGAAGTCGTTGAACCGCCTGAGGTCCCCGACGATGGCGAACACCTTGTCCGGAGGGGCGGCGATCTCCGTCGAGCGGGTCACCACGGCCTGGGCGGGGAGCAGGAAAGAGCCGCCGACGATGATCAGCGCGATTGCCGCGATCAGGTAGAAAAGCCATTTCAGGACGGTCAGCATGCCTGCTCCTCCCCGGCTTGGCCGCGTTGCGACCGATTCGGAAGGATCGTCCGGCCCTTCCTGTCCGTCAAGCTGTGGTTGTGGAGGATGCACGCCTGTGGCGAGCGGTCGGGAGCCGGAGCTACATCTTGTCGATGACTGTCTGCACGCCTTCGCTGGGCGCCCCGTCGCTGGAGCCGGCGACGAGGATGGCGGGCACGATCGCTTCCGCCGTATCGATCACCAGCGGCTCCACCAGGTGGCCGGTATGGATGAAACCCTCGGCGCGCATGTGGTCGAGCAGCGCCAGCATCGGGTTCCAGAAGCCGCCGATATTGGCGAAGACGATCGGCTTGCGGTGATGGCCGAGCTGCGCCCACGTCATGATCTCGATGATCTCCTCGACCGTGCCGATGCCGCCCGGAAGCGCCACAAAGGCGTCGGATTTCTCGAACATCATGTGCTTGCGCTGGTGCATGTTGTCGGTGACGACGAGGTCGTCGAGACGCTGGATCGCGGTTTGGGTGGCTTCCTTGGTCAACAGGAAACGCGGGATGATGCCGGTGACCCTGCCGCCGGCGCGTTGCGCGCCGTCGGCGACCGCGCCCATGATGCCCTTGCCGCCGCCGCCATAGACCAGTTCGAGGCCGGCCTTGGCGATGGAGCGGCCCAGCACCTGCCCGGCCTTCATGTAGAGGTCGCTCCTGCCGGGGGACGACCCGCAGTAGACGCAGATGGATCGAATCGTGTTCATGGTGTCGATTGGTGATTTTCGTGGTGCACAGGTCAAGGCCCACGCCGGGTCTTTTCTTGTCGGTTTGGCCGAAACAGGTTAGACCCGGAACGGGGCCAAGGGTCAGGGAAGATGGCAGTAACGACAAAAAAAACAACACTGTTCCTGGCTGGCGGCGTCGCCGCCGCGGCACTGGTGGCCTATGCGGCCGGCGCTTTCGACCCGCTGCTGAAACGTCCCGACATGATCGCCGCGCTCCCCGGGGCCGGCCGGAGCGAACCCCAGGACGCGTCGGCGCAGCCCCCGGCGGCGGCCCTGCAGGCGCCTCAGCCGGCCGGCGCCGCAGCGCCGGCTGAGCCCGCGACGCCGCCGGCCAACGCTCCGGCCGACGCCGGCGCCGCTGAGCCGGCCGTCATTGCGCCATCCTTCGACGTGATGCGGGTCGAGGGCGACGGCTCCATCGTCATTGCCGGCAAGGCGGCCGCCAACGCCAAGGTCGACCTGCTCGTCGGTTCCAGCGAGATCGGCAGCGCGATCGCCGGCGCCGACGGTGACTTCGCGGTGGTCCTCGACGAGCCGTTGAAGCCCGGCGACTACCAGATCGTGCTGCGCGCCACCGCGCCTGACAATGTCGTCGCGATGTCGGTCGAGACGGCAGTCGTGTCGATCCCCGAGACGTCCGACGGACAGGTGCTGGCGCTGGTCGAAGAGCCGGGAAAACCGGCACAGATGATCACGCTGCCCAAGCCGCAGCAGCCGGCCGCGGCGGCCAGGCCCCCGCAGGCCGCCGACGCTCCTCCCGCCGCCAGTGCGCCGCCCGCCCCGGAGGCCGCGCCGAAGCCTGCCGAGCAACAGGCCGCTCTGCCCCAGCCGACCGAGCCGGCCCCGGCCGCCCCCGAGGCGGCGGGCGCGGCTGTCCGCGTCGAGGCGGTCGAGATCGACGGCCGCAAGATCTTCGTGGCGGGCGCAGCCGATCCCGGCCGCACCGTGCGCGGTTACGCCAACGAGATCCTGCTCGGCGACGCAAAGGCCTCGCCAGATGGCCGTTACCTGATCGAGGCCGACCGCAACCTGCCGGTCGGCGACTACATCATCCGGGTCGACGCGCTGGAGCCCGATGGGGTCAAGGTCGCCGCCCGCGCGGCCGTGCCGTTCGAGCGGGAGCCGGGCGAGACGATCGCCGCGGTCGCGCCGTCAGCGCCGCAGCCCGCAGCACCGTCAGCACAGCCGCCGGCAGCGGAGACGCCTGCCGCCACCCTGCCGTCCACCGAAACACCCGCTGCCGCCGCGCCCGTGGCGCCGGCGCCAGAGACCGACACCGCAGGCGGCGCTCCTGCGGCGTCGGCGCCGTCCGTCACGGCCGAACAGCCCGGCGCCGGACAGGCTGGCGGACA
>DATDJN010000327.1:0-7218 GCA_036520515.1 Rhizobiaceae bacterium
CATCAGGACGCGCGGCTGCGCCTCCAGCACCGTCACGAACGCGCCGCGCTTCACCGCGCTCGCGGCAAGCTCCAGCCCGATGAAGCCGCCGCCGATGACGACGAGCCTCATGCCGGGACGAAGCAACTTGCGGATGGCGAGCGCGTCGTCGAAGCTGCGCAGCGTCACGCAGCGCGCCCCTGCGTCCGCGGCAAGAGGCAGTTGCCGGGGTGTCGCGCCCGTGGCGAGCAGCAGTCTGTCATAGGCAAGCGTCGAGCCGTCGGAGAGCCGCACCGCCTTTCCGGCGCGATCGATCGAGGTTGCCCCGCGCCCGGTCAGCACCGAGATGCCGTTTTCTGCGAAGCGTTCGGCAAGCCCGATCCATTTCGGCTCCGGCTCCCCCTCGCGGGTAAGCGCCTCCTTCGAGAGCGGCGGCCGCTCATAGGGAAGATGCGCTTCCTCGCCGACCAGCGTCACCGGCCCGGCATAGCCGTTCTCGCGCAGGGCGAAGGCGGCGCGGGCGCCGCACTCGCCGGCCCCGATGATGACCATTCCGGCCTTCCCGTGCGCAGCTTCCATCCCGTTTCCCAATCCGTTTTGTCCAGGCAGGCGGGTGCAGCCGCCCGCCTCGTCGCATCGCTCTTAGTGTCGGCCCATGACCGGCACAAGCCGGCATCCCGCGATGCCTAGGAACAAGTTTCAGCTTGACTCCCCTACACCGGAATGGAATGAATATTCCATCGAAAATGTGAATGGCATTTTTGTTCTATTTGGCCCGCCGCTGCAAGCCGCCCCGTTGCACGGGGCACTGCGCGGGCACCGTTGGAGGACGGGGCCGAATGGACGACAGGCTTTCCTGGCGACAGGAAGTTCCGGAGTGGACTGGCGCGACCGGACGCCATTTGTGGAGGAACTGCAAATGAGAAAATACCTTCTTGGCGCCGCCATGCTGGCGCTCATGACGTCCTCGGCGATGGCCGAGAAGATCGGCGTGTCGATGGCGCTGTTCGACGACAACTTCCTGACCGTGCTGCGCAACGGCATGGTCGAGCAGGCCAAGGGAATGGACGGCGTGGAACTCCAGGTGGAGGATGCGCAGAACGACGTCGCCAAGCAGCTCGACCAGATCAAGAACTTCATCGCCTCGGGCGTCGATGCCATCGTCGTCAACCCGGTCGACACCTCGGCCACGCAGGCGATGTCGGACGCGGCGGCGGCGGCCAACGTTCCGCTGGTCTACGTCAACCGCGAGCCGGTCAACGTCGACACCCTGCCCGACAACCAGGCCTTCGTCGCATCCAACGAGATGGAGTCGGGAACGCTGGAGACCCAGGAGGTCTGCCGCCTGTTCAAGGAGGCCGGCAAGACCGAAGCCAACGTCTACGTGATCATGGGCGAGCTGTCGAACCAGGCCGCCGTCATGCGCACCAAGGACATCGACGACGTCATCGCCACGCCCGAATGCAACTTCATCAAGATCATCGACAAGCAGACCTCGAACTGGCGCCGCGACGAGGCGCAGAACCTGATGACCAACTGGCTGTCGACGGGCAAGCCTTTCGACGGCGTCATCGCCAACAATGACGAGAGCGCCATCGGCGCGATCCAGGCCATGAAGGCCGGCAACATCGACATGAAGGACGTCGTGGTCGGCGGCGTCGACGCCACCCAGGACGCGCTGGCCGCCATGCAGGCGGGCGACCTCGACGTCACCGTGTTCCAGGACGCGGCCGGCCAGGGCGCCGGCGCCCTCGACGCGGCGTTGAAGCTTGCCAAGGGCGAAAAGGTCGAGAAGAAGGTGTACATTCCCTTCCAGCTCGTCACGCCGGCCAACATCGACCAGTTCATGAAAAAGAACTGATCTCGTCGAACAGGAGCGGCGGCCAGCGCCGCCGCCCCCTGCAAGGGAGAGGAAATGGCAGAGGCACACACCACTCACGGCGTCGGCGGCCTGACATTCGACGCCAGGCGGCGCGGCTGGGCGCCCGAGTTCGGCGTGCTGCTTGCGCTGGTCCTCATCACCGTCGTCTTCGAGCTGCTCAACCGCCTCGACGGCGGCAGCTTCCTGTTCAACATGCGGGCGAACGCGCCGGGTCTGTTCAACCAGCAGCGCCTCGACATCATCGTGCTTCAGGTCGCCATCACCGGCGTGATTGCGATCGGCGTGACGCAGGTGATCATCACCGGCGGCATCGACCTCTCCTCCGGATCGATCGTCGGCGCCACCGCCATGATCGTCATGAGTTTCGCCCAGACGGCGCTGGTCAACGGAAACCCCAACCCGAAGGCCATCTTCGGCCCATGGGCGATGGATCTGCCGGTGATCGTGCCGATTATCGTCGGCCTCGCCTGCGGCTTGGCGGCCGGATTGGTGAACGGCGCACTGATCGCCTACACGAGGATTCCGCCCTTCATCGCGACGCTCGGCATGATGGTCTCGGCGCGCGGCGTGGCGCGCTGGTGGTCGAACGGCAACCCGATCTCGTTCCCCACCGAGTCCTATGCGCAGCTCGCGAACGGCGACCTGCTCGGCCGGCTCACCTTCGGGCTGCTGCACTGGCCGGGCCAGAATCCGGCGGTTGTGTTCATCCTGGTCGCGATCCTGTTCCACCTGATCATGCGCTACACGCTCTACGGCAAGCGCTGCTACGCCATCGGCTCGAACGAGGATGCCGCGCGCATGTCCGGCATCGATGTCGCCAGGCACAAGGTGCTGGTCTATGCCATCGCAGGCATGCTGGCTGCGGTGGCCGCGATCATGCTGACGTCGAAGAACCTGACCGCGCAGGCCGGCATGGGCGTCATGTACGAGCTCGACGCCATCGCCATGGCCGTCATCGGCGGCATCTCGCTGTCGGGCGGACGCGGCTCGGTCGTCGGCACCGTTCTCGGCGCGCTGATCTTCAGCGTCATCATCTCGGGTTTCACGTCGATCCGCCTCGACGCCTACTACCAGGAGATGGTGAAAGGCGCGATCATCGTCGGCGCCGTGGTGCTCGACCAGTGGCGGCAACGCCTTCGCGCGGCACGGGCCTAGGGGGCGGCAAATGACGGACATCGTGCTGAAGACCGAGGGCCTGACCAAACATTATGGTGGCGTGCACGCGCTGGAGGGCGCCGACTTCGAGATCCGCAAGGGCGAGCACGTCGCCATCATGGGCGACAACGGCGCCGGCAAGTCGACCTTCGTGCGCCAGATCACCGGCGTCGAACAGCCGACCCGCGGGCAGATCACCTTCGACGGCAGGGAGGTCAAATTCCGCGGACCGACAGATGCGCGCGAGTCCGGCATCGAGGCGGTGTTCCAGAACCTCGCCCTTGCCGACGATCTCGACGTGCCGTCGAACCTCTTCCTCGGGCGCGAAAAGATCCTCTTCAATCTCGGCCCCTTCTCGATCCTCGACCGGCGCTTCATGCGGGAGGCGACGCGCAAGGCTCTGGAACGCACGGCGGTCAAGATCCCGAACCTGTCGAGCACCATCCGGCACATGTCGGGTGGCCAGCGCCAGTGCGTGGCGATCGCACGCACGGCAACCTTCGCCTCCAAGCTCATCATCATGGACGAGCCGACGGCAGCGCTCGGCGTGCAGGAGACCGCGCAGGTCGAGAACATAGTCAGGACCATCAAGGCCAACGGCGAGCCGCTGATCCTGATCTCCCACAACATGCGGCAGGTCTTCGACCTCGTCGACCGCATCGTCGTGTTCCGGCGCGGCAGGATCGTCGCCAACCTGAACAAGTCTGAGACCAATGGCGAGGACGTCGTTTCCTACATCACCGGCGCGAAGACGGCGCCCGAATACGCCAACGCCGCCTGAACCGGCAATCACCGGAACGATCGCCCAGACCTGCTGGAAGCGGGTGACAGGCAGCGCCCTACGCTCTATCTGTTCGGCGGGCCACCCTTCCCACAGGAGACTTTACCCGCGTGACGACGATAACGCTCGACGAACTCAACGCGCTGGTCGGCAAGGAGACCGGCCTGTCGCCCTGGCGCGAGGTCACCCAGACCATGATCGACCAGTTCGCCGACGCCACCGACGACCACCAGTTCATCCATTGCGACCCGGCGCGGGCCGCCGCCGAGACGCCGTTCGGCGGCACCATCGCGCATGGCTTCCTGACGCTGTCGCTGCTGTCGGCCTTCGCCTTCGAGACCGCGCCCCGGCTGGCCGGCGCGGACATGGGCATCAACCACGGCTTCGATTCGGTGCGCTTCGTCTCGCCGGTGAAGACCGGATCGCGCATCCGCGCCCGTTTCCTGCTGGCCGACGTCAGGGTCCGGCCCTCGGGCTGGGTGCAGATCGCAAACGACGTCACCATCGAGATCGACGGCGCCGCCAAGCCGGCCCTGACGGCGCGCTGGCTGACGCTGACTTTCGTGCCGCCCGAGACGGCTTAGGCAGAACAGGGAGAGCATCGCGTGCCGCAGATCAGCATTATCGTCGAATACGAAACGCATGAGGGGCGCGAGGCGGAATTCACCGCGCTGATCAAGGACCACGCGCGTCGCACGTTGTTCGAGGAAGCGGGCTGCCTGCGCTTCGAGGTGCTGAAGCCGGTGGCCGAGGACGGCGCGACGCTGCCGAACAGGATGATGGTGAGCGAACTCTACGCCGACCGGACCGCAGTCGATCTGCACAAGGCAAACCCGCGCCTGGCGACCGTGCGCTCGGCGCTGCAGCCGCTGCTGAAATCGCGCCGGCTGATGCTTTCGGAAGTGCTCGATGAGCCCGATGAGAAGGGGCTGACGCCCGACCAGCTCAACGCCTCGAACGACGGCTGACCTCGTCGCTGCCGCCGCGCGCAAACAGCGTCGCCAGCAATCCGACCACGACGATTCCGACCACGGCGGCGGTTGCCGGATGGTGTCGGGCGACCTCGCCGACGTCTCGGGCGCGCCTGCTCACTACCGGGAGCGCCTCGCTGAACCTGTCGCGGAGATCGCTGTACAAATCGGCCGCCGTGTCGCGCGCGCCGTCATAAGCGTCGGCGCCGCGCCGGGAGATCGCCTTCTTTACCGAAGCCATCTCCTTCGTCAGATACGCCAGCCGCGCTTCCAGGTCGTCCTCGCCGCGAAACCGTGAAAAAGGGGTATACATTCGTGCTGTCCCTTCGCAGAGTTGTGGACCACAAACGAAGGGCGTCGGCTTTCGTTCCTTTGGGTCCGCTTAGCGGCGCAGGTTGACGATCGCCACGCCGACCAGCGCCAGCGCGCCGCCGGCGATGCCGAGCACCCCTGGCGCTTCGCCGAGCCAGAGGAAGCCCATCAGGGTAGCGACCGGCGGCACGCAGTAGAGGAAGTTCGACGCGCGCGAAGCCGGCAGGCGCGACAGCGCGACCGCCCAGCTCGCATAGGCGATCAGGCTTGGCACGATGCCGAGATAGATGGCGGCGAAGAGGCCGTGCGCGTCGGCGACCGCCGCCTGCTCAAGGCCGGCCGGCAGGAACGGCACGAGCGCAAGCGCGCCGATCACCATGTTCCAGGCCGCCACGGAGAGCGGATTGTGGCGCTTGAACAGCGGCTTCTGCGCAATCGCGTTGGCTGCGGTGACGAAGGCGGCGCCCAGGATAAGCAGTGCGCCGGTGTCGAAATGCAGACCCTCGCCCTCGCCGAGCGCGATGATGCCGATGCCGGCGAAGGAAAGCAGCGTCCCGCCCCAGGCGACCAGGGAAAAGCGTTCGCCGAGGAAGGCTGTGGCGAAGAGCGCGGTGAGGATCGGGCTGACATTGATGATGAAGCTCGCCGCACCAGCCGAGACGGTGAGTTCGCCATAGTTGAGCAGGCCGGTATAGAGCGCGACGAAACCGAAGCCGCCGACGCCGAAACGCCAAAGCTCGCTTCGCTGCGGCAGCTTCGGCCTCGTCACGGCGAGGTAGATTGCTGCCGGGATCGCGGCGACGGCAAAGCGCACCGCGCCAAGCTCCAGCGGGCCGAAGGCTTCGAGGCCGGCGCGGATCGCCGGGAAGGCCGAAGCCCAGGCGAAGATGGTGACGACGATCGCGGTCGCCGCCACCGGATCGGCCCGGTTGCCACTCGTCGTCGGTGTGCTCAGCGCCATCGTCATGACCTTGTCCTCTCGAATGTCCGGCAAGAAACCTCACGGCAAGCTGATTGACAAACGAATAAATGATGGCTCTGCTGTGAATATGGATCACAGCTTGAAGCCCCTTCTGCCGCTGGAGACGCTGCGCGGCTTCGAGGCCGCGGCCCGCACCGGCAGCTTCAGCGCTGCGGCCGTGCAGCTGAACATCACGCATGGGGCGATCAGCCGGCAGATCGCGAAGCTGGAGCACTGGCTGGGGCTGAAGCTCTTCGAGCGCAAGGCGCGCGGCGTGGCGCTGACACCGGACGGACAGCGGCTTTTCCTGCGCACCAGCGAGGCCTTCTCCCTGATATCAGACACGACAGACCGCTGGCGCGAGCCTCGCGGCCCGGCCGTTGTGCGGCTGACCTCGATCCCCTCGATCAGCGGCCTCTGGTTGATGCCCCGGCTGCATGCGCTGGAGAGCGGAGCGACGCCGCTGCGCATCGTGCTCGAAGTCGACAACAACCAGGCCGATCTCGCCGACGAAGGGCTGGACCTCTCGATCCGCTGCGGCCGCGGCAAGATACCCGGCCGCATATCGATGCAGCTCTTCGAAGAGCACTGCTTCCCGGTCGCTTCGCCGCGCCTCGCCGCCGAGATCGGCAACGGCAGGCCGGAGCGGCTGCTCAGATATCCGCTGATCCACGATTCCGACGCGTCCGGCTGGCGCGCGTGGTTCTCCGCCTGCGGCATGGACTACGTCCCGCGCGCCGAAGACAGGCGCTTCGAGGACTACAATCTGGTTCTCGATGCCGCAGCACACGGGCTCGGAATCGCGCTGGCGCGGCCTCCGCTCATCGTCGACGAGATAGCCTCCGGCCGCATCGTGGCGGTGGACGAGCGCACCGCGCTCAACCCGGTCTCCTACTGGCTGGACCGGCCCGCCGGGAAACCGAGACAGGCCGCTGCCGAGTTGGCGCGCCGCATCGGCAGGCAAGCCGGCCTGCCGCCGGAGAGGATCGAGGCCTTCCTGGCGGCGGAGAGATAGCGGCTATTTCGGCTTCTTCTTCGGGCCGCCGGGGATGGAAGAGGATGTCACGGAGACCGGATCGCTCGCCGGGAAGCTGTCTTCCAGCCCTTCCTCGAGCTCCTCTTCGAGCGTATCGCCTCGCTTTTCCTGCTTGCGCTTCTCGCGTTCCAGCGACTTCAC
>DATDJN010000328.1:0-2750 GCA_036520515.1 Rhizobiaceae bacterium
CCTAGCCCGCGACGAAGGGGCACGAAGGGATGCCCCAGCGCCGATCTCTACCACGTCGCTGGCCTCGATGAAGTCCCAGGGACAGCCGGGCGCACGGCGAGGGCAGGGCATGCGGGCCGGCCGAAGCCGCTGTCGCTCACCCTGCAGGCCCGACGGCCATAGTCAGGTCGTCTTCGCCTTGGGAAGCCGCCGGGCCGGGGCACGGCGTGAAACGGCGGCCAGGTCATGCGGCGAGCCACAGCGGGCAACGCCGCCCGGGCCGGTGGAGGGTCCGGCACGGCCGCGCCGGCCGTCGCCGTGGCGCGTGGATGAAGCCGGCGCCGAACCGGTCCATCGGGCAGCCGTGTGCGTCGAGATCAGCTTGCCCATGGGGTTGACCCCAGCGTTCGCGGAAAGCCGGCGTCGCGCCGTGCGGCCTGGATCGGTACCGTCCGACGGAAAACGGGTGCGACGTCGCGCGTGAAGGCCACGATCGCGTCCTCGTTGTCGAGCCCGCACACCATGAATTCGGAGATGCCGAGCGCGGCGTAGCCGAGCAGGGTCTGCGCGACCCGCGCCGCCGGCCCGCTGACGCCGATGGCGCCGGAGGGGCTCGCCTGGCCGGCAGGCCCGGCGGGCGTGAGCAGCACCGGCAGAGCGAAACGGATCTTGCCCGATCTGCCGTAGCGGAGTGCGGCCGCCTCGACACGCTTCATCAGGTCGCGGATCTCGCCGGGCGTGCCGGGCGTGAGTTCGAACACGGTCGCATGGCGGCCGGCGACATCGAGCGCGACGCCGGAGACGCCGCCCATGCGGATCGGGATGTCGGCGCCCTGCGGGCCCTTCCTGTCGACGAAGCCGCCGGCCACGCTGTAGTGCGGGCCTTCGTGGTCGAACGGCCGCTCGTTCGACCATAGCCGCTTCAGCAGGACGAGGTACTCGTCGGTCTGGCGGAGCGCTTCGAGGTGTCCGATCTGCTCGGGCCCTTCGCGAGGGTGCCCGTCGGGGCCGAACAGGAAGCGCAGCGACAGCCTGCCATGGGAAAGCGTGTCGAGCGCGGCGACCTGCTGGGCCGCCACCACGGGATGCATGACGCCCGACCAGTGCGTGAGCGCTATGCCGGCCGTCGCCGTGGCGCGGGCCGTCTCGGCGGCGACGTCCATGTTGGTGAGGATGCCGCCGGGTCCGTCGATGATGACGGTCCCGAACGCGCCCTCGATGGCGAGGCGTCGGCTGCGGGCCTCGAAGCCGTCGAAATCCTGCGACAGGTATTGGGGCAGGTGCCGGCGGCTGGTGGTCGGAACGTGTGTGAACTCGACTGACATGCAATCTCCTCCATCGCACTCAGGGCCCTCCGGGCCGTTTCGACGGAGCGGGACGCTTCCCGCTCCTTTTGTCCAGCCCGATCCTCCGGAAGCACGCTTTACGGCTGATCGCGCTGCGGATGCCTGGCCCTGCTTCCCTCCAAAATTACGCAGGAAAACCGGTTCTGCTGGGTGGAATTGCCGTCCGATCAGTTCAGCATGCCAAAAACCACGGCGAGGGTGAACCCCACTGAAGACGCGAAAGCGAGGTAGGTGGACGCCGAGCGCACTGTCGAGACAAGCGCGGCGGCGGCGCGGAATGGCCTGTCTGGAGCCTGCCCGGCAGGCAGCGTAAGGCTGATCTCGTTCATCGTGGGCTCCCCGTTTGGGTGCGGCAACGGGGATTAGTCTAGTAATTCAGTAGAAATTGTCGATTGCTTTTATGGAGGCATTTGGGGAATGGGTTTGCGCGGCGCGCGTGGCGTTTAGATTTCCCTTCCCGCGGAAGGGCCCGCCGAAATGGCCTGTGGATAACCGGCCCGGCGGATCATGGGGCCACCAGGGGGACGGCATAATGGCGGCAAGCAGTGCCGGCTGGCGCAGGCGCCGTCCAGCATTGCGGACAATTGTCTAGATAGGCGGAATGGCCTATGGTCTGGCAATTCACGCGCGGCGTTCGTCCGCACAGCCCGCAAAGCAGGAGTTCCGCATGACCGGTTTTCCCACCCCCTACACGATCGCGATTGTAGGGGCGGCGAGCGGGATAGGCCGTGCCACGGCCGCGCTGATGGCGTCGCGCGGCGTGGCCGTCGTCTGCCTCGACCGCGACGGCCAGGG
This sequence comes from Rhizobiaceae bacterium, assembly GCA_036520515.1. Taxonomy (GTDB): domain Bacteria; phylum Pseudomonadota; class Alphaproteobacteria; order Rhizobiales; family Rhizobiaceae; genus Mesorhizobium_K. Next base: position 2,121 of record DATDJN010000328.1, read on the forward strand.
CGCGGCGGACGCGGCCAAGGAGATCGAGGCGGCCGGCGGCAAAGCGAGCGCGTATGCGATCGAGATCACCGACGGCGCGGCCCAGAAGGCGGTGTGGGACAGGATAATCCGGGACGCCGGCCAGCTCCATGCCGTGGTCAATTGCGCCGGGGTCACCGGCAGGACCAACCTCAAGGCGCATCAGGTCGACGCAGACGATTTCGACCTCGTCTATCGCATCAACCTGCTTGGCCCGTTCCTGGTGTCGCAGGCGGTGCTGCCGCACATGCTGGAGAAGAACTACGGGCGCATCCTTCATCTCGCCTCCATCGCAGGCAAGGAGGGCAATGCCGGCATGACCGCCTATTCGGCGACCAAGGCCGGCGTCATCGGCCTCGTGAAATCGATGGGCAAGGACTATGCCGAGACCGGCATCACCATCAACGCGCTGGCGCCGGCGGTGATCCGCACGCCGATGGTGGCGGCATTGCCCGAACAGCAGGTGAAATACATGACCGACAAGATCCCGATGAAGCGCTGCGGCGAGCTCGAGGAGGCGGCCGAGATGATTTCGTGGATCGTGTCGCCGGCCTGCAGCTTCACCACGGGCTTCACCTTCGACCTTTCCGGCGGCCGCGCCGTCTATTGAGG
>DATDJN010000329.1:0-4483 GCA_036520515.1 Rhizobiaceae bacterium
AGCAGATCCAGGGCGACACCATCAAGGCTTATGCCGTGACCTCCCCTGCCCGCCTGGACGTCCTGCCCGACGTGCCGACCGCGGAAGAGGCAGGCCTGCCGGGCTTCCAGGTCGGCATCTGGCACGGTCTCTATGCACCCAAGGGTACGCCTTCCGAAGTCACAGAGCGCCTTTCGAAGGCGCTGCAGGTCGCACTGAAGGACCCGAACGTCATCGCTCGCTTTGCCGAACTCGGCACCGCTCCCTCCCCGGAGGCCGACGCGACGCCGGCCGCACTCAAGGCCAAGCTCGAGGCCGAGATCGCCCGGTGGAAGCCCGTCATCGAGGCGGCTGGCCAGTACGCGGACTGATCTTTCCACAAGCAGACAACGTGCTTGCACCTTCTCCCCGGCGGGGAGAAGGTGATCCGTTGCAGGATGCGGGGGCGATCCCGCGTGGAGGAGATCACGGGCGAGACATGAACAAGTCCTCTTTCGATCCGACCAACGCCGTCTGCGGCGGCTTCTTCATTCTGGTGGGCGCCCTGTTCGCCTGGCAGTCCCTGCAGGTCGAGCTCGGCACCTGGCTGCGCATCGGCCCCGGCGGCATGCCGCTGGCGCTCTCTCTGCTTCTCATCCTGCTTGGCGCGATCATCCTGCTCTCGGCGCTGCGCGATGTCGGCGAGCCTATCGGCGCGATTGCCTGGCGCGGCATCCTCTTCATCACGCTCGCCCCGATCATCTTCGGGCTGACCGTGCGCGGGCTGGGCTTTGTCGGCGCCGTCCTCATCACCTCGCTTTTCGCCTCCTTCGCATCGCTGAGGATGACGCCTTTGCGCGCGCTGGCGCTGTCGGCCGCGCTCACCGTCTTCTCCACGGCTGTGTTCAGCTACGGGCTCGGCCTGCCGTTTGCGCGTTTCGGCCCTTGGCTGCGCTGAGGAGACGGACGAAATGGACCTGCTCGGCAACCTCGCACTCGGCTTCGCAACCGCCTCCACCTTCGTCAATATCGGCTTCTGCCTGATTGGCGTGCTGCTCGGCACGCTGATCGGTGTGCTGCCCGGCATCGGCGCCACGGCAACCATCGCCATGCTGTTGCCGATCACCTTCCAGATCGGCGATCCGGTCTCGTCGCTGATCATGCTGGCTGGCATCTACTACGGCGCGCAATACGGCGGCTCGACCACGGCGATCCTGATCAACATGCCGGGCGAATCCTCCTCGGCCGTCACCGCGATCGACGGCTACCAGATGGCGCGGAACGGCCGCGCCGGCGTGGCACTTGCCACAGCCGCGATAGGCTCCTTCGTCGCCGGTACGGTGGCCACCGTGCTCATCGTCCTTTTCGCGCCGCCGCTGACAGCGGTGGCGCTGAAATTCGGCGCCGCCGAATATTGCTCGCTTATGGTTGTCGGCCTCGTCATGTCGGTGGCGCTGGCGCACGGCTCCGTGGTCAAGGCCATCGCGATGGTGGTCCTCGGCCTGCTTCTCGGCCTCGTCGGCCAGGACGTCATCTCCGGTGCGTCGCGCCTCAATTTCGGCCTCACCCAGCTCGGCGACCAGTTGAATTTCGTCGCCATCGCCGTCGGCCTCTTCGGCGTCGCCGAGATCCTGCGCAACCTCGAGGACGAGCGCACCCGCGAAGTGCTCATGGCGAAGGTCACCGGCCTGATGCCCTCGCGCGAGGATTTCCGTCGCATGGTCGCGCCCATCCTGCGCGGGACGGCGCTCGGCTCCGCGCTGGGCATCCTGCCAGGCAACGGCGCGGTGCTCGCCGCCTTCGCGTCCTATACCATCGAGAAGCGCGTTTCGGATCGCCCGCAGGAATTCGGCCGCGGCGCACTCGCCGGCGTCGCCGGCCCCGAGAGCGCCAACAATGCCGGCGCGCAGACATCCTTCATACCGATGCTGACTCTGGGCATTCCGGCCAACCCGGTGATGGCGCTGATGATCGGCGCCATGATCATCCAGGGGATCATCCCAGGCCCGAACGTCGCCGCCGAGAACCCGGCGCTGTTCTGGGGCCTGATCGCTTCGATGTGGATCGGGAACCTGCTCCTCATCATCCTCAACCTGCCGCTGATCGGGCTCTGGGTTAAGCTCCTGAAGGTCCCGTATTACCTACTCTTCCCGATCATCATGGTCTTCTGCTCGATCGGCGTCTACAGCGTGAACTCCAACGTCTGGGACCTCTTCTCCGTCGCCTTCTTCGGCCTGCTAGGCTACTTCCTGCTGAAGCTTCGTTGCGAGCCCGCGCCGCTGCTCCTCGGCTTCGTCCTGGGTCCGCTCCTGGAGGAGAATCTGCGGCGCGCCATGATCCTGTCGCGCGGCGATCCTACGACTTTCATCACGCGGCCGATCAGCGCTGGCCTGCTGCTCTTGGCGGTGGTCGTCCTCGTCATCGTTTTCCTGCCCGCCGTCCGCAAAAAGCGCGAGGAAGTCTTCATCGAGGAGGAGTGATGGCAGAAGGCCTCAGGCTGGCGCTTTTCGTGCTGTCGCTGGCGTTCGCCGGCGCCGCCTTCTTCTGGCTGGACTCGTTCTGGGCCTATTTGGCGCCGGTGCTCATTCTGGCGGCTGGCGGGGTGTTCGCGAAATTGCTCTTCAGGCGTGTCGCCGAGCCGACCGAAGAGAGCGACCTCGACGACGGGAGGCGCGAACCGCCGCCCTGACCGGAAGGCGCGTCAGTGCCTTATGATGATGCGCGTGTTCTCCAGCCCTTCGGCCTTCACCAGCGAGAAGAGCTTGGCCGCGTTGTCCGGCGACAGCCTGACGCAGCCTGCTGAAGCCGGGCGGCCGAGCTTCTTTGTCTGGTACGTGCCGTGCACGGCATAGTTGCCGTTATAGAAGATGGAATACGGCATCGGCGCCCCGTCGTAGCGGCTGGACTTGTGATGGCGCGACAGCCATTTCGCCTTCCAGCTGCCGGTCGGCGTCACCTTGCCCCGCCGTGCCGTCGACACCGGCCAGCGGCCGATGACTTCGCCGCGATGCATGACGGTCATGGTCTGCGACGAGATGGACACATTGGCGGTCAGCGTCGCCGCGGACGCGACCGGAGTGTGCAGGAGCGCAAATCCGACAGACGCCGCAATCGACAGTAAGAATCTTTTCATCACCCGGCGTTTGCCCCTAAAAATTAAGACACCGTCATTAAGTGCCGAAATTCGTTATAATTTTATTGATACCAGCCCTGTTGCCGCCGCGAACGCGGGCGAGGCATTGACGTCGAAGCCCGCCCTGTCGGATATTTTGATGGGTCGCCAAGACTGCCCGTTGCGCGATCTCGGCTTGAGGGGGAAGCACATGATGAACTGGAATGTTCGCGGCCGCTTCGTCGTCCTTGCAGCGCCGTCGCCTTCTTGATGGCGACCTTGATGGCGACGGCCGGCGGTGTCGGCAGCGCGTCAGCCGCCACGGTCACGATCCAGCGGACAACCATCTACGTCAACACGCTCCCCAAGGGCTGCGTGAAGACCAGCTACAAAAACGGCCAGGTTGTGGTGTGGAGGTGCGGCAAGCTCTACTACCAGCCCTATAAGGGCCGGTACGTCCGCGTCTACATCGTCCCCTGACGTCCAGGGCCAAGGAACGCAGTTGCTCGCACCCTGCGTCGCGCGGTCGGTCCGGTCGGCCAGGCGTCCGCCTAGCGGGCCGAGCACGAAGAGCCCACCATCGCGCAGTTTGCCGGCCTGTAGGATCCGGCTGTCGATGTCGTCTCGCAGCCCGCCAACACGCAAATAGCTGCGCCGGCAACCAGCGCTGACATCAGTCTGTGAATCGGAAGCATCGACCTCTTCCTCCATGCTCCTCCGTGCCCGGCGGGCGCGGAAAACGGTTCGGCATCATCGGAAGTACTGATGGGTGCGCGAACATGACGAGCCGACCATCGCGCAGTTCGCCGGCTTGTAAGGCGCGGCAGTGGACGTCGCCTGGCAAGCCGTCAACAGGCATGTCACGACAAGCATTATCCAGGTTTGGTGGAGCCGGAGCATAGCAGACCTCCTCGATCGCCCCTTCCCAGGACATTCAAACAAGCGCCATGCGCGTGCAAGACAAAAAGGGCGACAAACGTCATGCCGCGCCTTCTCGAACAGCTCGGGAATTTGGTGCGGACGGCGGGGATCGAACCCGCACGATCAGGGATCGAGGGATTTTAAGTCTTAGAATCAATGATATACAGGGATATGCCGAGCCGCTTCATGGCTTACGCCCCCTGAGTTTCGCGACATCATCATCGTGTAGGGCCGTGTCGGACCTGGTCTCGTACCGGGCCTGACCTCGGGTCCGGGCTCGATGATGAGGATCACGGAACATGGGCACGAAGCTAACACAGGGAACGGTCAACCGAATAGCCGAGGAGTACGAGGCGGGACAGCAGGTCTACGACGCGGACGTGGCCGGCCTGCGCATCGTCGTGGGCAGCAAGTCGTCCAGCTACAAGCTGGTGGGCAGGATCAACGACGGGAGCGACCGTTACGTCTCCATCGTCATCGGGCGCACCGACG
>DATDJN010000330.1:0-3670 GCA_036520515.1 Rhizobiaceae bacterium
GCTGAAGTTGGTGCGGTACGCTTCGATCCGGTCGAATTTCGCGCCTTCCGCCTTGGCGCCTGCGAGCGAGGCGCGCACCAGCGTCGCCTTCTCGAGATTTGCTGCCATCAGATTGGTGTCGCGCAGGTCGGTCGAGGTGAAATTGGTGCCGACGAGGGTGGCACCCTTGAGATCGGTTCCGGAGAGTATGATCAGCTTCTTGTCGCAGTCGGTCCAGTCGACGCCTGGCGCCGCCGACGCGGAGCAACTGGCGGCGTACGCAGTTCCGGGGGCGAGCGCGGCAAGGACGATGGCGGCGAGGCCCATGCGGCGCAGAGGGAACGTAGGATTTCCGAATACCATGTGGCTAAGACCTCTATCCTGGCGCCCTCAGGCTGCGACACTACCAAGTCGTCGGGTTGCCGTCATCTGTCGATATCGTTGACGGTCTCGCGACGAATGCCGACGTGCATGACGGGTCAGGCTTCCCAGAACTGGTCGAGCCAGAGGTTGAGCTTGACGAAGCCGGCCGACGAAACGGCGTAGATGCGACGGGTGCCCTTGGGCTCGACGTCGACCAGGCCTGCGTCGAGCAGGATCTTGAGGTGCTGGGAAACGGCGGGCCGCGACACCGGCAGGCCGGCTGCGAGCTGGCTTACCGTCTTCGGGCCCCTGCGGAGTTCCTCCAGGAGGTAGCGCCGGTTCGGGTCGGCTATCGCCAGGAAGGCATCGGCGAAGGTCATTTCGCATTTTTGCGGCAGAACGGCCGCGTTCTCAACTCCCTTCTGCAACGGGCGGCCGCCGGGCGGTCCAGCGATTCCGACCGTGTTCAGCCTGGCCGTTCCTGCGGCGTGCGCGGATCCAGGCGGGCTGCTTCCGGGGTCGCGCCGCGCTCGGCGGGCATCGTCTTGAAAGCCTCGCGCTCCCCAAGCGGCACAGGCGCGCGGCGGCGGATGCGCATGATGGTGAAGCCGACCAGCGCGAAGTGCGCGAAGGCGGTGGCCAGGAACAGGCTTTCGGGCCGCATCGAGCCCATCAAAGCCGCGCCGATGACCGGGCCGATCATCGTGCCGAAGCCGTAGAGCAGCAGCAGCCCGCCCGACACCTTCACGAAATCCTCGGGTTTTGCATGGTCGTTGGCGTGCGCCACCGCCAGCGAATAAAGCGTGTAGGCGAAGGCGCCGTAGGCGGCGGTCATGATGAGGACGAAGGCGCCGGAACGCGGCGTGGTGATGAAGATCAGCACGCCGACGATCGCGCAGGCGAGCGAGGCGCCGGTCAGCACGTAGCGGCGGTCGGTCTTGTCCGAGAGACGGCCGATCGGCATCTGGAAGGCAGCGCCGGCGACCATGACGAGGCTCATCATAAGCGCGATCTCGGCCGTCGAGATGCCGATCCTCGCACCGTAGACGGCGCCGAGCGTTCCCCATGCTCCGTTGGCGATGCCGATCAGCAGGCAGGCGCCGGCCGAGACGGGGGAAGTGGCGTAAAGTCCCTTCAGGTCCAGCGAGACGTCCTGCAGCGGCTTGGGGTGGGCCGCCGTCGAGACCGCGGTCGGAAGCAGGGCCAGGCAGAAGAAGATGCCGGTGACCATGAAGAGCGATGCCGAACCGACGTCGCCCGCCGCGACGATCAACTGGCCGGCCATGATGGAGGCGTAGGTGACCATCATGTAGAGGCCGAAGACGGTGCCGCGGTTCTCGTTCGTGGCGCGCTCATTGAGCCAGCTTTCGATGATCATGAAGCAGCCGGCCATGGTGAAGCCGGTGAAGACGCGCAGTACGATCCAGTAAAATTCGCCGATGAGCAGGCCGGTCAGCAGCGCAACGATGGCGCCAGACGCAGCGAAGGCGCCGAAGGCGCGGACATGGCCGGCGCGGCGCACGATGCGCGGCGCGAGGAAGCAGCCGGCAACGAAGCCGCCTGCCCACGCCGTGCCCATCAGGCCGAGAGCGGCGGTGGAGAAACCTTCGAGCTGGCCGCGCAGGGGCAGCAGCAGGCCGTGCAGGCCGGACGCGGCGAGCAGGAAGGCGGTGCCGCGCAGGAGGGACATGATCGGGTGGAAATTCGGGAACAGCCAAATGCCCGGCGGCCTCATGCGTCTCTCTTCCCTCTCGCGAAACCGAATCAGAATGCCGGATATGGGCTTTTCGACGGTGCCCGTTGATATCCGGGTCAGGTCCTGCGGAAAAGCGCTTCCGCGGCGCTCTTGGTTGCGCCCTTGGCCTGGAGATCGGCTTCCAGCCTTTCGATCTCGGCCCTGAGCAGCGCGATGCGCTCGTTGAGCTCGGCGACGGAGAGCAGCGACAGGTCCTGTCCGATCTCGTGCGGCTTCGGTTTCTTCAGCGGCTCGTCGTCGAAAAGCGCCATGGTCCACCTCCGCTTTGCATGCCCGGCCGCAGAGCATACATAGTCGGGACGCCCACACCAACCAGTGGGGCAAGGCAGAGGACCGCCAGCAGGCGTGGAGGAGGGCGACATGGCCAAGGCTTCGAGTATTCCGGCAAAGATGAGGGTGGTCGCGATCGCGGAACCCGGCGGGCCGCGCGTCCTGAAACCCGAGCAACGCGACGTGCCGCGGCCGGGCGAGGGGGAAATCCTCATCCGCGTGCGCGCCGCGGGCGTGAACCGACCGGACGTCCAGCAGCGCAAGGGGCTTTATCCGCCGCCGCCCGGCGCCTCGGACCTGCCGGGCCTGGAGGTCGCCGGCGAAGTCGCGGCGGTCGGCGCAGGGGTGAAACGGTGGAACGGCGGCGACCAGGTCACGGCGCTGACGTCCGGCGGCGGCTATGCGGAGTATGTCGCCGTGCACGAGAGCAACGCGCTGCCGCTGCCGCCCGGCTTCGCCTACACCGAGGCCGCCGCGCTGCCGGAAAACTATTTCACCGTCTGGCACAACGTCTTCCAGCGCGGCGGGCTGAAGGCCGGCGAGACGCTGCTCGTGCATGGCGGCTCGTCCGGCATCGGCACGACGGCGATCCAGCTCGCTTCCGCCTTCGGCGCCTTTGTGGTGACGACGGCCGGCTCGGCGGAGAAATGCGCGGCCTGCCTGAAGCTCGGCGCGGACCGGGCGGTGAACTACAGGGAGGAGGATTTCGTCAAGGCGGTGAAGGACGCGACCGACGGCAAGGGCGCCGACGTCATCCTCGACATGGTGGGCGGCGACTACGTCATGCGCAATTATCATGCGGCCGCCGTCGAGGGACGAATCGTGCAGATCGCCACACAGGCGGGCGCGGTGGCGAGCACGGATTTCGCCAGGCTGATGGTGAAGCGGCTGACCCACACCGGGTCGACGCTCCGGCCCCGCAGCGTCGCGTTCAAGGGCGAGATCGCCGCTGCGCTCGAGGCACAGGTCTGGCCGCTGCTGGCGACGCGCAAGGTCGCGCCGGTGATGGATACGATCTTCCCGCTGACGGAGGCCTGGCGTGCGCATGAGCGCATGGAGGAAGGGGAGCATATCGGGAAGATCATGCTGGATGTAGGGGAGTAGGGAGCGGGGGCCAAGCCTGTCTTCGCGCGCGTTTCGTCGTTGCCACGCCCCGCTTTCGCGGTCTGGCCATTTCAAAGAACGCTGCTCGCCACGGGAGCAGAAGTCGGGAAGCGGGGCGCAGGGCCAAGCCTCTCAATTATTATACGTGGCCGGTCTCCCGCGCCCCGCCGGCATATGCTTCCCTCAACCGTCCCTACC
>DATDJN010000331.1:0-2936 GCA_036520515.1 Rhizobiaceae bacterium
GCCCGGCCGACAGCACCGGGAAGCCGCTTTCGAGGAACTGGCCGGGCGGCAGCCGCTCCGCCGTGCCGTCCGATCCGCTCCGCCGTCCCAAGAATCCGCGCGTCACCATGGTCGTGGTCCCGTTGCGTCCGTTATGAAGCGATGCGCGCAACGATCACATTCAAGCCGCGCCGGATCAAGTGGCAGCGTCAAGTGGCCCGTGTGGATTGCCGTCATTCTCGCGCGCGATGATGAGCGACGCGCAAATCCTCCCCGTTATCCACATAGCCGGCACACAAGATGTTGGGGTCACAAAACTATTAGAAACGAATCCTTGACGGCTGGAAACGAGTCGCCCTTTATAGGTCATGCGCTTCTGTTTCGGGCGCGGCCGGAAGAACTCCAGGCCGGTATAAAGTTCCCAGATTTCAAAGGGTTTTCAGGCGGTTTGTCCCATTGGGCGGGCTTCCCGGAGGCTTGAATTTTGCATGCGCGACATAGTAGGACGGGACAAGTGTCGAGACTGGAAAAAGACTCCCTTAACACTATATTTAGTGTTTGCGGACATAGTCGACACTAGATAGAGTGACGTCTCTCCGACAGGAGAATCATCGAGTTTTCAGTTTTGAGGGACCTTCGCAGGTCCGTCCGCAGACCGGAAAGCAGCGCTCCGCATGGAGTTGGCAGGTCATGTGGCGGACAGCCGCGAGGGATCGAAGTTGCCGTTTCGGAACGGCGGCAAGGTGTACTTGCGGGCTTGCGGATTTGGCAGGAAATCTCCCTCGCCAAGCGCTATATATAGACAAAAGGGACAACGGGATCATGCATATCCAGCGGCGCTTCACCAAGGCAGGACAGTCCGCCTACGCGGAGATCGAATTCCGCAAGGCGCTATCGGAGATCAAGAATCCGGATGGCTCGGTGGTCTTCCGCCTCGATGACATCGACGTCCCCGCCCAGTTCTCCCAGGTCGCCGCCGACATCCTCGCCCAGAAATATTTTCGCAAGGCCGGCGTGCCCGCCCGGCTGAAGAAGGTCGAGGAAAACGATGTCCCGTCCTTCCTGTGGCGCTCCGTGCCCGACGAGGCCGAACTCGCCAAGCTGCCCGAGGCAGAGCGCTATGGTTCCGAGCGCGACGCCCGCCAGGTCTTCACGCGCCTTGCCGGCACCTGGACCTACTGGGGCTGGAAGGGCGGCTACTTCAAGTCCGAGGAAGACGCCCAGGCCTTCATGGACGAGCTCTGCTACATGCTCGCCACCCAGCGCGTCGCGCCGAACTCGCCGCAGTGGTTCAACACCGGCCTGCACTGGGCCTACGGCATCGACGGTCCCGGCCAGGGCCATTTCTACGTCGATCCCTTCACCGGCAAGCTGACCAGGTCGAAGTCCGCCTACGAGCACCCGCAGCCGCACGCCTGCTTCATCCAGGGCGTGCAGGACGACCTCGTCAACGAGGGCGGCATCATGGACCTCTGGGTGCGCGAGGCGCGCCTGTTCAAATACGGCTCCGGCACCGGCTCCAACTTCTCGATGCTGCGCGGCGAAGGCGAAAAGCTCTCCGGCGGCGGCCGCTCGTCCGGCCTGATGTCCTTCCTGAAGATCGGCGACCGCGCCGCCGGCGCCATCAAGTCGGGCGGCACGACGCGCCGCGCCGCCAAGATGGTCATCGTCGACGCCGATCACCCCGACATCGAGGCCTTCATCGACTGGAAGGTTAACGAGGAGCAGAAGGTCGCCTCGCTCGTCACCGGCTCCAAGATCGTCAAGAAGCACCTCGCCGAGATCATGAAGGCCTGCATCAACTGCGAGGCCGACAATGGCGACTGCTTCGACCCGAACAAGAACCCGGCGCTGAAGCGCGCGGTGAAGGACGCCAAGAAGAACGCGGTGCCCGAGAACTACGTCAAGCGGGTCATCCAGTTCGCGAAGCAGGGCTACACCGCCGTCGACTTCAAGACCTACGACACCGACTGGGACTCCGAAGCCTACCTCACCGTGTCGGGCCAGAACTCCAACAACTCGATCTCGCTCAAGGACGATTTCCTGCGCGCGGTTGAAACGGATGGGAACTGGCAGCTCACCGCCCGCAAGGACGGCAAGGTGATGAAGACGCTGAAGGCGCGTGACCTCTGGGAGAAGATCGGCTACGCCGCCTGGGCGTCCGCCGACCCGGGCCTGCACTACAACACCACCATGAACGACTGGCACACCGCGCCGGCCGGCGGGCCGATCCGCGGCTCCAACCCGTGCTCGGAATACATGTTCCTCGACGACACGGCCTGCAACCTGGCGTCTATCAACCTCCTGCCCTACCGCAACACGGGCCGGGAACCAGGCTCACGGCCCGAGGACGGAGCCGGCGCTATCGACATCGCCGCCTACGAACACACCGTGCGCCTCTGGACCATGGTGCTCGAGATTTCGGTCATGATGGCGCAGTTCCCCTCGAAGGAGATCGCGAGGCTCTCCTACGAGTACCGCACGCTCGGCCTCGGCTACGCCAATATCGGCGGCTTGCTGATGACCTCGGGCATCCCCTACGACTCCGACGAGGGCCGCGCCATCGGCGCAGCGCTGACCGCCATCATGACCGGCGTCGCCTACGCTACCTCGGCCGAGATGGCCGCCGAGCTCGGCGCCTTCCCCAACTACGACCGCAACGCGGCCCACATGCTGCGCGTCATGCGCAACCACCGCCGCGCCGCCTATGGCGACAAGGACGGCTACGAGAAGCTCGCGGTCAATCCGGTGCCGCTGGTGCACGCAGACCTCAAGCAGGCGGAACTCGGGCAGGCCGCCAAGGCTGCCTGGGACCGCGCCATCGAGCTCGGCGAGGAGCACGGCTACCGCAACGCGCAGGCGACCGTGATCGCGCCGACCGGCACGATCGGTCTCGTCATGGACTGCGACACGACCGGCATCGAGCCTGACTTCGCGCTGGTGAAGTTCAAGAAGCT
>DATDJN010000332.1:0-15000 GCA_036520515.1 Rhizobiaceae bacterium
AGCACGCCGCCGGTGCCCTGCTCCCGCATGATGCGCACGGCGTTCTGAGCCGCCGACTGGTGGGCGAAGAAGTTGAGCTCAAAACTCTTGCGCAGCAGCGCGTCATCGATCTCGCCGATCCTGCCTTCCCAGGCCGCACCAGCGTTGGAGACCAGTATATCGACGCCGCCATAGACGGTGACCGCCTTGTCGAAGGCGGCGCGGACCTGGCCCGCGTCGGTGATATCAGCGCCGACGCCGATCGAGCTGTTGCCGGCCTTCTTCGCCGCGTCCGCCGCCTTGTCGGCGTCGAGATCGACGACCACGACATGCGCACCGTAGTCGGCGAAAAGCTTTGCCGTCGCAGCGCCGATCGCGCCGGCGCCGCCGGTGACCAGCATGACCTGGCCGGTCAGCGGCTTGGGCTTGTTGGAGGCGAGTTTCGCCTGCTCCAGCGACCAGTATTCGAGCGGGAACAGGTCTGCCTTGGACAGCGGCCTGAAATCGCCGATGGCCTCGGCCCCCTTCACCGCCTCGATCCACATCTCGCCGACGTCGGAGGCGATTTTCGCGTCCTTCAGCGTGCGTCCGTGGCCGAACATGCCGACGCCGGGCACGAGGCTCAGCCGCGGCATCTGGTCGAGCATGGTGCGCTCGACGTCGTCCGCCGCATCGTTGGTCTCGAAATAGGCGCGGTAGTCTGAGGCGAACTGTTCGACGTGCGCCTTGACGGCCTTGCGGTAGTCGTCGGCCTTGCCCGCTTCTGGCGCGGGCAGCGCCATCGGGCCGGTCTTGATGCGGATAGAGAGGTCGGGCGTCGAGACACCACGGCCGGCAAGCTCGCCGAGCTTCGAGGACGACAGGAAGTCGAGGATCGTGTCGGACACGCGGAAGTCGTTGATCATGCGATCGAAACGCCCCTCGCCCCTGTCGACGGCGACCGCGCCGCGCAGCATCGGCGCGATGTCGGCAGGCGTGGCGACATTGGCCGGAAGCGCGGCCTTGGCAGCCGCGGGCTTGGCGCCCTTGGCGATGAACTCCTCGGCCTTGGTCACCGCATCGATCATGCGCCCATACGCTTCCTGCGCAGTGTCGCCGAAGGTGAAGATGCCGTGCTTGTCGAGGATCAGGCCGATGACAGAGGTGTCCTGCTCAAAGACTTCAGCCGCAGCCTTGGCGAGGTCGAAGCCCGGCATGATGTAGGGCACGAAGCCGAAAGTCCTGCCGTAGACCTTGGCGCAGATCTCCTCGCTGTCGTCCTGGTCGACGAGGCCGAGGACCGCCGTGGAATGTGTGTGGTCGACGAATTTGTGCGGCAGGAAGGCATGCAGCAGCGTCTCGACCGACGGGTTGGGCGAGGACGGGTCGATGAGGTTGGCGCGCTGTAGCGCCACCATGTCCTCGTCGGACAGTCTTGGCAGCTTGCGCGCCTTGAGCAGCGCGCCGAGTTTCACCGCCGGAAGACCTTGAGGCTCGATGACGCCCATGTCCCAGCCGCTTCCCTTCACGCAGAGCACGTCCCACTCGTCGCCGACGAGATCGACCGCCCTGGACTTGACCGAGGTGTTGCCGCCGCCATGCAGCACGAGGCGCGGGTCGCCGCCGAGCAGGCGGGTCGTGTAGACGCGCAGCGCGAGGTCGCGGCCGACGCCTTTCGCGGCGTACTGCTCGACCAGTTTCTCCGCCTCGGCGTCGTCCCACAGGTTCTTCATGATCTCTTCCCGCTTATCGATGTTTGCGTTTGATAGGTTCTGGCGACAGGCCGATGACGGTTCAGCGCCTAGGACGCCTTGCTGCGGTTGGTGGCTTTCGCATGGTCGAGAAGCCGCTTGGCCATCGCCGCGTTGACGACGAGATGCGTGCAGAGACCGCCGGCGAGGCCAGCAAGCAGCGGCTCGAACTTGGTCGGTTCCTGCACGACGACAAGCCGCTTCGGAATGGCGCGCAGCGATGCCAGGTCGGCCGAGATGCAGCGGCGGTTGTAGCTGCAGTCGAGCAGCGCCCCCTTGCCGTCGATGATCTGGCCGGCGACGACGCCAGCCGCACCGTCGCGGCGAAGCGCATCCATCTCGGCAGCCGTCAGCGCACCGCATTTGACGACATGGCTCTCGGCGTCGACCGTGCCGACCGAGTAGAGCGCGAGGTCGCAGTCCGAAATGCCTGACAGTTGCTCGCGAATGACGGGCTCGTTGCGCAGTTGTTGCGCCAGTTCCTCGGTCGAGAGCACCAGAGGTGCGTAGAAATTCAGGCCCTTGGCGTTCAGCCGCCGCGCGATCTCCATCGTGCACTGGTCCGGGCGGTACGCGAAAGGCGCGCCGAGATTGCCGCAGAGCTGGACGACGGTGACGTCCTGCAGGTCGGCATAGGCCATGACGTCGGCTATGGCATAGACGGTCTGGCCCCAGGCGACGCCGATGCGGTCGCCCTTCTTGACCAGTTCGAGGAAGACGCTTGCCGCGAGCACCGGCACCTCGGCCGCGGGATCGACATGGTCGCCATGCGGCGCGATCCAGACAGCATCAAGGCCGAAGGCGTCCTCGATCTCGCGCGCCATCAAATCGTCGGTGAAGAGCTGGGTCGATGTCGAGATGTTGACGATGCCGGTTTCGCGGGCCTTGCGCAGGTACATGGCGACGGATGCGCGCGAAATGTTAAGCTGCTGCGCGACCTGGTCCTGTCTCAGGCCGTGCGCGTAATAGAGCCACGCAGCCTTGTGGACGATCTGGTCTGCCGGTCGGATTGCCATTTCCGACAATAGTCACGGCCGCTGACAAAAGTCAATTTGCCTGGCGACAGGGGTGGTGGTGCGTTCTTCGGCGCCCGCGACGGAATGTTACCAAGGGACCTGTTGATGTTGCAGCTTCACCCCAATTGCCCCAAGGTCACGTCAGCAAGCTACGGAAGGGAGCGAAAAAGGCATGACGCATGATACGACACTGTTTTTGCAAGACGACGTCGAATACCGGCGGGTCAGCCTCCGTGTTTCGTCAGAGGGAGTTCGTATGTTCGCCCATGACATGGGTCCCAAAGTTGAGGCATGTTGGGGAGATTTCGATCATGAGTTCTGGGTTGAATTGCCGACCGAGGCCCTCGCCCACCTCGCGTTTGCACTTTTAAGAGACAAATATTCGAACGAAGAAGATGCCGTTGGCAACTTTCTAGAGTTTTGCGCAGCCAACGGGATTGAGCACAACGTTCACTCCTGGGCATAGATTCCCATGTAGGAGATCTGGCTCCCTGCGCGCTACGCCACTTGGTCTCCCAGCGTCGCCACCGTCTTCAGCGCGCCGTCCAGCATGTCGCCCTTTTCGTCCTTCAGCGCTGCCTCGCGCAGGCGGCGCAGCCAGTCGGCGGCGTCGGGGCGGCCCTTCAGCATCGGCAGGGCCGACAGCACGCGGTCGAACTTCGACTGCGCCCGCACATGCGTGTCGCTGTAGCCCTTGATCAGGCGGCGCGTGTTGAGGATCTCCACCGCCAGCGCATGGTCCTCCGCGACCGTATCCAACGCAAGCTGGTACCAGCGGCGCATGTGCGCCTGCTCGACCTTGTGGCGAAGCAGCGAGCGCCGCCAGCGCCGCATGCCGCCGATCAGCCACAGCATGGCGAAGCCCGAAAAACTGTCGGTGCGGATGCGGCGGCCCCGGTTGATGCGGCGATCGATGAAGGCGGCGAGCTTCGGGCGATCCTCGATGTAGCAGCCAAGGCGTGCCGGCAGCGTGCCGCAAAATTCCTCGACGCGGGGATGGAAATATTCGGTCGTCTGCAGGATGGCGTCGGCCTTTACGCCGACCTCGCGGCGCACGCGCGCCCCGCGTGTCGAACGCGTCTTCAGGTCGGCGACGCGGATCATGTCGTCGTAGCAGAGCGCATTGGCCAGGTGCTTGGCGGCCGCAATCGAGAGCGCGTAGCCATGCGCGGCGCATTCGCGTTCGACCGCCTGCTCGAGCAGGTCGAGATACTCCCTGCCATAGGCCTCGTCCTGGTAGTCGACGACCTTGCGCAGGCCGAGGCGCGCCATGTCACGCACCTCTTCCGGCAAGCGGTCGAGGCGCGCCGACAGATGCCGCCAGCCGTCGACCAGGCGATCCGGGCCTGCCACAGCGGGGCCGCCGCCTGCCGGGCGCGTCTGCCCGGCTGCGGCGGTGGCCGATCTGACCGGGCTGTGCTCGGCCGCCTTGTCCTGCGGGCCGCCGGGAACGACCGGATGCGCGGGATGGGCTGCCCTGCCCTGCGCAACTTCAAAGCCGCCGGCAAAGGCGGCCAGGCTCTGCTTCACGCCGCGGCCGGAGGCGGCGACCGTCTGCTCGTAGCTCGCACGGGGAAACGGCAGCACGCCCGAGCCCGCCAGCGCGCCGAGCAGGCTCGCCGAAATCATCGAGCCGTTCTCGACCGCGATCTTCTCCATGTCGAAGGCGATGAAGCGCTTCGAGGCCAGTTCCGCCGTCTCGCGCACCTTTGCCGACGAGGCGCGGCCGTCGCCCGGCTCGATCTTTTCCGACACGGCGGCAATGCGGTGCGAGGAGGCGATCAGCGTCGTCTTCTCCGGCGTGACGAAGCCGCGCATGATGGCGCGACCGGCTTCCATCAATTCGGCGGCGATCAGGATGTCCACGTCGCCCTGCGAAGGCGACAGCGCGAAGACCGGCAGCCGGCCGGCGCCAAGTTTCAAGTCCGGGCACATCTCGATATAGTAGATCGTCGCGCCGGTGCGCTGGGCGACGCCCGCGACCGAGGTCGACTGGGCGAGATAGCCGTTGCGCTCCGCGACATCGACGATCCAGTCGGACAGCACGCCGCCGCCCTGCCCGCCGACGGCGAGGATGGCGAGCTTGATCATGCCGCCGTCGCCGGCTTTTCCTTCGGCGGGCGAAGATGAGGTCTTCTCAAGCATCGGCGAAAACCAGCCTGCGGCTTTCGCGGCGGCGTTGCAGGAAGCCGATGACGGCGCTGCGCATGCGGTCTGCGAAACGGTCCCAGCGGCCAGGATTGTGCACCACGTCGGCGCGGTAGAAGGACGGGCAGAGCACGGCGGCATCCGCCACCTCGCCGCAATTGCCGCAGCCGACGCAGGTCTGGTCGATATGGGCCACCGGATCGTCGCGCAGCGGATCGTCGAGCGACTTCACCGACAGCGACGGGCAACCCGAAAGCCGCATGCAGGCGTGGTCGCCGGTGCAGATGTCCTCGTCGACGCCGAACTTCGGCTTCACGATACGTTGGCCCTCATTGATGGCCTTGTTGACCAGCGGCTTCTCGCGGCGCTGCCGGTTCAGCATGCATTCCGACGAGGCGACGATGACCTTGGGGCCTTTCTCGTCGGTGGTCAGCGCTTCCTTCAGCGTCGCTCGCATCTTGCCGACGTCGTAGGTGCGGTCGATATGGCGCAGCCACTTCACGCCCATGCCCTCGACCGCCTTGGTGATGGGGTGCTTGGTGGCCTTCGTCCTGTTGTCGGCGCGCGAGGACAGGATGTCCTGCCCGCCGGTCGCGGCGGAGTAGAAATTGTCGACGATGACGATGACGCCGTCGTTCTTGTTGAACACCGCGTTGCCGATCGAGGAGGTCAGGCCGTTGTGCCAGAAGCCGCCGTCGCCGACGAAGGAGATGGAGCGGCGTTTTGCGTCCGGCGAATTGAAGGCGGACGCCGAGGCCGGTCCGAGGCCGTAGCCCATGGTGGTCGCGCCGAGGTCGAAAGGCGGCATGATCGAGAAGAGGTGGCAGCCGATGTCGGAGGCGATGTGGTGTGGCCCGAGTTCCTGCTCGACAAGTTTCGTCGCGGCGAAGATCGGGCGCTCCGGGCAGCCGATGCAGAAGCCGGGCGGACGCCCCGGCACGACCTTGCTGATATCAGGAATCTCCTCGCCCTGCCCGGTCTTGTTGGGCGCCCGGATCTCGGCCGAAAGCAGCAGCGGCGCCTCAGTGCGCAGGAAATCTCCGAGGCCGTCGAGCATGACCTGGCCGGTATATTCGCCGGCCATCGGCAGGTATTCCTTGCCGACCAGCCGCGTGCCGCGGCCGGCCTTGTGCAGCATCGCGGCAAAGGCCTGCTCGATGTAGTTGGGCTGGCCTTCCTCGACCACCAGAACCGCATCCTTGCCCTCGCAGAAGGACAGGAACTCGTCGTCGATGAGCGGGTAGACCGCGTTCAGCACGTAGAGCGGCACGTCCGTCTCGCCATAGGCGTCGGCGAGGCCGAGGCGCTGCAGCGCGCGGATGACGGCATTGTACATGCCGCCTTGGCAGACGATGCCGATGGCGCCGTGCTCCGGCCCGAAGAACTCGTTGATGTTGCGCGAGCGGATGAAGTCGACGGCGGCCGGCCAGCGCTTCGCCACCTTCTCCTTCTCGTGCAGGAAGGAGGCGGGCGGCAGCACGATGCGGCCGGTGTCGCGGCGCGGCTGTTCCAGCGCGTCGGCCACCGTCATCGCGGGACGCACATTGTCCTTGGCGGTGAACTTGCCATGCACGTGGCAGCATCGGATGCGGACCTGAAGCATAACGGGCGTGTTGGACGCTTCCGATAGCTCGAAGCCGTCCTCGACCGCCTTGACGATCGACGGCAGGTTGGGGCGCGGGTCGAGCAGCCAGACCTGGCTCTTCATGGCGAAGGCGTGGCTGCGCTCCTGCATGATGGAGGAGCCCTCGCCGTAGTCTTCGCCGACGATGATCAGCGCGCCTCCGGTGACGCCACCCGAGGCGAGGTTTGCGAGCGCATCGGACGCGACGTTCGTGCCGACGGTCGACTTGAAGGTGGCAGCACCGCGGATCGGATAATGCACCGAGGCGGCCAGCATGGCGGTGGCGGTCGCCTCCGAGGCCGATGCCTCGAAATGCACGCCGAGCTCGCCCAGAATGTCCTGTGCATCGGCCAGCACGTCCATCAGATGGCTGATCGGCGCGCCCTGGTAGCCGCCGACATAGCCGACGCCGCACTGCAGCAGCGCCTTGGTGATGGCCAAAATGCCCTCGCCGGCGAATTCCTCGCCGTCGCCCAGCCTCAGCTTCTCGACTTCCTTGGCAAATGACCGCTCGGCCATCGTTCCTGCTCCGTTGCCGCCGCCCCCTGCCGAGCGACGCTGCCTACCCTATCAGACGTCGTGCTGGCGGATGTTTTTCAGCATCTTCTGCAGCGTCACCACCAGCGCCGAATACTCGGCGTCGTCCATGCCGTCGAACATGGCCTCGAAGGCGTCGTGCATGGCCGGCCACGCGCGGTTGAACTCGGCGCGGCCCTCGTCGGTCAGGAACACTTTGCGCACGCGGCTGTCGGTCTCGGCGGATTCGCGGCGCACAAGGCCATCAGCCTCCAGCGCGTCCAGCGTTCGCGACAGCGTCGACTGCTCGATGACGGTGTAGACCGAGAGGTCGCCGACGGTCACGCCATCGCTGACCGAAAGCACCGCCAGCGTCCTCACCTGCGGCACGGTGCGCCCCTCGCGGTTGAAGGCTTCGCGCAGTGTCGCGTTGTAGCGGCCCATGATGCGGTTCATCAGATAGGGCGCGAACTGCTGCAGCCCGATCTGGCCGAGCGTCGATATGCGCTCGGTCGACATGCGTTCGCGCTTTTCCGCCACGCGCTGTTCCATCACAGCCTCTGCGCCAGCAGGAACCCGGAGCCGCCGCCCATCCCGGCGCCCGGATGGGTCGATGCGCCGATATGGTAAAGGCCCTTGATGGCGGTCTCGTGGTTGCGGCTCGTCTTGAACGGCCGCCACAGGAAAGCCTGGTCGATGGTCGAGGAGCCGCCATAGGGGTCGCCGCCCACAAGGTTGACGTTCATCGCCTCGAGATCGGCAGGCGAATAGGCGCGGCGGCCGAGCACACTGGCCGAAAAGCCGTCGATATGCGAGGCGAGGATCGCCTCGGCACGGTCGGCATAGGCCTCTCGCAATTCCTCCGTCCACTGGCCGTCGGCGGGCGTCGCGAGCTTGCCCGCGGCGTCGCCCTTGATATGACGCGGCGCTTCCGGAAGCTGCAGCCACAGGATCGCCTTGCCGGGCGGGCAGCGCGAGGGGTCGAGCGCGTGCGGCTGTCCCACGCAGATCGTCGGCGTCTCCGGCAGCATGCCGCGCGCAGCCTCGTTGCAGGCCTTCGACACGCCATCCAGGCCCGGCGTCAGGTGCAGCAGCGCGACCTCGCCAAGTGCTGCGTCGCGCCAGGCGGGCTGCCGGTCGAGCGCGTAATGGATCTGGAAATTGCCCTTGCCGTATCGATATTTCTTCGTCGCCGCGACATCGGACGCCGGTGCGTCCTTCCCGAGCAGGCGCTCGTAGAGCTGCGTCGGCGTAACCGAGCAGATCACGCTCTTCGACGCCTTGATGGTTTCGCCCGACGTCAAGCGAACGCCGGTGGCGCGGCCGCCCTCGACGATGACCGAGCCGACGTCCGCGCCGGTGCGGATCTCGCCGCCCTTTTCCGTTATCAACGCCTCGAAGGCCGCAAGCAGGTTCTTCGCGCCGCCCTTGACGATCGGCGCGCCGGCTGCCTCCAGCGCGAAGGCGATCACCCTGGCGATCTGGCCGGAGAAGGCATCCTCGGGAGCGAGGCCGGCATGCAGGCACCACGGCGCCCACAGCGCGCGGGCGAGTTCGGATTCATAGGAAGTCTCCAGCCAGCCCCGCGCGGGCACCAGGGCATCGCCCAGGAACGCGGCAAGGTTGCGCGGCTTGCGCTTCCATGCCTCGCCGGCAAGCAGCTTGAAGGTCGGATAGGTCCAGAGGCCGCCGCCGAGCAGCCCGAACAGCAGGCCGGCGTTCTTCTCGATGTCGCCGACATCGGCGGCATATTGCGCGCCGTCGCCGCCGAAGGCCGCGACGTTGGCCTGCCGGTCCATGCGCTGGATGAGGCTGCTGCCGTCGGGTCTCAGAACGCCGGTCGGCGCCTTCGCGTGGCAGAACTCCAGCCCGTGCCGGCCGAGGTCGGGGCCGAGCGCCGCATAGGCCGGCGAGGTGATGAACAGCACGAAGGTCGTCGCCATCACGTCGTGCACGAAGCCGGACGCGGTGATCTCCTCGGTGCGGATGCAGCCGCCGATGCGGTCGTTGCGCTCGAGCACCAGCACCTTGCCGCCCTTGCCCGCGAGCAGGGCGGCGCAGACCAGCGCATTGATGCCGCTGCCGACAATGATGTGGTCGGGGGTCATGGCAGTGGTTTCCGCGTTTCCAAGGTAAGCGCTCTACGGCGCCCCCCCTCTGTCCAGCCCCTTACTTCTTCGGAACCAGCGCCAGCGCGCGGATCGGGCTGCCGGTACCCTTCTGGATCTTCAGCGGAGCAACGATGAGGACCGCGCCCTTCGGCGGCAGCTTGTCGAGGTTGCAGAGACTGGCGAGGCCGAACTTGTTGGCCTTGTGCATCAGCGTATGGGCCGGGAACGGCGGCTCCATGCCGCCCGCCTTGCCGGCATCGGTGCCGATCGTCTGCGAGCCCCATCCGGCGACGTCCTTCCCGATCAGGTAGACGATCGCCTCCGCCGTCGGGCCGGGCGTATGCGGGCCCGTCTCGTCGGCATTGAGGAACTCGGCCTCCGAACCGCCGAAACGGTCCCAGTCGGTGCGCATCACCACCCACTCGCCGGGGTTGATCTGGCCGTGCTCGGCCTCCCAGGCCTTGATATGGTCGACGGTGAGCAGGAAGTCCGGATCGGCCGCGGCCTCCTTGGAGAAGTCGAGCACGTTGACCGGGCCGACGAGCTTCTGGACGGGGAGCGTGTCGGTCGCGCCATCCGCATAATCCTTGCCGGAAATCCAGTGGATCGGCGCGTCGAAATGGGTGCCGGAATGCTCGCCGAGTTTCAGCCAGTTCCACGCCCACCACGGGCCGTTCTTGTCGTAGGCGGAGATGGTGTGGATCTCGACCTTCGGCGTGTCGACCGCGAGATCCGGCGGCAGCTTGATCAGCGGCGTGTCGGGTCCGAGCACCGCGGAGAGGTCGACCACCTCGATCGCGCCGGAAAGAAGCTGGGTGGCGAAATCGCCGAGAAGTTTCTGCGTGTCCATCTGGTTCCCCTCGTCAAATGCAAGCGTGGCTCTTGTCGGCCTTCAATATGCTACTAGACGAAAACATATGCATCTGCAATTATCTTTAAGCCTAAAGGAATGGGGACCTGGGCTTGAGCGAATTCGATGCCATCTTCATCGGCGCCGGCCACAACAGCCTGGCCTGCGCTGCGCATTTGGCGTTCAAGGGCTGGAAATCCGCGGTTTTCGAGCGGAATCCTGTAAGCGGCGGCGCGGTGCAAACCCGCGAGGTGACGCTTCCCGGCTTCCGGCACGATCTCGGCGCGATGAATCTCAGCCTCTTCGCCGGCTCCGCCTTCCACAAGAAATATGCAAATGAATTGAAAGCGGCCGGACTGGAATTCGCGCCGGTTGCCGACTGTTTCGCGTCGGTGTTTCCCGATGGCCGCTGGTTCGGCGTCAGCACCGACATCGAAAAGACCGCCCAGCGCCTCGCCGCATTCTCGGCCGAGGATGCGGCGACATGGCGCCGCCTCGTCGGCGGGTTCATGGGCGAGGCCGAACACCTCTTCCGCGTGCTCGGATCGCCGATGGGCGGCCGCGCGCTCGCCGGCACGGGCTGGAACCTCTGGCGCAAGAAGGGTGTTGCCGGCGCGCTCGATACCGGCAAGCTCTTGCTGTCGTCGCCGCGCGCATGGCTCGACGAGAATTTCACCTCGCCGCATGTGAAAGCGACGCTCGCCGCCTGGGGCATGCATCTCGACTTCGCTCCGGACATCGCCGGCGGCGCCGTCTTCCCCTATTTGGAATCGATGGCCAGCCAGAGTTTCGGCATGGTGCTCGGCAAGGGCGGCGCCGACACGATCGTCATGGCGCTCGAAGGCATGCTGTCTGCCGCCGGCGGCAAGATTTTCCACGACGCCGACGTTGCCGAGATCACCACCTCCGGCGGCAAGGCGACGGGCATTAGGCTCGCCGATGGCACGACGCATACGGCGACGAAAGCCGTCATCGCCAACGTCGCGCCCGGCGCGCTGCCGGGCAAGCTGCTGCCGGGCGGCTCCGGCGACGCCGGGTTCGATGCGGCGATGAAGACGTTCCGCCACGCGCCGGGCACGATGATGATCCATCTTGCGCTCGATGGCCTGCCCGACTGGACGGCCGGGGCGGAGCTGCAGAAATTCGCCTATGTCCATGTCGCGCCGTCGCTGGACCAGATGGCGAGGACGTACCAGCAGGCCGTCGCCGGGCTTTTGCCCGACGAGCCGGTGCTGGTCGTCGGCCAGCCCACCACGATCGACCCGTCGCGCGCGCCTCCCGGCAAGCATGTGCTCTGGGTGCAGGTGCGCGCGCTGCCGGCCGAGGTGAAGGGTGACGCGAAGGGCGAGATCGCGCCCGGACATTGGGACGCAATCAAGGAAGCCTACGCCGACCGCGCAATCGCGTTGATCGAGGCGCATGCGCCGGGCCTCGCGGAGAAAATTCTCGGACGCACCGTGTTCTCGCCCATCGACCTCGAGCGCGGCAACCCGAATCTGGTCGGCGGCGACCAGATCTGCGGCAGCCATCATCTGTCGCAGAACTTCATTTTCCGGCCGGCGCGGGGATACGCGCGCTGGAACACGCCTGTCGCCAACCTGCATCTCGTCGGCGCGGCCACTTGGCCCGGCGCCGGAACCGGTGCAGGCTCGGGGTTCATGCTCGCCCAACAACTCGGCGGCGCGTGACAGATCGGAAACGAGGGAGGAACATGAAACGCAAGCCCATCAACCCAGCGACCTTGTACGAGTCGACGCAGTTCGGCTTCTCGCATGCCGTCGAGCAGAACGGCGGCCGAACGCTCCATCTTGCGGGCCAGGTCGCATGGAACAGCAAGGGCGAGGTGGTCGGCCCCGGCGATCTTGCCGCGCAGACGCGCCAGGCGCTGGCCAACCTGAAGGCCGTGCTCGCCGAAGCGGGCGCGACGCCGGCCGATATCGTGCGCCTGCGCACCTACGTCGTCGATCACTCGCCCGACAAGCTCGGCCCGGTGATCGGCGAGATCATGGCCTTCTATGACGGCGCCGTGCCGGCCGCCAACACGTTCATCGGCGTCCAGGCCTTGGCGCTTCCGGATTTCCTGGTGGAGATAGAAGCAACGGCGGCACTCTAGGTTCGACGCCTGCGGGCAACATGCAAATCATAAACACAATCAACTGGGGAACTTCAGCATGACAAACCAAATCAGCAGACGAACGATACTGAAACTGGCGGGCGCCGGCGCGGCGATCGCCGGCATATCGATGCCGCGCATCGTCTCCGCGCAGGAGAGCGAACTCGTCATCGCCTACAACGTCAACCTGCCCTCCTGGGACGCGACGACCGGCCCGTCGGCCGTCAACCCGACCATCCAGGGCATCTACCAGTCGGTGTTCGACCAGTTCATCCTGCAGAAGCCCGACCTGTCGCTGGCGCCGGGCCTGCTCACCGAATGGGGCTTCTCCGACGACCTCAAGCAGGTCCACATGACGGTGCGCGAGGGCGTCACCTGGCATGACGGCTCGCCCTTCACCGCCGAGGACATCGTCTGGTCGCTGGAGCGCGCCGGCAAGGAAGAGACGGGCAACCCGATCCAGTTCGTCTGGAAGAACGTCAACAACTTCAAGATCGACGGCAACAAGATCACCGGCGACGTCGTCGGCTTCGACCCGACCTACTTCAAGTGGATGTCGTTCCTCACCGGCTACGTGCTGCCCAAGGCCTATTTCGAGAAGGTCGGCGCGGAAGGTTTTGAGAAGGCGCCGATCGGCACCGGCCCCTACATGGTCGAAAAATTCGAGCAGAACGCCTTCGTGCGCCTCAAGGCCAACCCCAACTACTGGGGCGGCAAGCCGGCCTTCGAGAACGTCACCATCAAGTTCGTCACCGACGCGGCCAGCCGCGTCGCCGAAATCGAATCCGGCTCCTCGCACGTCACGCTCGAGATCCCCTATGAGGAATACGACCGCCTGATCGCCAAGGACGGGCTGGCCGGCTCCGCCGACACCGTGTCCGACATCGGCATGATCTTCTTCAACGACATCGACGTCATGAAGGACGACAATGTCCGCAAGGCAGCCGTCCTGTCGGTCGACAAGAAACTCCTGGTCGACCGCCTGCTGCGCGGCTACGGCCTGCCGCTGGACACCCTGGAGACGCCGGAATACGAGGCGTTCGACGAGAGCATCAAGGTCGAATACAACCCGGAGAAGGCGGTCGAGCTGCTCAAGGCTTCCGGCTACTCCACCGAAAATCCCGTCAAGTTCACCATCCAGACGACGCGCGGCTTCAAGCCGAAGGACTACGAGATGGTGCAGGCCATCGTCGGCATGTGGCGCAAGGTCGGCATCGAGGCCAATATCGAGGTCTACGAGATCGCCAAGCACTACGAATTGCGCGCCGCCGACCAGCTGGCGCCCGCCGCGTTCTACAACTGGGGCAACTCGATCGGCGACCCGACCACCTCGACCGGCTTCGCCATCTACGGGCCGAGCCCGCATTCGGTGTGGGACGGCCAGGACGTCATCGACGCGATCAACCCGCTGTGGGGCGAAGCCGACGAGGCCAAGCGCATTGCCGGCTGGAAGGCGGTCAGCAAGCTGATCGCCGACAACGCCTATGCGCTGCCGCTCATGCAGTACGCCCAGCCGATCGTCCATTCGAAGAGCGTCAAGGTCGTGCCGCACAAGTCGGGTGCGCTGCTGCCGCATCTGATGACGCCGGCCTGATGGCCGCATAAGATCGACGCGCGCCGCTTTTCGGAGAAAGGCGGCGCGCGTTGTTTTAGCGGCGTCTACGCGCATGATCCTGCAACGCTTCCTCATCCGCCTCCTCACCATGGCCGTCACGCTGCTTGGCGTGTCGGTGGTGGTGTTCGTCATCATCCGCGTGGCGCCGGGCGACCCGATCGCCATGATGCTGCCGCCGGGCGCCAGCCAGGCCGACATCGACCGGCTGCGCGCGCTCTACGGGCTCGATAAATCGCTGGTCGAGCAATATTTCATCTGGCTGTCCGGCGTGCTCCAGGGCAATTTCGGCACCTCCATCTCGCTTCGGCAGGACGTGATGAGCCTGGTGCTCAACCGGCTGCCCGCCACTCTGGAACTCGCAGCGGTCGCGCTGTTCATCGCGCTCGCCATCGGCATGCCGCTCGCCATCCTCGGCGCGCGCGAGCAGGGAACGGCGGTGGAAGCGGGCATCGACGTCGCCAACGGCGCGGCGCTCTCCATTCCCGACTTCCTGTGGGGGCTGGCGCTGATCCTGCTGTTCGGCGTGGTCTGGCCGATCTTCGAGATTTCAGGCCGCGTGTCGCCGCGGCTCGACCTCCCCTTCGTCACGCAATTCTATCTCTTCGAGAGCATCCTCAGGCTTCGCCTCGACCTGACGAAGGATCTCATCAGCCACATGTTCATGCCGGCGCTGGCGCTCGCGCTGCCGCTCGCCGCAATCGTCTCGCAGCTGCTGAAAATCTCGCTCAAGGAGGTGATGACGCTCGACTACGTGACGCTGGCGCGGGTGAAAGGCTTTTCGGAAACGTCGGTCATCCTGCGCGAGGCGCTGAAGAACGCCGCCCTGCCGACGCTGACGCTGGTCGGCGTGCAGTTCACCTTCCTGATCGGCGGCACGGTCATCATCGAGCGGCTGTTCTCCTATGAGGGGCTCGGCAACATGGCGATCGACGCGGTCATCAACCGCGACCTGCCGCTGATCCAGGGCATCGTGCTCGTCTTCGCGCTCATCTTCGTGCTCATCAACCTCGCCGTCGACATGATGTATGCGCTGCTCAACCCGAGGCTTCGGCATGGCTGACGCGCGCGCCCTTCCCCGCCGCCGCTTCGACGCCCGCCTGGTGCTGGCAGGCGGCTGGCTTGCGCTGGCGCTGCTGGCGGCCATCTTCGCGCCGCTGATCGCGCCGCACGACCCGCTGGCGCAGGACCTGATGTACGAGCGGCTGCCGCCCTTCTGGATGCAGGGCGCGGAGCCCGGCTTCTGGCTCGGCACCGACAGTCTCGGCCGCGATCTCCTCTCGCGCATCATCTACGGGGGA
>DATDJN010000333.1:0-7863 GCA_036520515.1 Rhizobiaceae bacterium
GGCGAAGACGCCCTTGCCCGACACGCTGGCAATGATTTCCTTGAAGCCGCCGGCATCGCCGTCGCTCGCCGACATGACCTCCATGCGCCAGCCCTGCGCGGCGGCGTAGCGCTCGTACATGCGGAAGAGATCGCCGGCGAAGAGCGCCGCCTCGTCGCCGCCGGTGCCGGCGCGGATTTCGAGCATGGCGTTTTTTTCGTCGGCGGCGTCCTTGGGCAGGAGCAGGAGCTGGAGCTCGTGGCGCAGGCCGTCGATGCGCTCCTCGACCGCCGGCAGGTCGGCCTCGGCGAGCGCCCGCATCTCGGCGTCGGTGCCCTTGTCGGCGAGCATGGCCTCGAGGTCGGCGAGTTCGCCTTCCGCCTTGAACAGCTCCCTGACCTTGCCGGCGATGTCCTGCAGCTCGGAATATTCCGAGGCGAGCTTCACATAGACATCCGGGTCGGGCCCGGCCGCCATCTGCGCTTCGAGCATGTCGAAGCGCTTGACGAGCTGGTCCATCCGGTCGCGGGGGAGAGAGATCATGCGCGCGCCTTATCGAAGATCGGCGAGAATCTCAACGGGACACGTGCTGATCGCCGGCCAAGCCAGACATCGCGGCGCGATCCTGGTGACAAACAATCTCGGCGAATTCCGGTGCGTAGAAGAGTTGCGGCTGGAGGATTGGACTGAAGCGGCGTGATTCTAGCGCCGACATCGTTGGCCATATTGCAGACATGTCCATTTTGTCTATATTGGACAAAACGGAACTTCTCCATGCGCCGCTATCCGTCGACCGATCTCAAGCAGAAACTGGGAGACGTCCTGGCCGTTGCCAGCCGCGAACCCGTCGCCATCACAAAACACGGGAAGTCCCGCTTTGTGCTGATGAGCCTTGAAACCTATCAGACACGTTTTCCAGACGATCCGCGGCGCAGCCACGCGATCGAAGAAATGCCGCAGGAGCATCTGGACCTGCTCGAAGGCGCCTTAATGGATAAGGACCGCCGGTGAATAAGCCGGCGTCGGGCGACATCTGGCGCTATCCCTACCTATGGCGTTGGCAGCATGAATCCGGCGAAACCGAAGGGCGCAAACAGCGGCCCGTTGTCTTCGTTGCAGTCGTCGAGGACAAGGACGGCGATAACCACTTGTTCGTCCTGCCAATAACGACCTTGCCGCCCAAAGAGCGGCTTGCGATCGAAGTGCCTGAGATCGAGAGACGCAGAGCAGGCTTGGACGACCTCCCGTTGTGGATCATCCTCGATGAATACAATCACGATGTGCTGGAACGCTCCTATTACCTCGAGCCGGACGAACGTGTGGGTGCCTTCAGCACCAAGTTCCACCAGAATGTTCTGAAGTCATTCCTGCGCGCAGCACGCGAGAAACGAAGCCGCAGCGTGCCGCGCACGTAAGTCCTACAGCGGAATTCCCCGATCATCCGCGAAGGCGTGGAGCAGGGCGCGCATCGGCAGGTTGGCGGCGTGGCCGGCGAGGTTTTCGTCGAAGAACTGCGTGAGTTCGCCGACCGGCAGCTCGGTCAGCATCGCCTTGACGGGGCCGATCGAGGCGGGCGACATCGAGATGGAGCGGTAGCCGAGGCCGATCAGCGCCATCGCCGAGATCGGCCTGCCGGCGAGTTCGCCGCAGAGCGTCACCGGCGTGTGGTTGCGCTGGCCGGCATCGGCGATCTGCTTCAGCACGCGCAGGAACGGCACCGACAGCGTATCGAAGCGGTCGGATAGCTGGGTGTTGCCGCGGTCGGCCGCCATGACGAACTGGAAGAGGTCGTTCGAACCGACCGAGACGAAGTCGACCGCCTTCATCAGCTCGTCGAGCTGCCAGAGCAGCGACGGCACTTCCAGCATGGCCCCGAGCTTGAGGCTGGTCGGCAGGTGGTGGGCGAAGCGCGACAGGTGGCGCACCTCCCTGTCGATGATCTCGCGGGCCTGCGCGATCTCGGATAGCACGGTGACCATCGGCAGCATGACGCGCCGCTCGCGCCCGCCCGCCGCCTTGAGCAGCGCGCGGATCTGCGTGCGCAGCAAGCCGGGGCGGTCGAGCGTGAGGCGGATGGCGCGCCAGCCGAGCGCCGGGTTCTCCTCGTGCGCGACGTTCTTGAAGTAGGGCAGGATCTTGTCGCCGCCGATGTCGATGGTGCGGAAGGTGACCGGCTTGCCCTTCGCCGCGTCGAGCACGTCGCGGTAGAGCCCTTCCTGCGCCTCGGCGCGCGGGAAGGTCGAGGCGACCATGAACTGCAGCTCGGTGCGGAAGAGGCCGATGCCGCCCGCCCCCGATTCGGCGAGCTGCGGCAGGTCGACCGCCAGCCCCGCATTCATCAGGAGGTCGATCTTGACCCCATCCTTGCTCTCCGAGGGCCGCTTGCGCAGCTCCCGGTAGAGCTGCTGCCGGCGCGCCCGGAAGCGCACCTTCTCGGCATAGGCGGATTCGAGGTCGGACTGCGGGCGCAGATGGATCGCGCCCTCGTCGCCGTCGACGATGATGGGGTCGCCGTTTTCCGACATGGAGACGGCGCCCTTCACCTGGCCGGCGACGGGGATGCCCATGGCGCGCGCCACGATGACGACGTGGCTGGTGACGGCGCCGTCCTCCAGCACCAGCCCGCGCAGCTTCTCGCGCGGATAGTCGAGGAGTTCGGCCGCGCCCATCGAGCGGGCGACGATGATGGCGTCCTTGGGCAGCGCCGCCGCGACGTCGTCCGGCCCGCGGCCCATCAGCATGCGCAGCAGACGGTTCGCGAGGTCGTCGAAATCGCTCATCCGCTCGCGCAGATACGGGTCGGTCATGTGCATCATGCGGGCGCGCATGTCGCTTTGCACCTTCTCGACCGCCGCCTCGGCCGTCAGGCCGTTGCGCACCGCCTCCTCCAGGCGGCGCACCCAGCCCTGGTCGTTGGCGAACATGCGGTAGGCTTCGAGCACGGCGCGGTGCTCGCCCTCGAAGGCGACGTCGCGGCGCGACAGCATGTCGTCGATGGAGAGGCGAAGCGAGCCGAGCGCCTGCTCCAGCCGCCGCATCTCCTCGTCGGAATCCTCGTTGAAGAGGTTGGTGACGACGATGCGCGGCTCGTGCAGCACGACATGGCCGAGCCCGATGCCCTCGTTGAAGGAGAGGCCGGTGAAGCTGGCCGGACGCCGCAGGTCGAGCTCCAGCCCCGGCCGGGTAAGCCGCGTGAGCTCGCCGGCGGCGATCATCTCGGCAATCACCATGGCGGCGGTTTCCAGCGCCTCGGCCTCGTCGTCGCGATACTGGCGCTTGGTGCGGTTCTGCACGACCAGCACGCCGAGCGTGCGCCCTGCCCTGAGCACCGGCACGCCGAGGAAGGACGAATAGATCTCCTCGCCCGTCTCCGGCAGATAGGCGAAGGCCGGATGCTGCTGGGCGTCGGACAGGTTGAGCGCGCGCGCACTCGCCGCAATCGTGCCGACCAGGCCCTGGCCGAGCCTGAGCTGCGCCAGGTGGACCGATTCGCGCTTGAGGCCTTCGGTGGCGTAGAGCTCGAGCACCGAGTCGGCGCGCAGCACATAGAGCGAGCAGACCTCGGCCACCATGTTCTGGGCGATGTCGTGCACGATGCGGTCGAGCCGCTCCTGCGGCTCGAGCGCCTCCGCCATCAACTCGCGGAGCCGTTTCAACAGAACGCGCGGGCCTGCGGCCATGTCACGCATAAAGCGGCTCTCCTGGGGCACGGCTCAAACGAAGATCGTACCCGAACGTCCATAGTCCTACCGGAACAGGCCCGGCGAACACCAGAACAATGGTCTGCCTACTGCTTATCCAGACCGTAGACGGAATGCAAAGTCCTGACCGCCAATTCCGTGTAGGGCCCGTCGATCAGGATCGAGATCTTGATCTCCGAGGTGGTGATCGCCCTGATGTTGATCGACTTCTCGGCCAATGCCTTGAAGGCGGTGGCGGCGACGCCGGCGTGGCTTCGCATGCCGATGCCGATGACCGACACTTTCGACATGCCCTCGTCGTGCTGGATGACGTCGAAGCCGACCGTCTGCTTCACCTTGTCGAGCACGGCCAGCGCCTTCTCGACGTCGCCCGAGGGCACGGTGAAGGTCATGTCTGTCGACTTGCCGTCCTCGGAGATGTTCTGGACGATCATGTCGACGTTAATGTTGGCCTCGGCCAGCGGACCGAATATCCCGGCCGCCACGCCGGGGCGGTCGGCGACGCGCCGCAGCGAGATCTGGGCTTCGTCCTTGGCGTAGGCGATACCGGTGACGACCTGCTGTTCCACGATTTCATCCTCGTCGCAAATAAGAGTGCCGGGCGGGTTCAGGAGATCGCCCATTCCCGGCGCGTCCGGGTCATCGAAGGAGGAGCGCACGAAGGTGCGCACCTTGTGCACCATGGCGAGCTCGACCGAGCGCACCTGCAGCACCTTGGCGCCGAGCGAGGCCATTTCGAGCATTTCCTCGAAGGAGATCTTCGGCAGGCGCCTGGCCTTGGGCTCGATGCGCGGGTCGGTCGTATAGACGCCGTCGACGTCGGTGTAGATGTCGCAGCGGTCGGCCTTGACGGCCGCGGCGATGGCGACCGCGCTGGTGTCGGAGCCGCCGCGGCCGAGCGTGGCGATGCGGTTGTCGGGCGCGATGCCCTGGAAGCCGGCGATCACCGCGACCTGTCCCTCGCCGAAGCGCTGCATCATGAGGGAACCGTCGATTTCCTCGATGCGCGCCGCGCCGTGGGCGTTGTCGGTCCTGATCGGGATCTGCCAGCCCTGCCACGAGCGGGCATGGACGCCCATCGACTGCAGGACGAGGGCCAGCAGGCCCGACGTGACCTGCTCGCCGGACGCGACCACGGCGTCATATTCGCGCGCATCGTAGATGTTGAAGGCGGAGCCCTCGGCCTTCGAGGCCTCCTGCACCCAGCCGACCAGCTCGTTGGTCCTGCCGGCCATGGCCGAGACCACGACCGCGACCTGGTGGCCGGCGTCGACCTCGCGTTTGACGTGGCGCGCGACATTGCGGATGCGGCCGATATCGGCCACGGAGGTCCCGCCGAATTTCATCACGATGCGCGCCATGGAGCCGGATGCCTTGGCCGGGCCGAAAATCCCGGGATTGCCTGAAGGACACGGGCCGGAACCGGCCCGCGGATTGCGCGGCCTCCATATCGAATAGGGGTTGCGCAGGCAAGGGGCCGGCTGAGCCGCGGCGGCGGTCGCGGCTAGGGAATGGCGTAGACCGGGACTTCGCGCTCGATGCCGCGCAAGGAGACGTTGTGGGACTGCGGCGTGAGCGCCTTGCTGCTCAAGAGGTCGGCCGTCTTGCCGTCGTTGACGACGGAGCCGGTGGCGAAGATCGACTGCGAGTTCGCCAGCCCCTGCACGCGGGAGGCGATGTTGACCGTCTGGCCGAAATAGTCCTGCCTTTCGTTGAGGGTGACGGCGATGCAGGGGCCCTCGTGGACGCCGATCTTGAGCAGCAGGTCCTCGCGGCCGTTGCGGCTGTTCAGGTCGTGCATGGCCTCGCGCATCCTGATCGCCGCGGCGACCGCCCGG
The DNA here is from genome assembly GCA_036520515.1 of Rhizobiaceae bacterium. Taxonomy (GTDB): domain Bacteria; phylum Pseudomonadota; class Alphaproteobacteria; order Rhizobiales; family Rhizobiaceae; genus Mesorhizobium_K. Next base: position 5,519 of record DATDJN010000333.1, read on the forward strand.
TCCGGCGTCGGGAAGGTGGCCATGACGGCGTCGCCGATGGTCTTGACCACGGCGCCGGCCTCCGCCGCGACGATATCGTTGAGCACCTTGAAATGCGCCCTGACGAGATCGAAGGCGGTGAGATCGCCGACCCGCTCGTAAAGCTCGGTCGAACCGCGCAGGTCGGTGAAAAGGAAGGTCAGGCTGGTGATCCGCAGCCGCTGGTCCACGTCGAGCGTATCGGTGCGGTAGAGGTCGCGGAACGTCTGGTTCGACAGCAGCCGCTTGGCCGTGAGGAAGGGGCGGCGCTTGCCGAGCAGGCGATGCAGTTCCGCACTGGCGAGGAAGACGGTGGGCAGCACGCGCCGGTCGGTGCGGTTCTCGACCGCGATGCGCAGGGATCCGGGCCGCATCTCCAGCGTCTGGTCGTGCATGTGGTCGCGGTCGTAGGTCAGCGACAGGCTCTGGCGCTCGCGCGTCGGCTCGCCCTTGACGTCGATGAACTGCGCCGAATGGGTGATCGGCTCGAAGACGATGATGAATTCGGCGGGAAGCTGGATCGTCAGCGCGCCTTTCTCGCCGGGCGCAAGCTCCAGATGGTCGATGACGAGGCTGTCGATGATCTCCTCGAAGCCGTCCTGCGGCAGGTCGACGCCGGAGCCCCAGTACATCTGGCGGAAATATTCCTCCATCGGCAGCTCGTCGGGGCTGTGCGCCGCGATCCTGCGCACGCGCGGGCTGACGGTGAAGGTGACGTCGACCATCTCGTCCAGCGTCGGTTCGTAGGAATCGGCGCAGAGCGCGCAGACATACTCGTCCTTCTTGACGGTCTTCAGCGTCGAGTTGGTGTCGAGCACGCCGCCGCAGCCGGGGCAGAGAACGTTCCAGGCGATGTCGGACATGCCCATGCGGGTGGCGTGAAGGAAGGCGGCGACGGTCGCCTCCTCGTCGAGGCCGTTGGTGGCGGCGAAGGCGAGCGGATTGATGCGGCAGAGCTGGTGGTCGGGAGCGTCCGCTACCAGCCGTTCGATCGCATCGACGACGGCGCCGTCGGCAGACTGCCGCAGCAGCGCAAAGAGGTCACTGTTTTCGTTCATGATTTTTCTCCGGAGAGAATTGCCCGCCTGCAACCCCAACCAGACATGTCCGCCATGTTATACCCTTGGCGCTCCGCCTTCCATCGCTTCCGTTGCGACTGCTGCCAAACCATGCGAGGCGGCTTGCCGACGGTCCGGCCTTGACTTTACCCGCCGAGCGACCGACTTCCTCGACGCGAAGGAGCATCGCCATGGCGCAAGCCGGACGGACAACGATCGACCAGGCCGAAGTGGAGCGTTTCTCGGCAATGGCCGCCGAGTGGTGGAACCCGCAGGGAAAGTTCCGCCCGCTGCACAAGTTCAACCCGGTCCGCCTCACCTATATCCGCGACCAGGTGGCGGCGCGCTTCGGGCGCGATCCGCACGCGGCGAGGCCGTTCGAGGGCTTGCGCCTGCTCGACATCGGCTGCGGCGGCGGACTGCTGTGCGAGCCGATGGCGAGGCTGGGCGCCGAGGTTGTCGGCGTCGATCCCTCGGAGACCAACATCGAGGTGGCGAGGCTGCACGCGGCCGAATCCCGAGTGACGGTCGACTACCGTGCGTCGACGGCCGAGGATCTCGCCGACGCCGGCGAGAAGTTCGACGTCGTCCTCAACATGGAGGTGGTCGAGCACGTCGCCGATGTCGGCCTGTTCGTGGCGCGCTGCGCCGAGATGGTGAAGCCCGGCGGGCTGATGTTCGTCGCCACCATCAACCGCACGATGAAGGCCTGGGGGCTGGCGATCGTCGGCGCCGAATATGTGCTGCGCTGGCTGCCGAAGGGCACCCACCAGTACGAGAAGCTGGTGCGTCCCGAGGAGTTGGAGAAGGCGTTGGCCGAGGCCGGCATGGCGATCTACGACCGCACCGGCGTGACCTACAATCCGCTGGCCGACCGCTGGCAGCAGTCCAGGGACATGGACGTCAACTACATGCTGCTGGCGGAGAAGGCGGGCTGACGGGCGTCAGGATTTCGCCTGCGCCCTGGTCGTCACGATGACTCCGATCGCGATGACCACGGCGCCAAGCCAGGTGAGCAGGCCGTAGCGTTCGCCGAGGAAGAACGTGCCGGAGAAAAGGCCGATCGCGGCGGCGACATAGCCGATCTGGCTGAGATAGACCGGCCCGCCGACGACCTGCAGGCGAAAAAAGAAGACGAACATCAGCGCCGACGCGGCGATCTGCGCGACGGACACCAGCGGAACGCCGGCCAGCGCGCCGATCGAGGACAGGCCGGGCAGAAGCGCTATGCCCGCGAGAAGGATGAGGCCGGCGGCAAGGTTGCTGCCG
>DATDJN010000334.1:0-3403 GCA_036520515.1 Rhizobiaceae bacterium
GTCGTCGCCCTGCTTCCAGTCGACCGGCGTCGCCACCTTGTGCTTGGCGGTGAGTTGGAGCGAGTCGATGGTTCGCAGGATCTCGTCGAAATTGCGCCCCGTGCTCATCGGATAGATGAGGGAGAGCTTGATCTTCTTGTCCGGACCGATGACGAAGACGGCGCGCACCGTGGCATTGTCCATGGCGGTACGCCCTTCGCAGGTCTCGCCCGCCTCGGCCGGCAGCATGCCGTAGAGCTTGGAGACCTTGAGATCGGTGTCGCCGATCATCGGATAATTCGGCGCCGTGCCTTGCGTCTCGCCGATGTCGATCGCCCATTTCTTGTGATTTTCGACAGGATCGACGGAAAGGCCGATCACCTTGACGCCGCGCTTGTCGAATTCGGGCTTGAGTGCAGCCATTCGGCCGAGTTCGGTCGTGCAGACCGGCGTGAAATCCTTGGGGTGCGAGAAAATCACGCCCCAGCTGTCGCCCAGCCATTCATGGAAGCGGATAGGGCCTTCGGTCGTATTCGCCTCGAAATCCGGCGCGCTGTCGTTGATCGTCAGTGCCATACTTGCCTCCTGCGAACTCGCCATCGCCACGGCTGCGGCGACTTCGGGGGGTTATTTAGGACGGCTGCCGCTAGGCGGGCAAGCAACTCCTTTTCCTTTGTGGCACGCGGGAACGACACATCAGTCCTTGTGGAGCCGGATCGGGGAAGCCATTTCGCGCCGGATGATCCTTTCACCCCCAGGTCGCCCTGGCCCGCCGCGCGGCCCGCGTGCGACCCGACCGGATCAGGCAATTTTTCTTCTGAGCCCCCGGTTCATTCCCTGGCCCTTGCGGTTGACCTTCCTGTCCCTTGCCGCCAGCATCCGCTGCTGCGAAGGCCGGGCACAAGAACACCATAGGAGCACCCCATGAACCTCAGCGGCAAAGCGACCATCGTGACGGGCGGCGCCAGCGGCATCGGCTATGCGATAGCGGAGCGCTTCGTCGCCGAAGGCGCACGCGTCATCATCGCCGACATCGACGAAGCGCGCGGCGCGAAGGCCGTGGACGCTCTCTCCAAACAGGGCGAGATCAGGTTCCACAAGGCCAACGTCGCGATCCGCGCCGACGTCGAGAGCCTGGTCGCCTCGGCGATCGCCGCCTTCGGCCGGATCGACGTGCTGGTAAACAATGCCGGCATCGTGCATGCCGCCGACTTCCTAGACCTGGAGGAGGCGGATTTCGACCGCGTGCTCGGCGTCAACCTCAAAGGATCGTTCCTGACCGGCCAGGCCGTCGCGCGCCACATGGTCGAGCGCGTCAAGGCCGGCGAAAAGCCGGGCTCGATCGTCAACATGTCGTCGGTCAACGCCGTCTTCGCCATCGCCAACCAGGTGCCTTATTCGGTCTCCAAGGGCGGCGTAAACCAACTGACAAAAGTCATGTCGTTGGGGCTCGCGCCCTATGGCATCCGCGTCAACGCGATCGGTCCCGGCTCGATCATGACCGACATGCTGGCCAGCGTGAACGCCGATCCTGCGGCGAAGAACCGGATTTTGTCGCGCACGCCGCTCGGCCGCATCGGCGAACCCGCTGAAATCGCTGCAATTGCGGCCTTCCTGGCATCCGACGAGGCGAGCTACGTGACCGGTCAGACCATTTACGCCGATGGCGGACGCCTGCCCTTGAACTATGTCGTACCGGTGAAAGACTGAGCTTTCCGGCCCCCGCAAAATAAACCGGAAGATACCGCCGGGCTCCTGACGGACTGCTGTCAGGAGGGGTGTGCGATAGTGCCTCCATCGCAAGAAGGAGGATTGCCATGACACCGATCGCCCCGAGGATCTATCGCACCGTTCGCAACTATGCCGGCCGGTTCAGAGCCATGCATGAGGAGTTCCGCATGGCGCATTTCATGTATTCGCTGCCGGAAGACCTGCGCAAGGATATCGGCTGGCCCGATTTCCCGGGCGACCGCGTTTCGCGCGGCCGCTGACGTGGTCCGAGACGTCCTGGCCGCTCCCGCCAGGCAGGCCGACCCTCGCCATGGGGCCGGCCTGCTCTTTTACGTCAATTGCAGCGTCGATTGACCCGCCGATATCGCCGCTGCGGACCGGCAGCATCTCACCCGACCGGCCCTCTGCACGGTCATGGTAGGCAAAGAATCCTTGCCGCTAACCGCGAACACGGATATATACGCGGCGATTTCCCAAAAATTCGGTGGTCTGACCACCGCCCGCGAAAGGGACGCGGGCGAACGAGAGGATTTTATCATGGCAAATACGCTCTTGATGCCCAAGGCCACGGCAGTCTGGCTGGTCGACAACACCGCCCTTTCCTTCGACCAGATCGCGCAATTCTGCGGCCTGCATCCGCTTGAGGTGAAAGCGATCGCCGACGGCGAATCCGCTCAAGGGATCAAGGGCATGGACCCGATCATGACCGGCCAGTTGACGCGCGACGAGATCAAGAAGGGCGAGGCCGACGCGAACCATCGCCTGCATCTGTCGGACCCGAAGGTGCGCGTGCCGGAATCCAAGCGCAAGGCGCCGCGCTACACGCCGTTGTCGAAGCGGCAGGACCGGCCGAACGCGATCTTGTGGCTGGTGCGCAACCATCCGGAACTGAAGGACGCGCAGATCTCGCGGCTGGTCGGCACGACCAAGTCGACGATCGAGCAGATCCGCGAGCGCCGGCACTGGAATGCCTCGAACTTGGTGCCTATGGACCCGGTGACGCTGGGGCTCTGCTCGCAGATCGACCTCGACATCGAGGTCAACCGCGCCTCGAAGAGCCGCGAGCAGGCGCAGCCGACCGGCGACACGCTGCTGCCTGCGGCGCTCACCGAGCGCCTCCAGCCGGAGCAGCCGAAGCCGAAATCCGATGACGACGAACTCGACGCCGATGCCGTCTTCGCCAAGCTTTCCGCCCTCAAGGGCAAGAGCGACGACGAAGAAGACGACGAAAAATAATCGAACGTTCGGCAACAAACAAAAAGGTCCGCTCCGGCGGGCCTTTTTGTTTGTTCATCACCCGCCCTGGCGGACCGGGACGAAGCGAAGGGTGCCGACGATGCCATCGGACCCGCCGTCCGAGGGATGGTTTATCCCGTCGGTGACCGGCACCTCGGCGAAGTCGAACGGGCTGACGCCTTCGAGGATCGCGACGTTGACGCCGTATTCGTCGGGATTCGAGCGGCGCCTGTGATGGGTGTAGATGCCGCAGCGCGAGCAGAAATGATGCTCCGCGACCCCGGTGTTGAACTTATAGAGAGCGAGCGCCCCGGCGCCGGAAACCACTTCGAGGTCGTCGGTGCTGGCGGACACCACGACCGCGCCACGCATGCGGCAGTAGGAGCAGTTGCAGCGGCGAGGCGAACCCAGCCCGCCCCCGGACAGCTTTACGCGCAGGCGCACCGTGCCGCAGTGG
>DATDJN010000335.1:0-36163 GCA_036520515.1 Rhizobiaceae bacterium
GAAGGCGGCCGGGCGGTCGGCGAGCAGGGCCGCGCGCTGGAGGCGCTGCGCAAGGGCGCGCAGGACATGATGAACCAGATGATGCAGGCCATGCAGGGCGAGGATGGCGAGGGCCAGGAAGGCGGCCGCCAGCAGAACGCCGATCGCGACCCGCTCGGCCGTCCGCGCGCCACGCAAGGCCCTGACTTCGGCGATTCCGTCACCGTGCCCGACGAGATCGACGTGCAGCGCGCCCGCCAGATCCTGGAAGCGATCCGCAAGCGGCTGGGCAACGCGCTGAGCCCGGAACTCGAGCGCAGCTATCTCGAGCGGCTGCTGGAGATGAAGTAGGCGCCTGCCCGCGGGCGCGTTTCGGACCCGTCCTTCGGCAAACGCCGTTTCGCCTGGCGCCCGAGCAGATCGTTGAGCGCGGCGGCCATCGTGAATTCGTAGCAGGTCAGCATGACAACCTCCTGTGGGGCTGCCCGCAGGCTAGCAACGCCCTGCTGACACGCTTGTGTCAGGAGTGTGGGCCATGCCGCCCCCTCCACCACGCTTCGCGCGGTGCCCCTCCCCCGCAAGCGGGGGAGGATCGGTGATCAGGCGTCGCCCTTGACGATGCCGACGAAGGGCAGCTCGCGGAAGGCGTGCGCGACGTCCATGCCGTAGCCGACGACGAAGTAGTCGGGGCACTGGAAGCCGACATAGTCGGCGTCGAGCGTCGTCTGGCGGCGCATGTGCTTGTCGAGCAGCACGGCGACCGAGCAGCTTCTGGCGCCGCGCGACATCATCAGCTCGCGCGTGAATTTCAGCGTCTTGCCCGATTCGAGGATGTCGTCGATGAGCAGCACGTCGCGGCCGGCGACCTCGTTGTCGATGTCGCGCAGGACCCTGACCTCGCCGCTGGACGTGCCGGCGCCGTAGCTCGAGATGAAGATGAACTCGACCTCGGGCGACAGGCCGACATCGTGCATGGCGCGGATGAGGTCGGCCGCGAAGATGAACGAGCCCTTGAGGATCGAGATGACGAGGAGGTCGTGATAGTCCTTGCCGGCGATCTCCTTGGCGAGTTCGAGGTTGCGGCGCGCGATGGCGGACGCGGAGAACAGCACCTCGATCTCCTTGCCCCTGACAACTGGCATTGACGTATTCCTACTCAGCAAATGCGACCGACACGGTCTTCACCCCGTTCTTAGGCACATCGAGCCGGCTGGAAAAGGCGAATGTTTCGCCTGACGACAGCGGGCGGCCCGATGTCCCCAGCCTGTAGCGGGTGGTGCGGCCGTCATTGCCGGTGACCACGATCTCCAGCGCCGGGAGGTGCATCACGGCCTGCCCGTCATTCGCCGCCTCGCCATCGACGAACAGGATGGCGTTGACGCCGGACGTATCGACACGCGAGGTGACGCCCGAGATGCGCAGCGCGCCTTGCGGCGCGGCGGGAGCGGCGAAAGGCATGTCGCGCAGCAGCGCATGGCCGCCTGACGCCCAGAAGGCGGCGAAGGCCAACGCGATGCCGGCGGCCCAGAAGAGCGGTCCGCCCCTGGCGGGCCTGCGGGGACCCGGCGGCATGTCTGGCCGGCGCAGCATGTCCATGCCGCCCGCCGGCGCGACGGGCGAGCCGATCGGCCGGGCGGTCTCGATCGATCCGGCATTGCCGGACGATTTCGATCCGACGCGGTGCGGCCGGGAAGGAAGGCTTATGTATTCGGCGTCGATGACGTCGGGAGCCGGCCTGGCGCCGCCGGTTGCGCCGTGGAGCGGGTCGGTCATGATTTCGCCGGAAACGGCGCGTGGCTTCGCCTCATCGGCCATGGCCGGGCTATCCTTTTGAACCGCGTCCCATCCGCTCGTTATCCGCAGGTAAACGGAAATGGTTAACGCTTCGCCACTTCGACCCGTAGCGGGGCCAGAATTAACCTGTCATTAACCACGCGGGACCAATGGTCGTTCGTATCCGAACGGCTTCGCAGGACATCGTAACATGTGCAGCCGCAATCGAGGTTACCCAGCAATTGATCCGTTTTGAAAATGTAGGGCTTCGCTATGGGATGGGCGCGGAAATCCTGCGCGACCTCTCCTTCGAGATCCCCGCGCGCTCCTTCCAGTTCCTGAGCGGGCCGTCCGGCGCCGGAAAGACCTCGCTGCTCAGGCTGCTTTTCCTGTCGCTGAAGCCGACGCGCGGCCTGATCTCCGTGTTCGGCAAGGACCGCTCGCGGATCAGCCGGCGCGAGCTGCCCTATATCCGCAGGCGGATCGGCGTCGTGTTCCAGGACTTCCGCCTGCTCGACCACATGACGACCTACGAGAACGTGGCGCTGCCGCTGCGGGTTCGGGGGCGCGAGGAGGCGAGTTACAGGAACGACGTGACCGAGCTGCTGAAATGGGTGGGTCTGGGCGAGCGCATGCATGTGCTGCCGCCGGTGCTGTCGGGCGGCGAAAAGCAGCGCGCGGCGATCGCCCGCGCGCTGATCGAGCAGCCCGAGATCCTGCTCGCCGACGAACCGACCGGCAATGTCGATCCGCCCCTGGCGCGCAGGCTGCTGAGGCTTTTCATCGAACTCAACCGGCTGGGCACGGCGGTGGTGATCGCTACCCATGACCTCGGCCTGATGGAGCAGGTCGACGCCAGGCGCATGATCCTGTCCGGCGGAAGGCTCGACATCTATGACTGAGACGGTCAGCGACCACCCGCATGGCGCAAGCTTCACCGAAGACGGCATCGGCGACGAGGCGCATTCGCCGCCGCGCGTGCAGCGGCGGATGGCGCCGATCGTGCCGGCGCAGAACGTCGTCGGCCGGGCGCTGGTGTCGGTCATCGCCATCATGACCTTCCTGTCCTGCCTGACGCTCGGCGTCGTCACGCTGGTGCGCGATACGGCCGCGGTCTGGGAAAGCCAGATCTCGCGCGAGGCGACGATCCAGATCAAGCCGGCGGACGATCTCGACATGGAGGCGGCGTTGGAGAGGGCCGCCGAACTCGCCAGCGGCTTCCCGGGCATCACCGGCGCGCGCGTCGTCGACCGCCAGGCGACGGCGCGGCTGCTGGCGCCGTGGCTCGGCACCGGGCTGAACATCGACGAGCTGCCGGTGCCAAGGCTGGTCATCGTGACCATCAATCCCGACTACCCGCCGAACTTCGCCAGGCTGCGCGAGACGATCGCGACCGAGATTCCGCAGGCCTCGCTCGACGATCACCGCACCTGGGTGGACCGGCTGGTCACCATGGCGCGCACGACGGTGACGATCGGCATAGCGGCATTGGCGCTGATGCTGACGGCGACCGTGCTGTCGGTGGTGTTCGCGACGCGCGGCGCGATGGCCGGCAACGGCCACATCATCGAGGTGCTGCATTTCGTCGGCGCCGAGGCGCGCTTCATCGCGAGCGAGTTCCGCCGGCACTTCCTCGTAACCGGCATGAAGGGGGCGGCGACGGGCGGCATCGCCGCGATCATCGTCTTCATCATCGTGTCCTTCTGGTCCGCAAGGAACCTGGCGACGCCGGAGGCCGACCAGGCGACCGCGCTGTTCGGCAATTTCGCCATCGGGGCGAGCGGTTATGCCGGGGTGGCGCTGATCGTGCTCCTCGTCGGCGTGCTGACCGCCGCGACCTCGCACGTCACGGTCGTCGCCTACCTGACCGACATAGAAACCCGCCAGACGGAATAGCGCGATGTCCGAAGCGTCTGCTTGCGCCATGGATGTCGCGTCGATGCTCCTACACATCGCCGCAATTCGGCGCTATCCATGTCTGCCATGAAGGGAGACCATCTCGAAGGCTCAGGACCAGGCTCCGAGGCGGCCCCGCGCAAGCGCCGGCTGCCGGTGCTGCTGCGCGCGTCGAGCACGGCGATCCTCGGCGCCCTCGTCCTGTTTCTCGGCGGCTTCGCGCTCTTCGGCACCCATGTCAGCCAGCTGGCAACGCCGGAGGACCCGCCGTCGGCGGACGCCATCATCGTGCTCACCGGCGGCCAGGCGAGGATCGACGCGGCGATCGGCCTGCTGAAATCGGGCAAGGGGGAGCGCCTGCTGATCTCGGGCGTGCATCCCTCCACCAGCCGAGGGATGCTGCAGGACGCCACCGGCGGCGACGAAGCGCTGTTCTCCTGCTGCATCGACATCGACCGCGACGCGCTCGACACGATCGGCAATGCCGAGGAGAGCGCCAAATGGGTGCGGACCCATGCCTACAGCCGGGTGATCCTCGTCACCAACAACTACCACATGCCGCGCAGCCTGCTGGAGATGGGCCGGCTGCTCGACAGGGAGGAGCTCGACCCCTACCCGGTCGTCAACGCCAAGCTCGACAAGGGCGGCTGGATCGTGCGGCCGGACGCGCTGCGGGTGCTGTTCACCGAATACAACAAGTATCTGGCGGCGCTGGCGCGCGGCTTTCTGACCCGGCACCCGGCCGGCGGCGCTGCCGTGGCGAATGCCTCTGCGGCGGAACGACCCCAGGACTGAGCCCCTGGCAACCGTTTCCCTTTGCGCGCGGCTGGTGTAACCAGCACGGGCTTTCTCACGGGCTCCTTGCGCATGCTCTACATCCGTTCGCTGGCGTTCAACCTCGCCTTCTACGTCAGCCTGATCGGCCAGATGATCTTCTGGACCCCCTTCTATTTCCTGGCGCCGCGCCACATGGCTTGGTTCGTGCCGAAATTCTGGTCGCGCACCTCCCTGTGGCTCTACGACAAGATCGCCAACACGAAGAGCCGCATAGAGGGCGTCGAGAACCTGCCGCAGGGTTCCTTCATCCTGGCGCCCAAGCACCAGTCCTTCTGGGACACGATCGCCTTCTTCCCGTACCTTGATGATCCGCTCTACATATTGAAGCGCGAACTGACCTGGATACCGTTCTTCGGCTGGTACATCCTGAAGATGCGCATGATCCCGGTCGACCGCGGCAGCCGCGCCAGGGCGTTGAAGGCGGTGATGGCGGCGACCAGGAAGGAGCTGGCGCGAAACCCGCGGCAGCTGATCATCTATCCCGAAGGCACGCGGCGCGCGCCGGGCGACGAGCCGGCCTACAAATACGGCATCGTCGAGCTCTATGCGCAACTCGGCGTGCCGGTGGTGCCGGTCGCCCACGTCGCCGGGCTATACTGGCCGCGCCGGAAATTCCTGCGCTTTCCCGGTACGGTCCGCGCCCGCTTCCTGCCGCCGATCCCGCCCGGACTGGGCAGGGAAGAGTTCATGCAGCGACTGATCTCGTCGACGGAGACGGCCTGCGACGAACTGCTGGTCGAGGCGATGCGCACGGACAATCCACCGCTGCCGCCGACCGCCGTGAAGCGGCTCGGGGAACTGGGGGCGCTGCCGCCTGCGTAGCCCTCACCCGGCTTGCTTCGCGAACCACCGACAGGGCTCCTGCCGCCCCCTCCACCACGCTTCGCGTGGTCCCCCTCCCCCGCTTCGCAGGGGAGGAACCGGCGCCCCTGGTTTGCGGTGGAGGGGGCGGCATATGCGATAGTCCTGCCGTGAACGGGGAGAAGAACTAGGCGCTGGCCTGGTCGAGTTCCTCGATGTCGGCCTGGGTGAGCCGAAGCGACGCCGCGCGTATCAGGCTGTCGGCCTGCTCGACGGTGGTGGCGCTGGAGATCGGCGCGGTGACGCCGGGGCGCGCGATGATCCAGGCGAGCGCGATCTCGGCCTGCGTCGCGTCGTGGCGCGCCGAAACCGCGTCCAGCGCGGCGAGTATCCGTTTCCCACGGTCGTCGAGATATTTGCCGATGCCCTGGCCGCGCGGGCTTTTGCCCAGATCGGCCTCGCTGCGGTACTTGCCCGACAGGAATCCCTTGGCGAGCGAGAAATAGGTGATGACGCCGATCTCTTCCTTCATGCAGAGGTCGCGCAGCGGCCCGTCGAAGGAGGAGCGGTCGTAGAGATTGTATTCGGGCTGCAGCACCTCGTAGCGCGGCAGCTTCTTCTGGCTGGCCACCTTGAGCGCCGCCTCCAGGCGGGCGGCGTCGAGGTTGGAGCATCCGATGTTGCGGACCTTGCCGGCCTTGATCAGTTTCTCGTAGGCGCCGAGCGTCTCGTCATAGGGCACGGTGTCGTCCGGCCAGTGCGAGAGGTAGAGGTCGATCGCGTCGACCTGCAGCCGGCGCAGCGAGTCTTCCGCCGCCCTGGCGATATAGGCAGCGGAGAGGTCCTTCTTGCCCTGGCCCATGTCGGAGCCGACCTTGGTGATGACGATCACCTGATCGCGGTTCTTCCTGCTCTTCATCCAGTCGCCGATGATGGTCTCCGATTCGCCGCCCTTGTTGCCGGGCACCCAGCGCGAATAGGAGTCGGCGGTGTCGATGGCATTGAGCCCCGCGCCGACGAAACGGTCGAGGATGTCGAAGGAGGTTTTTTGGTCGGCAGTCCAGCCGAAGACGTTGCCGCCCAGCACCAGAGGGGCGATCTCGAGGTCGGTTCTACCCAGGCGACGTTTCTGCAAGGCGCTTCTCCCTAGTCTGTTCGGCGTCCAGCCGCGAGGCCGGCGGCACCCTAGCGTCGCCGGCAAGGGAGTTCAAATCACGCGCCGAAACAGTCCACGCATCGAAATGTGAGGCAGCCGGTCAGGAGACGAGCCGGCCGACTTCCTCCAGCCAGTTGTCGCGGATGCCGAGCGCCTTCAGATGCGCGATGGTGTTGAGCACATATTCCTCGTTGGGGCCGGCCTGCCCGGCCGCACCGGATACGATCCGCGCCGCCTCCGCCTCTTCGAGCGACCCGGCATATTGCCGGTGACTGCGGTCGACGACGTAAGCGACGGCGACGGCGTTCTCGCCGCTTTCCAGCCGGATCGGCAGCACGCGCTCAAGGTAGACGCTGGTGACCAGCTCGCGTTCGCGCAGATAGGCCAGCACCTCGTCGCGCAACTCGGCGGGCACCCGGAATGCGAGGCCGACGCATGAGCCGCCGCGGTCGAGCCCGAGCACGAGGCCCTGCCGCTCGGGCGTTCCGCGATAGACATGCGACCACACGCAGAGCGAGCGGCGGAAGCCGTGCAGCCGCGCCCGACGCGTCTCGGTATGCGCAAAACCCGGCCGCCACATCAGCGAGCCATAGCCAAAAACCCAAAAATCGCCCATATCGCCAAGCCAGTGTCGATTTCGCCGCGACGCGGCGCTGTCGCCACGACTAGCGCATGATCCGCCAAAGGGGCAGGCCCACGGGCGTCGTACGACGTGAAAAGATTGGGGAAGCGATGACCGATACAGACCGCAGTGCGCCGAATTTCGGCCGGCGCATTCTTTGGCTGGGCGTCTTCATCGTCATCCTCTTCGGCGGCTACAGCGCCGGCTGGTTCTACCTCGCCGACCGGCTGGTGACGCGGGCGAAGGCCGAAATCGCCGAGGCCAACCGCGGCGGCACGACGCTCGAGTGCGCGAACCCGGTAGCGCGCGGCTTCCCGTTCCGCCTGGGCATCTATTGCGACCGCATCGCCTATACGAATGCGGACGAGGCGATCGGACTGACGGCCGGCAATCTCCGGACGGCAGGCCAGATATACGACCCGTCGCACTTCATCGCCGAGCTGGACGGCCCGGCGACGCTGGCCACTCCGGCGAACGGTTCGCTGACGATCGACTGGGACAAGCTGCGCGCCAGCGTGCGCTGGGCACGGCCGCTGCCGGAGCGCGTATCGGTGGAAGGCGGCGGCGTGGCGGCCACGACGGCGACGGGCACGCCGCTCGCAACGATCGGCGCCTTCGAGGCGCATATGCGGCCGAACGGACAGGATCTCGACCTCGCCAGCAGTTTCGAGGGCCTCGCGCTCGATCCTGCCTTGATCGAGGGACGCACGCTGCCGGCGCTTTCGGGCCAGTCGGACGTCACGATCGACGGCGGCGTCGACCTTCGCGGCCTCGGCCTTGGGGACCTGCGCGGGCGCTCGGGCACGATCCGCAACGCCGAGTTGACCATCGGCGGAAACTCGGGCGTGACGGTCAGCGGGACTTTCTCGTTCAGCCAGGACGGTCTCCTCGACGCCGACCTCAAGCTGACGGTGCGCGACCCCAACGGCCTGTCGGCGGTGCTTGCCGAAGCGTTTCCGGAGAAGCGCAGGGACATCCGCAATGTGTCTTCGGCCCTGACCTTCATGGGCAACAACCCGACGCTGCCGCTGAAGATCGAGCGCGGCGAGGCCAGGCTCGCCTTCTTCAAGCTGGGCGAGATACCGCCGATCTGAAGGTCTGTGTTGCCGCCCTGCTCCACCGCTTCGCAGGGGAGGATCCAGCTACCCCTTCTGGTGCTCCACCGCCTGGCGGCCGAAATCGGGCGCGTCGATGTCCTGGCCGGCCTCGATGATCGAGCGGCGCACCGCCCGCGTGCGGGTGAAGAGCTCGAAAAGCTTGTCGCCCTCGCCCCAGCGGATCATCCTTTGCAGCGCCGCCAGATCTTCCGAGAAGCGGGCGAGCATCTCGAGGATGGCGTCCTTGTTGTGCAGGCAGACGTCGCGCCACATGGTCGGGTCGGAGGCCGCAAGGCGCGTGAAGTCGCGAAAACCGGAGGCGGAATATTTGATCACCTCGGACTTGGTGACCGTTTCGAGGTCGTCCGCGGTGCCGACGATGTTGTAGGCGATGATGTGCGGCAGGTGCGAGACGATGGCGAGCGTCTTGTCGTGATGGTCGGGGTCCATCGTGTCGATGTTGGAGCCGCAGCGCCGCCAGAACTCGGAGAGCTTTTCCAGAGCCGCCGGATCGGTGCCCGGCAACGGCGTGAAGATGCACCAGCGGTTCTCGAAGAGTTCGGCGAAGCCGGCGTCGGGGCCGGATTTCTCCGTGCCCGCCAGCGGATGGCCGGGGATGAAATGCACGCCCTGGGGCACGTGCGGCGACATCTGCGCGATGACCGAAGCCTTGGTCGAGCCGACATCGGTGAGGATCGCGCCCTTCTTCAGCGCCGGCGCGATCTCCTTCGCCACCACGCCCGACGAGCCGACCGGCACGGAGACGATGACGAGGTCGGCGTCCTTCGCCGCCTCGGCGGGATCGGTGGTGTAGCTGTCGCCGAGGGCGAGTTCCTCGGCGCGCGCCAGCGTCTTCCCGCTGCGGGTGGAGACCGCGATATGGCGGGCAAGGTTCTCGCGGCGCACGACGCGCGCCAGCGAGGAACCGATGAGGCCGATGCCGATGAGGGCTATCTTGTCGAAGAGAGGCTCGGCCATGGCGTCAGCTCTCCAGGAATTCGGCGAGCGCCGTCACCACGCCGCGATTGGCCTCTTCGGTGCCGACCGTCATGCGCAGCGCATTTGGGAAGCCGTAGGCCGCGACGCGGCGCAGGATGTAGCCGCGCGACGACAGGAACGCGTCGGCCTTCGCCGCCGAATGCCTTTCGCCATCGGGGAAGTGGATGAGGATGAAATTGCCGACGCTGGGGGTCACGCGCAGGCCGAGCTTCGACAGCTCCTCCGACAGCCAGGCGAGCCACTGCTCGTTGTGGGCGATGGTGCGGTCGACATGGGCGCGATCCTTCAGCGCGGCGACGCCGGCCTCGATCGCCGCGGCGTTGACGTTGAAGGGGCCGCGCATGCGGTTGATGGCGTCCACGATGTGCGCCGGCCCGTACATCCAGCCGATGCGCATGCCGCCGAGACCGTGGATCTTGGAGAAGGTGCGCGTCATGACGACGTTCTGCGAGTTGCCGACGAGTTCGACGCCCGCCTCGTAGTCGTTGCGGCGGACATATTCGGCATAGGCCGCGTCCAGCACGAGCAGGACATGCTTGGGCAGGCCGGCATGCAGGCGGCGGACTTCCTCGAAAGGCAGATAGGTGCCGGTCGGGTTGTTGGGGTTGGCGAGGAAGACGATCTTGGTCTTCGGCGAGACGGCGGCGAGGATGGCGTCGACATCGGCGCGCTCGTCGGTCTCCTTGACCGAAACCGGCGTCGCACCGGCGGCCTGGATGTAGATCTTGTAGACCAGGAAGCCGTGCTCGGTGAAGATCGCCTCGTCGCCGGGCGAGAGATAGGTCTGGGCAAGCAGGCCGAGGATCTCGTCCGAGCCGTTCGAGCAGACGATGTTGGCAGGGTTCAGCCCATGCGCCTCGCCGATCGCCTCGCGCAGCCTCGCCGCCGCGCCGTCGGGGTAGAATTCCAGCCTTGCGGCCACCTCGCGGACAGCCTCGACGACCTTGGGCGAGGATCCCAGCGGGTTTTCGTTGGACGACAGCTTATGGACCCTGGCCGCGCCATGCGCCGCGCTCTTGCCCGGCACGTAGGCCTCGATGTCCATGACGCCGGCGCGCGGCTGGGGACGGGAAAGATCGGTTGCCTTGGTCATGATACGGTTCCGGGAAAAGGCGGCCTGCACTCGGGCCGCCCGGGAAATACAGGCGAGCGGCGGCGATGTCGAGGGGCGTCTAGGACGGAGGACGGGCGGCTGGCGCCGCCCCGTTGCCTGCCTCGCGCTCGTCCAGCCGTGCGGCGATCCGGTCGAAGGCGGAGAGCATGCCGTCAAGCTCCGCGTCCGACAGCCCTGCCAGGAGTTCGACATCCGTGCGGGCGAGGACCTGGCGAATGTCGGCGACCGCACGTCGGCCCGGTTCGGTCAGGAAGATCAGCCGCGCCCTTCGATCCTGGGCGTCGACCCGGCGCTCGATGAAGCCGCGCCCTTCGAGAATGTCGAGCAGCCGGACCAGGCTTGATCCGTCGCTGCCGACCCGCGCGGCCAGGGCCTTCTGGGTGATGCCGTCGCCGGATTCGGCGAGATGGATCAGCGGCGCCCAGCTGGCATCGGTGAGGCCAGCCTCCTCGAGGTTGCGCTCCGCCGCGCGCCGCCAGCGGCGGGCAAGCACCGCAAAGCGGAAGCCGAACAGCTCCCGGACCGGCCGGCCGTGGCTCTCCATGGAAACATTCCTAAACAATTAATTTGTATTGCAATACAATCTTTCGGCTGATAGGGCAATCGCGATCCAAAATGATCGACGAGGCCGTGCGGCGCTGGCGGACAGCAGCCGCGCGCCTGATTTTCCACGGAGTGAAACAATGTCGATAGCAGCGCCTGCCGCAGGCGGCTCTCTCGCGCCCGCCAACCCGCGCTCGCGCGTGATCCTCGCCAGCCTGGTCGGCACGACCATCGAATTCTACGACTTCTATGTCTATGCGACGGCAGCCGTGCTGGTGTTTCCGCACCTCTTCTTCCCGTCGGGCAACGAAACCACGGCCCTGCTCGCCTCCTTTGCCGTTTTCGGCGCGGCGATGGTGGCGCGGCCGCTCGGCGCCATCTTCTTCGGCCATTTGGGCGACAGGCGCGGCCGCAAGATCACGCTTGTCGGCGCACTCCTCACCATGGGCATCGCCACCTTCCTGATCGGCTTTTTGCCGACCTACGCGACGGCCGGCTGGCTGGCGCCGGCGCTGCTCGTCGTGCTGCGCCTGGCCCAGGGCTTTGCGCTCGGCGGCGAGTGGAGCGGCGCCGCCCTCGTGGCGACCGAGAACGCACCGGCCGGCAAGCGCGCGGTGTACGGCACCTTCCCCCAGCTCGGCGCGCCGATCGGCTTCATCATCGCAAACGGCCTGTTCCTGATCATCGCCGCCGTGCTCCCGTCCGACGATCCGTCGCGTCCGTCGACGGCGTTCCTCGACTGGGGCTGGCGCATCCCCTTCCTCTTCTCGATCGTCATGGTAGCGGTCGGCCTCTGGGTCCGCCTCAACCTCGTCGAGAGCGCGGCCTTCGAGAAGACGGTGAAGACGGGCTCGGTGCAGAAGCTGCCGCTCGCCGCTGCGTTGCGCAACCACTGGAAGGCGCTCATCCTCGGCACGCTCTACATGCTTGCGACCTACGTGCTGTTCTACCTGATGACGACCTTCTCGCTGAGCTATGGCAGGGCGGCGACCACGGCGGCCGTGCCGGGGCTCGGCTACGACTATTCGACCTTCGTGCTGATGATGATCATCGGCGTCGTCTTCTTCGGCATCTTCACGATGGCGTCCGGCCCCTGGGCCGACCGCTGGGGCCGCAGGAAGACGCTGATCTGGGTGACCTCGGCGATCGCCGCCTTCGGCCTGCTGTGGGTCCCGATCCTGTCGGCGGGAGCGCCGGGGGTCATGGCCTGGCTGATCCTCGGCTTCGCGCTGATGGGCATGACATTCGGCCCGATGGGCGCGCTGCTGCCGGAACTCTTCCCGGCAAACGTGCGCTATACGGGTTCCGGCATCGCCTACAACGTATCCTCGATCCTCGGCGCCGCGGTCGCACCCTTCATCGCGGTCGCGCTGTGGAGCTACGGTGAAGGCAGCCCCTTCTGGGTCGGCGTCTACCTGACCATCATGGCCCTGATCACGCTGGCGGCGCTGCTGGCCGGACAGGAAACCAGCGATGTCGACATCGATGCGTGAAGCCAGAGGCGCGGCGGACCCGTTCCGCCGCGCCCATTGACGCTGGGGCCGTCCGGCATTATGTGGACGCTTCGATCCCGTGGTGATTTGCCGGTCGGCTTGCAGCCACGTTAAACAACTCGCTAAAGGGCCGTTGCACATCGTAACCGGCTTTGCGCGAGCAAAGGCCGGTTTTTTGTTGTGGAGATTTGCGATGCCGATCAAGATACCTGATCAGCTGCCCGCACACGATATCCTGGTGCGCGAAGGCGTGTCGGTCATGGACGAGCGCACGGCGCTACGCCAGGACATCCGCCCGCTGCAGATCGGTCTGTTGAACCTGATGCCCAACAAGGTTCGCACCGAAACGCAATTCGCGCGCCTTATCGGCGCCTCCCCCCTTCAGGTCGAACTGACCCTCGTGCGCATCGGCGGCCACAAGGCGAAGAACACGCCCGAGGAACACCTGATCGCGTTCTACGAGACCTGGGAGAACGTCGCCGACCGCAAGTTCGACGGCTTCATCATTACCGGCGCCCCCATCGAGCTCCTGCCGTTCGAGCAGGTATCGTACTGGGACGAGCTGACGCGCATCCTCGACTGGACCACGACCAACGTCCACTCGTCCTTCTTCATTTGCTGGGGCGCGATGGCGGCCGCCTGGCATTTCCATGGCATTCCCAAATACACTCTGGATAAGAAGGCCTTCGGCGTGTTCCGCCACGGCAACAACGCGCCCGCCTCGCCCTACCTCGCCGGCTTCTCGGACGATTTCGCCGTTCCGGTGTCGCGGTGGACGGAGGTGAGGTCCGGCGACATCCGCGCCGCAGGAAACCTCGAACTGCTCATGGAGTCGGACGTGACGGGCCCCAGCCTGGTCGCCGAAAAGGCCGGCAACCGGCTCTACATGTTCAATCACATCGAATACGATTCCACCTCGCTGAAGGAAGAATACGATCGCGACGTGGCGGCGGGCACGCCGATCGCCGTGCCGCACGGCTACTATCCCGATGACGATCCCAGCCGGCCGCCGCTCAACCGCTGGCGCTCGCACGCGCACCTGCTGTTCGGCAACTGGATCAACCAGGTCTACCAGACCACGTCCTTCGATCCCGAGGGGATTGGCCGGCAGCCGCTCGTCATCTCGTGAAGTCGCCGCGTAGGGCGACCTACCTGTCCAGTTCCGGAAAATGCGGGTCGGAGAACAGCCTCCTCTCTCGTTCGCCGCGCTCGCAGTCCATCGGCTCGGCCGCCTGCGCCGGGATGACGCGTCCGGCATCCGGCGCGCCGCTGACCTCCAGGATCAGCTTGCGGCGGATGGCGGTGGCGAATTCCGACGCATCCCTGATCGGCAGGACGAAGGAGCCCGGGCCGCCCGTCACGCATTCGGCATAATAGCGGTCGAGTTCGCGCACGGTGAAGGACGGCCGGATCAGGATCGGCAGGCCGTTGACGGTGATGCCGTTCATCACCGCCGCGTCGCGCGCGGCTACCACCGGCACGCCGATATTGTTCGGCCCGTCGCCCGAGACGTCGATGACTTTCCGGCGGCCATCGAAGGCGTTGGCGTCGAACAGCCCGGTCCCGAAGACCAGCGCCCCGGAAATCGAAGTGCCGCGAAAGCTGCGCACAGGCCGGCTCTCCAGCGCCGCCGCGAAGGCTTCGGCGGCTTCGGCGCTGTCGATCACTTGCCACGGCACCTGGGTCTCCTCGCGCACCGTGCCTGCCCATTCGAAATAGGTGAGCGCGATGCGGCCATATTGCCCGGCGCGCACCGCCCTGACGAAATCGGGATGGCGCAGCGCCGCGACATAGCCGGCGCGCTGAAGGGCGAATTCCTCGGCATCCATGGAGCGCGAGATATCGACGGCGAGCACCAGCTCGACATCCACGGGCCCGGCCGCCACAAGGGGAACCGCCTTTGCCGGAAGCGCGCCGGCCAGACAGAGCAAGAGGCCGAACAGCAACGGCATGGGCAAGCGCCTCCCTTCTCAGGCGAAGAATTCCGCCGGGATGGGGGCGAATTGAAGGCCGCGGATCAGCCGGCCGAGCCCTGCCGCTCCCTCATCGCGCGCGTGGCGGCGCCCTGCGGAGACAACACCGGCACGAAGACGCGGCGCGAGGCGCGCTTGGCAACGGGCACGCCCTGATAGATCCGCTTCTGTGCCTCCACGACGATGACGCCGGAGAAGATCGGCCAGAAGCGGCGGCCGGTGCGCTCCAGTATGTTGTGGAAGCGCATCATGAAGCGGCGCTTGGAAGGCGGAAAGAACAGCGCATCGGCCCACGACGAAGGCGTGAAATTCGCCTCGCGCAGCAGCTCGTTGAGCTGGCCGCGCGAAAACGGCCGACCCGTGCCGAAGGGCGTGTGCTCGAAACGCGCCCACACGCCTCGCCGATTCGGCACCACGATGACGACCCGACCGGCCGGAGACAGCACGCGCCAGATCTCCTTCAGCGTCTCGCGGGGGCTTTCGGCGTGCTCCAGCGAATGGACGAGCAGCATCCGGTCGATCGAGGAATCGACCAGCGGCAGCTCCTCGTCGAAGACAAGCGCGGTGGCCGAGGGGCCCGCGACCGGCCAGACGACCGCCCCCTGCGTGGCCGGCATGAAGGCGAAAACGCGCTCGGCGTCGCCGCCGAAGCGGTCGAGCCAGGGCAGCGCATAGCCGAGCCCGACAAGGCGCTCGTTTGGCTGGTTCGCCCAGACGGAGGAGATCGCCATTGCGATCGAACGCTCCGCCAGACGCCCCAGCACCGAAGAATAGAAGGACCTGAGATCGACGATGTCCGAATTCATGCGGCGGACCCTAATGCATCGGCCCGAAAACCGGAATCGCTTTTCCGCGCCACGGCGACGTGATGACAGGACGGGATTGCCGCCCTATCTTGCGGCCGACAGATTGGAGTTCAGGAATGTCATTGCAAATCGACCAGTTCATGTGCCGGACGGACAATTTCGGCGTACTCGTCCACGACCCGAAAAGCGGCGAGACGGCGCTGATCGATGCGCCGGAGGAGAGCGCGATCCTCGCGGCAGTCGAGCGCACCGGCTGGACGCCGACCATCATCCTGACGACGCATCACCATCAGGACCATGTCGAGGCCAATCTCGCGCTGAAGAAGCGGTTCGGGCTGAAGATCGCCGGTCCGAAGGCCGAGGCCGATAAAATTCCCGGCATCGACATCGAGCTTTCGGAAGGGTCGGCGTTCGAGTTCGCCGGGCAACCTGTGCAGGTGATCGAGACGCCCGGCCATACCGCCGGGCACATCTGCTACTATCTGCCGAAATCGCATGTCGCCTTCGTCGCCGACACCCTGTTCGCCATGGGCTGCGGCAGGCTGCTGGAGCGGCCGGCCCCGGTGATGTTCCATTCGCTGATCAAGCTCGTCGAGCTGCCGGCCGCGACGACGCTCTACTGCGGTCACGAGTACACGCTGTCCAACGCACGCTTCGCGCTCACCATCGACCCGACCAACCCGGCGCTGAAGGAACGCGCGGCGAAGGTGGAGGCGCTGCGGGCCGAGGACAAGATGACGCTGCCGACGACGCTCGGCGAGGAACTGGCGACCAACCCCTTCCTGCGGTGGCACGACCCGGCCATCCGGAAGAACCTGGGCATGGAGAAGGCAACCGACGCCGAGGTGTTCGCCGAGATCCGCAAGCGCAAGGACAATTTCTGAGCGGATGACCGCGGCCGACATCATCGCGGCGCTGCGCATGGCCCGCCACCCGGAGGGCGGCTGGTATGCGGAGACCTACCGCGACAACCCGGATGGCGGGCGCGGCCATTCGACGGCGATCTATTTCCTGCTCGAACGCGGCGACGAATCGGCCTGGCACAGGGTGAAGGACGCTGCCGAGGTCTGGCACTTCTATGCCGGCGCGCCGCTCGAGTTGCGCATCGCCGGCGAGGCGCAGGGCATCGCCTCGCTGGTCCTGGGGGTCGATATCGGCCAGGGCGAGCGGCCGCAGGCCGTGGTGCCGGCGAACCGATGGCAGACGGCGCGCAGCCTGGGCGACTGGACGCTCGTCGGCTGCACGGTCGCGCCGGGCTTCGACTTCGCGCAGTTCGAGCTCGCCGGGCCCGGCTGGGAGCCGGGCAAGCCGTGATCACGCCGCGGCGCTGCCGGCGGCGCTCGATGCGGCCATGCGTCCGAACAGCATGGACTTCGCCGCAAGCACCGCCCCGGCGGTGATGAGCACGCAGGCCGCGAGGATGGGCAGCGTCGGCTCGGCGAAGCCGGCAAGGATCAGGATGAGCGTCGAAAGCAGCGGCGCGGCATAGCTCGCCGCGCCCAGCACCTGGATGTTGCCGCGCTTCACCCCGATGTCCCAGGCATAGAAGGCGGCCCCCACCGGCATCAGGCCGAGCCCGACGACCGCGAGCCACTGGCCGGTGGTGGCGGGCAGCACGGTTTCTTCCAGCGCGAAGTGGCAGACGAGCGAAAGCGCCGAGGTCGCGGCGCAGAACCAGGTGACGATGCCGGTCGGCACCGCCGGGAAGCGCCGCGACAAAAGCGAATAGGCCGACCAGAGGAAGGCGCAGACGCCGGCCATCGCATAGCCGAAACCGTAGCGGCTCTCGAAGGCGACGCCGCCGCCCTTGGTGACGATGAGCACCGTGCCGGCAAGCCCGAGCAGCGCGCCGGCGATATGGTTCCAGCGCAGCCGCTCGCCGGGCATCAGCGCCGAGCCCAGCACGATGAGCAGCGGCCAGAGATAGGCGATCAGGCTGGCTTCGACGGCCGGCGCGTTGCGCAGCGCGGTGAAGTAGAAGAAATGGTAGCCGAACAGGCCGGCTATGCCGATGACCCATACCTGGAACGGGATTTTCACCGGCTGGTCGGGGGTCGGCATGAAAAGCCGTGCCACCAGGCCGACAGCGGTCCCTATGGCGAAGGTGATGGCCGACAGCAGGAAGGGCGGCGTCCTGCCCGAAGCGTCGGTCAGGAGCGCGAGCAGCGCCCACATGGCGACTGCCGAGAAGCCGATCAGGGTTGCACGCGCCATCGACAATTCTCCGGCGCGGAGGCAGCCTCCGGTCGCCTACAGGGCCTGGAACCGCCGCGCCCGGACCGTGATCGTGCCGATCTGCGTGCCGATCGTGGCATGGACCGGCGCGTATACGCCGGTTTCCCCGATCTGGGCAAATGTCACCATGATCCGGCTCTTGGTCCTGAGGTATTCAAGGGCACGGCGGCCCTTGCGGTAGCCGGCGGCCGGCGTGAATTTCAGCCGGCAGGTGACGGTCGGCCCCGCGAAGCCCTTGATGGACATTTGGCCGGTCTTGACGAACGACATGGAAAGATCGGCGCGCAACTCGCCGTCGAACATGCGCGCGCCGCCCTTGCAGACGTCCTCCAGCCTGTCGGCCTTCACCAGCGTGGCGGCGACGGGATCGACCGCCGACTTCAGGTCTTCCGGCCCGATCGGAACCCAATCCTTGCCGCGCTTCTTCAGCGGCGGATCGTTGACGACCTCGACGACATTCCCGCCGGCGAAGCGGATGTCGACCAGCGTCGGCTTGTCGTTGTAGCGATATTCGGCGCGGAAGCGGTCCGCCTGGACGCCGCCGGCGAATCGCCCGGAGGCGGTGAGCTTGCCGGTCGTATCGTAGAAGATGAGGCCGAGCCCCGCGGCGGACGCCTCCCCCTCGATCGAATAGCTTTTGGGGTCGACGCGACTCTTGAGACTCACGCGCCCGACGGGCAGGCCGAGAAAGGACAGCGTGTATTCGCCGCGGTAGGTCGGCGCGCCGGGGGCGGAAGAGCCCGGAACGATCGTAGCAAGGACAAGGGAGGCGGCGGCGAGGGCTCGGAACATGGCAAAACAGACAAATCAGGCCCTCGGGCATGCAGCGAGCAAGCACCGAGGGCCGGAGGGTTGATCGTGAGACGATACTGGCGCGGATTTCCGGCCATTTCGTGGTGGCAAGGGGAACAGGCGTCGTTGCCGCCGCGCTTGACGCAAGCGCCAAATGCCACTATGGAACCCCGACTTTTCCATGAGGCCGCCTAAGACGACCGCGCGCCAGTGTGCCGGTGCGCCGATGTCGTGGCCATTGTAGACTGAAGGTAATCCAGATGTCCCGTACCTGCGAACTGACTGGCAAAGCCGTCCTCACCGGCAACAATGTCAGCCACGCCAACAACAAGACCAAGCGCCGCTTCCTGCCGAATCTCGTCAACGTGACGCTGATCTCGGAAGCGCTGAACCAGAACGTGCGCCTGCGCGTTTCGGCGAACGCCCTGCGTTCGGTCGAGCACCGCGGCGGCCTCGACGCTTTCCTGGCCAAGGCGGATGCGGCTGAGCTTTCGCAGCGTGTGAAGCTGTTGAAGAAGCAGATCGCCAAGAAGGTTGCCGAACAGGCCGCCTGATCGAACGTCGGGCGGCTTGCCGCCGCCCTTATCGATCGTCTTGTCGTGATTCCGGACGGGGGACTCTGTCCCGCGTCCCGGAATGCAACTGGTTCCATCACCCAGGATAAAAAAATGTTTCGTCTCACCGCCTATATGCCTTTCGTGGCCGCGATGGCGCTTGTCGTCGTGGCTTCCAACGTGCTCGTCCAGTTCCCGGTCAACGGCGAGGTCGGCGGCCTGCAGCTCGCCGACATCCTGACCTGGGGCGCCTTCACCTATCCCTTCGCCTTCCTGGTGACCGACCTCGCCAACCGCCGCTATGGGCCGGCGGTGGCCAGGCGAATCGTTTTCGTCGGCTTCATGCTGGCGGTGATCTGCTCGATCATCGTGCCGCCGCTTCTGTTCACCTACGGGTTCATCGAGTTCGAGACGGCGGCCGGCCGGCTGGTGCGCATCGCCATCGCCTCGGGCGCGGCCTTCCTGACGGCGCAGCTTCTCGACGTCACCGTGTTCAACTGGCTGCGCAGGCAGTCCTGGTGGCGGGCGCCCGTGTTCGGCTCGCTGGCCGGCTCGGTGCTCGATACGGCGCTCTTCTTCGGCATCGCCTTTTCGGCGTCCTTCGCATTCCTCGGCCCGAGTGACGGCTTCGCGCTGGAGAACGCGCCGCTCTTCGGCGCCCTGCCGGTCGAGACGGCGCGTTGGATATCCTGGGCGGCTGGCGATTTTTCCGTGAAGCTGCTGATCGCCGTCTTCGCGCTGATCCCCTACCGGCTGATCGCCGCGAGGTGGAAGCAGCCCGCCCTGGCCTGACTAGTTCTTCGTCGCCTGCGGCTCGGCCTCGTCGTGCAGCACGAATTCGAGATAGATGTTGCGCTGCAGGATGGAGTGGTTGTCGTCCGAGATGAGCGACACCATCAGGGCCCCGTCTGCGCGGGTCCAGATATCCAGCCCTTCCATGTTGTCGATCTGATAGCCCATGTCGGCCGTGAACAGTACCGGGCCGTCGGCGACCGCGCCCTTGGCGATGCTCTCGCCGTAGAGGCGCCTGAGCCGCATCTTCACGCCGGTCGCCATCGAGAAGCTGCGCTCCAGGATCAAAAGGTCGCCATTCGGCAGGAAGGCGCCGTCGGTGATGTCGAACTCGCCGTTGCGCTTGACCGTGAAGATGCCCTTGTGCGGGCCTTCGATGATGGCGGCAAAGATGTTGCCGTGCCTGTCGAGGCTTTTCTCGGAGACCACGACGAGGCCGCCGGCATGCTGACCGTGGGCAGGAGCGTGGGCGACGGTCTCGAAGCCGCGGTTCGAGCGCAGCTCGCGCTCGGGAACCAGGAAATCGAGGTCGCGCGTGGCCGCCTTCATGTCGTCCGGCTCGATCCTGAACTGCGCGATGCGATGATCCCGCTCGAAGCCGACCGTGGCGACTCCGTCCTTGACCGCGAGGCCTTCGGCATCGACCTCCCATTTGCGGTTCGAAATCCTTCCCGAGCGATCGGACATCTGCTGCATGCGGAAATCCGCGATGCCGGCAGGCTTGCCGTCGGCGTCTCGCTCGATCGTTCCAAAGAACCAGAAGCCGGTATCGGCGACGCCGATGAAATCCTTGCCGGGGGCAAGAAAACGGAAGGACGACAGCGCGCCGAGATCGCGCGACGTCGAGGTGAGTTCCAGGCCGCCGGCGAATTCGAGAGGCCCGAAGCGCGTCTCCGTGGCGCCGATCTGGAAATGGCGGATCGGCCGCGCGGAAATCTCCAGCCGCTCCACGCCGGCGGCCCTGACCGGGTGTTGCGTCGCGAAGGCGAAGACGCCGAAACCTGCCGCAGCAACGGCCAACACGATGGAAAACGATCTAAGCGGAGCCTTGATCATCCGGCGCGACGCAGGCCGCTGCGGCGCGTGTCGCGCGCGCTTTCCTCGCCGAAAAGAGAGGCGAGCTGCTCGGTCATCGCACCTGCAAGCTCCTCGGCATCGACGATGGTGACCGCGCGGCGATAATAGCGCGTCACGTCGTGGCCGATGCCGATCGCCAGCAGCTCGACGGGCGAGCGCGTCTCGATGAGATCGATGACGGCGCGCAGGTGCCGCTCGAGATAGTTGCCGGGGTTTACCGACAGAGTTGAGTCGTCGACCGGCGCACCGTCGGAGATCATCATCAGGATCTTGCGCTGCTCGGGCCGGGCGATCAGGCGCTGGTGCGCCCAGAGCAGCGCCTCGCCGTCGATGTTCTCCTTGAGCAGTCCCTCGCGCATCATCAGGCCGAGATTGCGCCTGGCGCGCCGCCAGGGCATGTCGGCCGACTTGTAGATGATGTGCCTGAGATCGTTCAGCCGGCCAGGGCTGAGCGGCTTGCCGTCCTTCAGCCACTTCTCGCGCGCCTGCCCGCCCTTCCAGGCGCGGGTGGTGAAGCCGAGGATCTCGACCGAGACGCCGCAGCGTTCGAGCGTGCGCGCCAGAATGTCGGCGCAGGTGGCGGCGACGGTGATCGGACGGCCGCGCATGGAGCCCGAATTGTCGAGCACGAGGCTGACCACGGTATCGCGGAATTTCGTGTCGCGCTCCTGCTTGAAGGAAAGCGGCTGCATCGGATCGATGACGACGCGCACGAGGCGCGCCGGATCGAGATAACCCTCTTCGAGGTCGAAGTCCCAGGAGCGGTTCTGCTGCGCCATCAGGCGGCGCTGCAGGCGGTTGGCGAGCCTTCCGACCACGCCCTGCAGATTGGCGAGCTGCTTGTCGAGGAAGGCGCGCAGGCGGTCCAGTTCCTCCTCCTCGCACAGCTCCTCTGCGCCGACCGTCTCGTCGAACTGGGTGGTGTAGACCTTGTAGTCGACGGTCTTCGGCAGGTCCGAGAAGGGATTGTCCTTGCGCTTCGCCTCTCCGGGCGTCTCGGCGTCGGGATCGTCGTCGTCGGAGAACTCGTCGGAGGTGGCGTCCGCCGCGTCCATCTCGCCGGCCTGCTCCTCCTCGGAAGTCGTGTCCTGATCGTCGGACTGCGCCTGGTCGGCGCCGGAATCGTCCTCGCCGCCCTCCTCGCTCTGCTCCTCGCCTTGCGGCTGCGGGTCCTCGCTGTCCTCGACGTCGTCCGACTGCTCCTCGTCGCCGAAATCCTCGGCCATCTCCATGGAGGCCAGCATCTCGCGCACGACGCGCGCGAAAGCCTGCTGGTCGGCGACATTGCCGGCAAGATGCTCGAGGTCGGCACCGGCCTTCTCCTCGACCCATTCGCGCCAGAGGTTGACGACGCGCTCGCCGCTCTTGGGCGCCGGCCGTCCGGTGAGCTTCTCGCGCACCAGCAGCGCCAGCGCCTCCTCGATCGGCGCATCGGCGCGGTCGCGCACGTCGGCAAGGTTTGCCTTGGCGTACTTGTCCTCGAGCATGTGGCCGATATTGTCGCCGACGCCGGTCATGCGCAGCGCGCCGATCGCCTCGACGCGCGCCTGTTCGACCGCGTCGAATACGGCGCGCGCCTGCTTGCCCTCGGGCGCGAACTTCGTGTGGATGCGCAGGTCGTGGCAGGCGCGCTTCAGAGCCATGGAATCGCCGAGACCGCGCGTGATGGCGATATCCGCGCCGCTTGGCTTTTTCGGCAGTTCGGGCAGCCGGGCGCGGTTGCCCGCCAGCGCCGGCTTGTCCTTGGCGAAGGCGACCTCAAGCTCGTTATCGCCGGAGATGGCGCGCATGCACACCGTCACCGCGCGCTTGAATGCGTCGGCGTCGGAGCCGTTCTTCGGCCTGTTGCGCGTGTTGTCGCCGGGACCCGCCATCAGCGCTCCAGCCTATCCCAGCACGACGTTCGCGGCTGATTCAGGCAATTCCTGGCCGAAGGCGCGCTGGTAGAGTTCCGCGACGATCGAGCGTTCGAGCTCGTCGCACTTGTTGAGGAAGGTCAGCCGGAAGGCCAGCCCGACGTCGCCGAAGATCTCGGCGTTCTCGGCCCAGGTGATGACGGTACGCGGGCTCATCACGGTCGACAGGTCGCCGTTGATGAAGGCCTGGCGTGTCATGTCGGCGACGCGCACCATCTTGTTGACGATGTCCTTGCCCTTGGCGTCGCGGTAATGCTTGGCCTTGGCGAGAACGATTCCCACCTCATTGTCGTGCGGCAGGTAGTTGAGCGTTGTGACGATCGACCAGCGGTCCATCTGCGCCTGGTTGATCTGCTGCGTGCCGTGATAGAGGCCGGTGGTGTCGCCGAGGCCGACCGTGTTGGCCGTGGCGAAGAGGCGGAAGGCCGGATGCGGCCGAATGACGCGGCTCTGGTCGAGCAGCGTCAGGCGGCCGGACGATTCCAGCACGCGCTGGATGACGAACATGACGTCCGGACGGCCCGCATCGTACTCGTCGAAGCAGAGCGCGACATTGTGCTGGTAGGCCCAGGGCAGGATGCCGTCGCGGAACTCGGTGACCTGCATGCCGTCCTTGACCACGATGGCGTCCTTGCCGACGAGGTCGATGCGGCTGACATGGCTGTCGAGATTGACGCGCACGCAGGGCCAGTTGAGGCGGGCGGCGACCTGCTCGATATGGGTCGACTTGCCGGTGCCGTGATAGCCGGAAACCATGACGCGGCGGTTGAAGGCGAAACCGGCGAGGATGGCGAGCGTCGTCTGCGGGTCGAACAGGTAATCCGGATCGAGGTCCGGCACATGCTCCGTCGCGGCCGAATAGGCCGGCACCACCATCTTCGAGTCGAAGCCGAAAGTTTCCTTGACCGGCACCGTTGTGTCCGGAAGATTGGCGATGTCGCGGTCGACCTTGTTCATAACGTCCTCACGCGCGGCGCATCCTTACGCCGGCAAATCCCATTTTTTCCCGGGGCGTCTTAGCAGACCCTGCACTCAGCACAAACCTGCTTGTTTGAGCACGCGATAGGCCTGCAGCACATCGCGAAAACGATCTTCCGAACCCCTGTCGCCGCCATTCGCGTCGGGATGGTGGCGCTTCACCAGTTCCTTATAGCGCGCCTTGATGTCCTCGCCAGTCGCCTTCGTATCAAGGCCAAGCGTTTCCAGAGCCTTGGCCTCAAGCGGCTTGGCCTTGCGCTCGCGCGGCTGGCGCGGGTCCTTCGGGCCGCCGAACAGGTTATATGGGTCGCGCATTCGATTGTAGTAGCCGGCGCGGCCCGAGCGCATCTGCGCCATGTCGGGCGCCGAGCGCATGGCGCCGTTGGCGCCCATCGTCCAGGTTGGGCGATGGCCGGTGAGCGCCTCCTTCTGGAAACGCGCCACCTCCGAGTCCGGCACGCCCGAAAAGTAGTTGAAGCCCTTGTTGTACTCGCGCACATGGTCCAGGCAGAATTTGAAATATTCGCCTTCCTTCATGCGGCCGACCGGCGCGCGGTGAGTGCCGGCCCCCGCACAGCCGTCCCACTGGCAAATAGGGGCGTGCGACTTCACCTCCGCGTCCTTGTCGGGACGAATGCGGATCTTCTCGAAATATTTCGGATACGGCTTCATCTGCCAGCGTTATGAGCGCATCGACGGCGCGAAACAAGAATTGACATTTGCGGGAAACGGCCCGTACCGGGGCAAATCACCAGGTCGGAGACGCGGGTGGCGCTTTTGTGGCGACCTGCACATATATGGGCAGAGGAGACGTCTATGTCGATACAGGCAAGCATCGAAAACAAGCTGAGGCAGGCATTCTCGCCCGAGCGGCTGGCGGTCGTCAACGAAAGCCATCTGCACGCCGGGCATCACCATGTCGAATCGGGCCATCACGCCGAGTTCGATGGCAAGGGCGAGACGCATTTCCGCGTGCGGCTGGTGTCGCCGCTTTTCACAGGCATGAGCCGCATCGAGCGCCACCGCGCCGTGAATTCGGCTCTGGCCGACGAGTTGAAGGGCGGCGTCCATGCGCTGGCGATCGAGCCCGCCGCGCCGGGGGAGTCGACACGCTGGTGAGCGGCTACCAGATCGTGGCAACGTGCGGATAGTCGCGTATCTTTTCGTCAGCCGTCACAAGTGGGCATGCTAGTTCACGTGCCAGCGCGACAATGATCCTGTCGGCGGGATCAGGATGGAATTCACCGGGCAGAAGCCGGCTCTTCACAGCGACCGCATTGTCCACTGGCAAGAACTTCAAGTTTTCGATTTGGCTTGCGGCTTCCAGCCAATTCAGAACGTCCATCGACAGATCGAGCTTGTCGCGTTGCACCAGCATCGCGATTTCCCAGGCAGAGATCGACGATACGACCACCTCGCTCGACACCAGTTCCCGTTCTATCGACTTCAATGCCTCGGGAGATAGCCGGTTGTTCTCCGCGCCAAGCCACCAGATCAGCACGTGCGTGTCGAGCACGATCACTTAAGCGCTTCCCAGTCCCCTACGCCGACCGGCTCAAACGGATCGTCATAACGCAGCACGGAACCCTTCAATATCTCGAACGGATCCCGTTTGCCTCCGCCGTAAGGGCGGATCTCCAAGGTAGGCTTGCCATGCTCGGTGATGACAATGGGCTCGCCGCTCGCTTCCACCTGACGGAAGTACTCGAGTGCTTTTGCCTTGAATTTCGACTTTGAAACGTGGGCGGTCATAACCGGCTCCCGTGAGCGACCACCGATAAGATAGAAAGCAAAATGACCATGGTCAATGACCACAGTCATTTCGATCAAGTCACCGGCCTGATCCTGATCCGGGCCAGGCGGTTCTTGTCGCGCTTCATGACGACGAAGCGCTTGCCGTGGAAGGTGAAGGCCTGGCGTTCCTCGGGGATCGACTGCGTCTCGTGGATGACCAGCCCGGCTATGGTGGTGGCCTCGTCGTCGGGCAGCGTCCAGTCGAGCGCCCTGTTGAGGTCGCGGATCGGCACGGTGCCGTCGACCACCACGGAACCGTCAGCCTCCTGCTTGACGCCCTGAACGTCGATGTCGTGCTCGTCGGCGATGTCGCCGACGATCTCCTCGATGATGTCCTCCAGCGTGACCAGCCCCTCGACCTCGCCATATTCGTCCACGACCAGCGCGAAATGCGCCTTGCGGCGCAGGAAGGCGCTGAGCTGATCCTGCAGCGTCGTCGTTTCCGGCACGAACCAGGGTTTGGTCGCGATTTTCATGATGTCGATCCGGGAGAAGTCGTTGCCGACCTCGTTCAGCGCGCGCAGCAGGTCCTTGGCGTGCAGCACGCCGACGATGTTCTCGGTCGTGTCCTTCCAGAGCGGCATGCGGGTGTGCGGACTGTGCAGGACCTCGCGCACCAGCGCTTCCGGCGGGCTGTCGGCGTTGAAGGAACGCATGTTGGTGCGGTGGACCATCACGTCGGAGACTTCGAGCTCCTGGAGTTCGGCGATGGTGGCGAGCCGGCCGCTGCCCTGGCGGACCGTATTGTCGCGCTGAGCCTCGGCGGCGCCAGCGCGCGGCTCCTCGCGCGCAGCGCGTTGCGGCCGCCTGCGCACGATGACGTAGCCGAGCGCCGCCAGCAGCCGTGTACGGAGGAGAAAGGCAAGCAGGATCAGAACGATGATGCCGGCAAGGACGCCTGCAACGATCCAGGCGAGCGCAGTCATCCCGGCAGGTTCTCCTTCAGGAAGGCGAGCACCTCCGAGGACGGCACGTCCCTGGCGATGAAGGCCTGGCCGACGCCGCGCGTCAGGATGAAGGTGAGCGCGCCGCGCGATACCTTCTTGTCCTGCGCGATGTAGGCGAGCAGACGCTCGGCGTCGGGCAGGCCGCCGGGAATGTCGGACATGCGCCAGGGCAGGCCGACAGCCTTGAGATGCGCCTCGACGCGCAGCGCATCGTCCATGCTGCAGAGGTTGAGCCTGGACGAGAAACGGTGCGCCAGCGCCATGCCGATCGCGACGCCTTCGCCGTGCACGAGGCGCCGGCTGTCGTAACCGGTCGCAGCCTCCAGCGCGTGGCCGAACGTATGGCCAAGGTTGAGGAGCGCGCGGTCGCCGGTCTCGTATTCGTCGCGCGCGACGACATCGGCCTTGGCGCGGCAGGATTCCGCTATCGCCTCGGTGCGGGCCGGGCCGCCGGCGAAAATCTCCTGCCAGTTCTTCTCCAGCCAGGCGAAGAAGCCGGGACGGTCGATGAGGCCGTATTTGGCGACCTCGGCGTAGCCGGCACGGAACTCGCGTTCCGGCAGCGTGTCGAGCACTTGCGTGTCGGCAAGCACAAGCTGCGGCTGGTGGAAGACGCCGACCAGGTTCTTGCCATGATCGCTGTTGATGCCGGTCTTGCCGCCGACGGAGGAATCGACCTGGGCCAGCAGCGAGGTCGGCATCTGCACGAAGCGCATGCCGCGCCTGACGATGCCCGAGGCGAAGCCGGCAAGGTCGCCGATGACGCCGCCGCCAAGCGCGATCACAGCGTCGCCCCGCTCGAGCCGCGCCGCAAGAATGCCGTCGACAACCTCCTGCAGGGCGCCGAAGCTTTTCGTCTTCTCGCCGGGGGGAAGAGCGATCACGGTCGAAGCGATCCCTGCCCTGTCCAGGCTGGCCCTGAGCGGCGCAAGGTGCGACGCCGCGACGTTGGCGTCGGTGACGATGGCGGTCCTGACGCCCGGCAGCCGCCTGGAAATCTCTTCCCCGGCGCTGGCGACAAGCCCGGCGCCGATCAGAATGTCGTATGTCCGGTCGCCCAGCCGGACCGAGACTGTCTCGATGCTCATGACGCAACTCCGCCAAAATCCGCCTGCGCCGGGGCAGGATTCGCCAGATGCCGGTGGAGCGCCTCGATCACCTCGCCCACGATGACCTCCTTGCGCTCGTCGCGCGTCAGGACGGTCACGTCGGCCAGCGCATAGACCGGGTAGCGCTCGGCCATCAGCCGCTCCAGCACGGCGCGAGGGTCGGCGTTGCGCAGCAGCGGACGGTTCTGCTTCTTCGAAACCCGGTCGAGCAGCGTGTCGACGTCGGCCTTCAGCCAGACCGACAGCCCAAAAGCCGCGATGGCCTCCCGCGTCTGGGCGTTCATGAAGGCGCCGCCGCCGGTGGAAAGCACCTGCGGCCCGTTCTCCAGCACCCTGACGATGACGCGCTGCTCCAGGGCGCGGAATTCCGTCTCGCCGTAACGCTCGAAGAGATCGGGGATGCTCATGCGCGAAACGCTCTCGATCTCGTGGTCGCTGTCGGTGAAGGGCAGACCGAGCAGCGCCGCGACCTTGCGTCCGATCGCCGTCTTTCCGGCACCCATCAGGCCGACGAAGACGATGGAACGCGAGCCCAGCCTGGCAAGCAGGTCAGGCGTGTTCTCCGCAGCCAGTGTCGGGGTCGTCGTCATGGCTGCGTTTTCGACATGAAAAGCCGGTTTGCGTCAAGCAATCGATTGCCCCGCCGCCCTTGTGTTGACCGAATTCGCGTCCCATAAGGGCGCGGGACGAAATACAAGGTGCGGGCGACTCGGAATTCGATGCCGACGCTATTCAGGTTTGTCATCACTCTTTGCATTCTGGCAGCACTCGGCTACGGCGCAATGCTGGCGCTGGTGATCCTCGTCGAGCCCAACAAGGGCGAGATGAGCGAGCGCATACCTGCCGACAGGATCAATCCGCAGAAGAGATGAACAGCGCCGCGCGCATCGAAGCCTTCCTGGAGATGATGAGCGTCGAGCGCGGCGCCGCCGACAACAC
This sequence comes from Rhizobiaceae bacterium, assembly GCA_036520515.1. Classification (GTDB taxonomy): domain Bacteria; phylum Pseudomonadota; class Alphaproteobacteria; order Rhizobiales; family Rhizobiaceae; genus Mesorhizobium_K. The sequence goes on from DATDJN010000335.1 coordinate 28,223, forward strand.
GCTGGCGAGCTACCGCCGGGACCTCGAAGACGCCTCCGCATCGATCGACGGGGGGCTCGCCAACGCGGCAAGCGCCGACCTGCGGGCCTATCTCGGCGCCATGGCCGCGCAGGGCTTTGCCGCCTCCTCGCAGGCCCGGAAGCTGTCGGCGCTGAGGCAGTTCTTCAAGTTCCTCTACGCCGAGAATTTGCGCTCGGACGACCCGACCGGCACGCTGGACAGCCCGCGCAAGGATCGGAGCCTGCCCAAGACCATGGCGGAAGAAGAGACCGGCCGCCTGCTCGACCGGGCGGCGCAGGAAGCGGCCGCGACGGTCGAAGACGGCGACGTGATCGCCGCCAGGCGCATGCATGCGCTGGTGGAGGTTCTCTACGCCACCGGCCTGCGGGTCTCCGAGCTGGTCAGCCTGCCGGTGACGGTTGCGCTTCGCGACGATCGCTTCTTCGTGGTGCGCGGCAAGGGCAACAAGGAACGCATGGTGCCGCTGTCGACCAAGGCGCGGGAAGCCATGCGCGGCTGGCTGGTCGCGCGCAATGACGACCCCCGCCTGAAGGACAGCCCCTACCTCTTCCCTTCACACGCCGAGAGCGGCCATCTGCCGCGGCAGGTCTTCGCACGCGACCTCAAGGGGCTGGCGGCGCGCGCCGGCATAGCCTCGGCAAAGGTGTCGCCGCACGTGCTGCGCCACGCCTTCGCCAGCCATCTTTTGCAGAACGGCGCCGATCTCAGGGCCGTGCAGCAGCTACTCGGCCATGCCGACATATCGACGACGCAGATATACACTCACGTGCTGGAGGAAAGGCTGGTACGGCTGGTCAACGAGCATCACCCGCTTGCCGACCCGACGCCGTGACGGTATGTGAGGCAAATATTTCACGGCCCGGAACGGCTTTTATGCAGGTTCCGCGCGTTCCCGCCCCGGCCCATCGGTTCGCTCACTCATGTACAACTACCTTGATTTCGAAAAGCCGGTCCAGGACCTCGAGGGCAAGATCCTCGAGCTTAAGAAGCTTTCCGAGAACGGCGAGGCGGTGGATGTCGCCGACGAGATCGCGAGACTGGAGAAGCGCGTGCAGGAAGCCCTGCGCGAAATCTACAGGTCCCTGACCCCCTGGCAGAAGGTGCAGGTCGCTCGGCATGCCGACCGTCCGCACTGCGTGGATTACGTCAGCGCGCTGTTTACCGATTTCACGCCGCTCGCCGGCGACCGCAAGTTCGGCGACGACGCGGCGATCGTTGGCGGTTTCGCGCGATTCCGCGGCGAGCCGGTGGCGATCATCGGCCAGGAAAAGGGTTCTGACACCAAGAGCCGGCTGAAACACAATTTCGGCTCGGTGCGTCCCGAAGGATACCGCAAGGCCGTGCGCATCATGGAGCTGGCGGACCGCTTCAAGGTGCCGATGATCACGCTGGTGGATACGGCGGGCGCCTATCCGGGCATCGGCGCGGAGGAGCGCGGCCAGGCCGAAGCCATCGCTCGCTCGACCTCGGCCTGCCTGGGCCTCAAGATACCGACCATGTCCGTCGTCATCGGCGAGGGCGGATCGGGCGGGGCGATCGCCATCGCCACGGCGAACCGCGTCTACATGCTGGAACACTCGGTCTATTCGGTGATTTCGCCGGAAGGCGCAGCCTCGATCCTGTGGCGCGACACGACGCGCTCCAAGGAAGCCGCCACCAACATGAAGATCACGGCGCAGGACCTGCTCGACCTCAAGATCATTGACGGCATCGTGCCCGAGCCGATTGGCGGTGCCCAGCGAGGCCGCGAAGCCGTGATGAATGCGACGGGCGAGCTGATCGCCAGGACGCTCGCCGAATTCGCGCAGTCCAATCTGGATTTCCGCGAACACCGGCGCGAAAAGTATCTGGCGATAGGCCGCTCCCTCTAGGGGAGGCCGCCCAGACTGCCGCAATTGTGGCGTTTCCGCTGCATTCCGCCACAAAAATGCCGTCCCGTGCCTGTGGATTACGCGGCGGTTCGGGACAGCCGTTAAAGCTTGCGGTAATCAATTTTCAAGGTTAACCGGCTTAAACTGCCCGCTGATTTGCCACTATGCCGGTGTTCAGGAACACCGGCGCCGGGGACGACGCAGACAGATGATCGCCAATATTCTTCGTGCTGGAATGCTGGTTGCCGCGATTGCCGTTGCGGGTTGCACGGGCTCGGATGTCGATGCGCTGTCGGCAGGCGGCGGAGCCAAGGCCGAGAAGCAGCTTTCGCCGAAAATCCTCGCCGCGATGAAGGCGAAGGGCATGACCCGCACCTCGCCGGTCATGGCGCGCATCTTCAAGGAAGAGGGCAAGCTCGAGATCTGGAAGCAGAAGACGAACGGCCGCTACGACATCATCGCGAGCTACGACATCTGCAAATGGTCGGGCAAGCTCGGGCCGAAATACATTGAAGGCGACCGCCAGGCGCCCGAAGGCTTTTACACCGTGCGGCCGGCGCAGATGAACCCGAGGTCGAGCTATCACCTCGCCTTCAACATCGGCTATCCGAACGCCTATGACCGCGCCAACGGCCGCACCGGCCAGCATCTGATGGTGCATGGAGCCTGCTCGTCGTCCGGCTGCTATGCGGTGACCAACGATGAGATCGAGGAAATCTACGCCTTCGGCCGCGACGCCTTCCGCGGCGGCCAGACCGAATTCCAGATCCAGGCTTTCCCCTTCCGCATGACCGCCGCCAACATGGCGCGCTACCGCAGCGACCCGAACTTCGAATTCTGGGCGATGCTCAAGGAAGGCTACGACCAGTTCGAGGTCACCAAGGTGCCGCCGAAGGTCGATGTCTGCGAGAGGCGCTACGTCTTCAACCGCATCCCCGAGGGAACCGCCGCTTTCAGCCCGACCGCCGCCTGCCCGCCCACGGTGCAGCCTCAAACGCTGGTGACGGCCTATCAGTCCTATCAGAAGAACTACGATGCAGCCTTCGCGGTCGCGACCAAGAAGGGCGACAAGCTGCCACCCAAGCCGTCGATCGCCGGGCTGGACGAAGCGAACCTCGTCTCGGAATGGTCCAGGAAGCGGGCCCGCGGCGAGCGCATTCCGATCGAGCCGCCGTCGCTGAACTCCGACGGGTCCGTCACGCAGACCGGCCGGATGGGCCGCATCGACTCGCCCGCCGGCCGCAAGCAGGCCGCGCTCGACGAGGCGGCGGCCAAAAAGGCGAGGGCCGAGGCAGAGAAGAAGGCGATCGCGCTGGCCAAGGCCGAAGAGAAGCAGCGTGCCGCAGAGCAAGCGCAGGCGGCGATCGGGGAACCGGTAGCGGCGACCGGTGCAGCCGCGCCGGAAGCAGCGTCCACCGCGGCGGCGGCTCCCGCCGAGAAACCTGGCCTGTTCAGCAGCGCACGCAAGCGGATCGGCAACATCTTCGGCAGCTGACCGGCTGTCGGCCCTGCCGCCATTCCGAGCGGAAAAGCGGCTTCCACTTTTCCTGGAATTGCTACTTGCCCTACCGCAATTCCGGACGGAAAAGCGGCTTCCACTTTTCCTGGAATTGCTTTTGTGGCCGAACCAGACATCTACGACCTCAAGGGGCTGAAATGCCCCCTCCCCGTCCTGCGGGCGAAGAAGCGGCTCGCCGGAATGGCTCCAGGCAGCCGGATCTGGCTGGAGACCACCGATCCGCTGGCGACGATCGACATTCCGGCCTTCTGCACGGATGAAGGCCACCGTCTCGTGGAGAGAGAAACCGGCGGCGGCGGCCACCGCTTCCTGGTCGAGCGCGGCCCGACAAGAAAAATCTGATTTCGCAAAAAAATTTCTGAAACGGCGGAACCTTCGCCGGGGCGGCGGGTTTAGCCTGCTGATGACGGGCTGTCCCCGACCCCCCCATTGGTCCGTCGTCTCTTACTCCAAGCCGGCCGAAAGGCCGGCTTTTCTTTTGGCGGGTGATTTCAGCGCATGCCCGAGATGGCGAGAGGATTACGCTCCATCGCCGCACGGTCGGGCGTATCGATATCGGGCGTGTTGGTGAAGGCCGCGAACATCCGGCGCACGTAGTCTTCCGGCATGTCGAGGGTGATCAGCACCAGCCGCGTGCCGCGCACGTCGTCAGGCCAGGAGGGCAGCCGCGCCGGAGGGTGCAGAAGCGACTGCACGCCGTGCACCACCAGCGGCCGCGACGGGTCCTCAGCAAGCTCGATGATGCCCTTCATCCGCAACAGCTTGTCGCCATGGGCCGAGCCCAGGAGATCGAGGAACATCTCGATGGTCGAGAACGGCACCGGCCGGTCGTATCGCAAGGTGAACGATTTTATGCGCTCGTCGTGGCGGTGATCGTGGTCGTGGTCATGGCCGTGGCCGTGATGAAGCCTGGCGTGCTCTGCTTCTTCCCCGAGCCAGCGCCGCACATCGGCGGTCTTCGTTTCGGGATTGTAGAGGCCGCATTCGAAAAGCGAGGCGTAGCCAGCCTCCGGCGCCTGCGCGTCAATGATCGGCGCCGAGGGATTTAATCCCCGCAAGCGCGCGCGCAAGGCCTCCAGCGCGCCTGGATCGGCCGCGATGTCCGTCTTGGCCAGTACGATGCGGTCGGCCACCGCGACCTGCTTCACCGCCTCGACATGGCTGTCGAGGGTCGCTTCCCCGTTGACTGCGTCGACCAGCGCGACGACGCCGTCGAGCCTATAGGCCTGGACCAGCGCCGGATGCCCCATGATCGACTGCAGGACCGGCGCCGGGTCGGCAAGGCCGGTCGTCTCGACGATCACCCGCTTCAGGCTGTCGATGCGTCCGGTCTGCAAACGGTCGATGAGATCCGCGAGCGTGTCGACGAGGTCGCCGCGGATGGTGCAACACAGGCAGCCGTCGGCAAGCTGGATGATGCCGTCGGAGGACTTCTCGACCAGCAGATGGTCTATCGCGACGTCGCCGAACTCGTTGATGATGACGGCGGTATCGGCCAGCGCCGGATCCTTGAGCAGCCGGTTGAGCAGCGTCGTCTTGCCGGCGCCGAGGAAACCGGTCAGCACCGAGACCGGTATCGGTTGGTAGGTCATTGGTCCAGCGTGACGGTGGCCGGGTCGGCGCCTTGAGCCGCGGCGTCCGTCCCCCCGGTCGCGCCGGCCGCGTCCAGGGCTGCGGAATCACCGACATCCACCGGCAGGGCGCCCTCGGGAACCGGCCTGTCCGGACGCCAGGACGGGAGCGGAATGTCGGGATCGACGCCGGAGGCGATTGCCGCCTGCTTCTTGGCCTCCTCGGCCGCCTTGGCCGCCCTGTCAGCCGCATCCTGGGCAAGCAGCGCCGCGATTGCCGGCGACGCCGGGCCGGTCGCCGTGCCGATGCTGATCGGAACCAGTTCCCTCGGCCCCTCACGCTTGGCGAGATAGGACGCCGGCTCGGGCTTGCCGTCCTTCTTGAGCTTGGCGGCGGCCTCGCGCTCCTTCTTGCGCAGCGCCGTGCTGCCGGCCTTGGTGCAGAGCGCCTCGCGCATGTTGGTCGCCTGGTCGATGCCGGCGCCGGATGGCTGCATGGCCGCGAGCGTCACGCCGGAGGGGGCGGGCTGCGAGAAGCCTTTCGCAAGAAGGGCGGCTGCCGCCTCGTTGCGCGCCTTGACGGACGTCGCGCCGATGACGACCGCCATCAGCGTACGGCCGTCGCGCGTCGCCGACGCGACGAGGTTGTAGCCTGCCGGGCAGGTGTAGCCGGTCTTCATGCCGTCGGCGCCCTCGAAGCGGCCGATGAGGGCGTTGTGGTTCCCGATCACCTGTTTACCGAAGGACAGGCCCTCGATGGAGAAATAGCTGCCATATTGCGGGAAATCCCGGCGCAGCGCCGAGGCGAGGATGCCGAGGTCGCGCGCGGTGGTGTATTGTCGGTCGTCGTGCAGGCCGTGCGCGTTGGCCCAGTGCGAGCCGGTCATGCCGAGGCGCTGCGATTCGGCGTTCATGCGCGCCGCCCAGGCCTCCTCCGAGCCGGCGACGCTTTCGCCGATCGACGTGGAGATGTCGTTGGCCGACTTCACCATGATGATCTTCAGCGCGTTGTCGAGCGTCAGGATGGTGCCCACCGGATAGCCCATCTTGCTCGGCGGCTCGTTGGCGGCATTGCGCGAGACCCTGACCGGCGACTGCAGCGTCACCTCGCCCGCCTGGACCGCGCGGAACGCGACGTAGGCCGTCATCAGCTTGGTGAGCGAGGCCGGATACCAGCGCGCAAACGCGTCCTCGCTTTCGAGGACCTGGCCGGTTTTCGCGTCGAACAGGAGGGAGGGTCCGGCAATAGCGGAGGCGGCGGCGAGCGCCACGAGCCCGAAGCTTGCCATACCGAGAGAAAGCATGCGCCGCATCGATCAGTCCGCCTCTGGCCGCAGCCCCGAGTGGGAGCGGCATGGAAATGAATCAAAAACGCGCGGGCCGCCCCTCGGCTCGGAACCGCATCGTTCGTGCTATCTAGCCTATGTGACGCCAAGATGGCAAAAAGCCCGGGTACGGGCAACAGCCAGCCGCTCCAAAACAACGGAAAGATTAATGCCGATTCTGAACCGAGCCGCCGAGATGCAGGACGAGATCGCGGGCTGGCGACGACACATCCACCGCACGCCGGAGCTCGGCTTCGACGTTTACCAGACGGCAGGCTTCGTGGCCGAGCGGCTCAGGGAGTTCGGCTGCGACGAGGTCGTCACCGGCATTGCGAGGACCGGCGTCGTCGGCATCATCAAGGGCAACCTCGGACCCGGGCCGGCGATCGGCCTGCGCGCCGACATGGACGCGCTTCCGATTGGCGAGACGAGCGGCAAACCCTACGCCTCCGCCATTCCCGGCAAGGCGCACTCCTGCGGGCATGACGGCCATACGGCGATGCTGCTTGGTGCGGCGAAATATCTTTCCGAAACGCGCAACTTCGCGGGTTCGGTGGCGGTCATCTTCCAGCCGGCAGAGGAAGGCGGCGGCGGCGGCAGGGAGATGGTCAAGGAAGGCATGATGGAGCGATTCGGCATCGCCCGCGTCTTCGGCATGCACAACATGCCCGGCCTGCCGGTCGGGCAGTTCGCCATCCGCCCCGGCGCCATCATGGCCGCGACCGCGGAGTTCACCATCCGCGTCACCGGGCGCGGCGGCCATGCCGCCATGCCGCACCGGTCGATCGACCCGATCGTCGCGGCGAGCCAGATCGTGCTGGCGCTGCAGACGATAGCGTCGCGGACCATCGATCCCGCCGAATCGGTCGTCGTCTCGGTGACGAAGTTCAACGGCGGCGAAGCCTACAACGTCATTCCCGAGCATGCGGAGATAGCCGGCACGGTCCGCGCGCTGAAGAAGGAGGTGGCGGCGGTGGCCCGCGCGCGCATGCAGGCGATCTGCGACGGCGTCGCCAAGGCGACCGAAGCGGCTGTCACGCTCCGCTACCAGCCCAACTATCCGGTCACCGTCAACGATCCCGGCGAGACCGTGTTCGCGGGCGACGTGGCCGCAGGCGTCGCCGGCGAGGCCGCGATCCACCGGGCGGTGGCGCCACTGATGGGCGGCGAGGATTTTTCCTACATGCTGGAAGCCAGGCCCGGCGCCTTCATCTTCATCGGCAACGGCGACACGCCGAACCTCCACCACCCCGGCTACGATTTCAACGACGAGGCGATCCCGCACGGGGTGAGCTACTGGGTGAAGCTCGCCGAAACCGCGCTCGCGGCCTGAGCGGCGCTGGCTGCCGACGGCATTTCAATGGCGGAAGAGGGCCGACGAACGCGACGGAAGCGGGCCTGCCAAAAGCTGTGTCGAACCCGGTTGGCTAAATGTCCGGAAACCGCTATGTGTCTGCGCGGCTGGTCCCGTAGCTCAGTAGGATAGAGCGGCAGATTCCTAATCTGTAGGTCGCAGGTTCGATTCCTGCCGGGATCACCACTCAGTCCGGCATTTTTCTCGCCTCGCTCCTGGTACTGGAAACGTGTCGCGATTTCAGGCGGTTGGCGCCGTCCTTCGGCAAACTGTTGGGACA
>DATDJN010000336.1:0-2117 GCA_036520515.1 Rhizobiaceae bacterium
GAATTGTCCACTTAACCTTCTTTCCGTGCTATTTATGAGAGGAGGACCGTGCCATGGGACTCACATCGACGGCGGCGCAGCCGCGGAGATTGTGGTTCCGGTTGCCGCCACATTTATTGCAATGCGAACGCCGCGTATTGGGGGTCGGCATCGGGCGGCACCTTTCACTCCAGACTGCGCAAGCGTTCGGCCAACCTGAAGCGCAGACCATCGCTCGCCCAATAGGTCACGTCCTCCACTCGATAGACGGCGATGTACGCCGTCCTCTCAAGCCGATGACCCACCCGTCACCATCGAGTTTCGCCTTGTCGTCTGTCAGAACGACCTGCTTTAGCTGTCGTACCGCATCCACTAGAGTCTTTCACGTTTTGACGGACGCGTATCCGGCGTTGGCGAGATAGTTCTGGCATTCGGGAGCCTCAATGGTTTGGACGAGGGCGCCGATGTGACGCCATGTGTCCTCGACGGTTCGCTTTTGAGCCTTTCGCATCCAGTGCTTGATCTTGGCGAAGGCCTGCTCGATGGGATTGAGGTCGGGCGAGTATGGCGGCAGGAACCAGAGCCTGGCGCCGGCGGCACGGATCATGTGCCGGATTTCGACCGACTTGTGCGATCCGAGATTGTCCATGACGACGATGTCGCCGGGGCTCAGCGCCGGCACGAGCAACTGCTCGACATAGGCGCGGAAGCACTGACCGTTGATCGGCCCGTCGAAGACGCACGGCGCCGTCAGCCGGTCGCAGCGCAGGGCACCGAGGAAGGTCAGCGTGCGCCAGTGGCCGTGCGGCGCGAAGCCGCGCAGGCGCTTGCCCCTCGGTCCCCAGCCGCGGAGCGGGGCCATGTTGGTCTTGATCCAGGTCTCATCGATGAAAACCAGCCGCTGCGGGTCGAGACCGGCCTGCCAGGAGCGCCATCGCTGCCGCCGGCGGGCGATGTCGGGGCGGGCCTGCTCAAGGGCGAACAGCGTTTTTTTTGAAGCTCAGCCCCTCGCGGCGAAGGAACAGCCACACCGCATTGTGCGAGACCTTCACCCCGCGCGCTGCCAACTCGTCCTTCAGCCCATGCAGCGTCAGGTGAGACGTCTGGTTGATCCGCCCGACGATGAAGTCGCGGTGCGGCTCCAGAACCCGCTTGCGATGACCGCCCATCTTGCCTGGAGCCACCGACCCCGTCGCGCGATGGCGCTGCGACCACTTCACAACCGAAGAAACCGCAACACCGAACCGGGCCGCGACCGACCGACAGCTGTCGCCGGAACAAACCGCCGCGACAACCCGCTCCCGAAGATCGTTGGAAAGAGGTGCAGCCATCAGACGCTGGCCTCCTGTCCAGCCAGCATCTTGAATCACAAATCTTTCAAACAGGGAATCCTGTCGATTCGATCAATCCGTGAACCGCTCTAGCGGCAGCCGGCCTTGCCGGCGGAGGCGGAAAACGCCTCCAGAACGGCGAGGAAGGATGGCGAGGCAGCAACCGCGGGCCGCGCCACCAGGCTGATGCTGCGTCGTAGCGCGGTGCCGGCCGGTGTCCGCACCACGATGCCCTCCGTGCGATAAAGGTCGAGGGCCAGCTGGGGCACGAAGCCTATGCCGAACCCGGCGGCCACCATGTGCAGAAGCAGATCGTAGTCGTCGATGGAATGGGTGATCCGCGGGGCGAAGCCGGCCACGGCACAGGCCCGCTCGGCGAGGGTATAGCCCTCGGATTCGCGGGCGCCGCCGATCCAGTCGCAGTCGGCGAGGGCGGTCAGTTCCACCGTCGCCGGCAGGTGGGCGTAGCCACGAGGCAGTGCGAGCAGCATCGGTTCCTCGACAAGCGGACGGGTAACGAACCCTTCGTCGAGGCTGCGCGGCACGAGGCTGTGCGCGTAGACGATCGCCGCGTCGCAGCGCCCGGTGCGCAGCGCATCGAGCGCATCGACCGGTTCGAGTTCGCTCACCACGATCTCGATATCCGCGTGGCGCTTGCGGGTGCGGATCACCGCAGGCAGCATATGCGACTTCGCGAAGGTCCCGAAGCAGGCAATGGCGAGCCGACCGCCCGGTCGTGTCGCGGCGATGCCCATGTCGACGTGCGCCGCTTCAACGGCATCAAGGATCCCCTGGGCATGCGCGGCG
>DATDJN010000337.1:0-4602 GCA_036520515.1 Rhizobiaceae bacterium
CGGCAAGCTACTCGTGCCTGAGCGCCTCGATCGGGTCGAGCCTGGCGCCGCGCAGAGCCGGGAAGAAGCCGAACACCATGCCGATCAGCGCCGAGAAGCCGACGGCGAGCAGGATGACAGTCATGCTTGGCGCGAAGGGTATGGAGAGCACGCTGGAGGCGAGGCCGGCGAGGCTCAGGCCCAGGGCGATGCCGATCAGGCCGCCGAGCAGCGACAGCACCGTCGCCTCGACCAGGAACTGCACCAGGATGTGCCGTTCGTGCGCGCCGATGGCGAGGCGGATGCCGATCTCGCGGGTGCGCTCGGTCACCGACACCAGCATGATGTTCATGATGCCGATGCCGCCGACCAGCAGGCTGACGCCGGCCACCGCGCCCAGCATGCCGGTCATGGTCGTCGTCGCGCTGGTCATTGCGTCGGCGATCTGCGTCATGTCGCGTATGTCGAAATTGTCATCGGCGCCGGGCGCGATGCGCCTCGTCTCGCGCAGGATCGTCTCGATGTCGGACTGCACCACGGAGGTCGGCACGTCGTCGGCCGCTGCGACGAATATCGAGCCGATGTCGCGATTTCCGGCGATGCGCCTCTGGAAGCCGGAAAGCGGCATCATCACGACATTGTCCTGATCCTGTCCGAAGCCGGACGTGCCCTTCGATTCCAGCACGCCGATGACCCGGCAGCTCGAACGGTTGACCCGGATGGACTGGCCGAGCGGATCGCCGGATCCGAAGAACTCCTTCTGCACGGTCGTGCCGATGAGGCAGACATTCGCTCCGCCCCTGATCTCGGATTCGTTGAACATGCGCCCGAGCGTGACCTTCCAGTCGCGCGCCGTGAAATAGTCGTTCTCGGTGCCTGTGACCTGCGCCGAGACGTTCTGTGCGCCATAGACGACGCGGACCGTCTTCTGCGCGGCCGGCGCAATCGCCTTGGCGGTCGTCAGATGCTTTTTCAGCGCCTCGACGTCCTTGATGTCCAGCTTGCGGGGCGTGAAGGAGGTGGAACCCGACCGGTCCGGCCGGGCCGGCTGCACGACAAGCAGGTTGCTGCCGAGCTTGGAGATGTCGCCGCGCACCTTCTCGGTCGTGCCGGCGCCGATCGTCAGCATGGCGATGACGGCGGCGACGCCGATCACGATGCCGAGCAGCGTCAGGAAGGAGCGAAGCGCATTGCGCCAGACCGAAAGCAGCGCGAGACGGACGGTTTCCCAGATCATCAGGCCGCCTCCAGTCCCATCGTGTCGGACGCGACGCGCCCGTCGACGAAGGTGATGGTGCGCTGCGCGTAGTCGGCGATGTCCTGTTCGTGGGTGACCATCACGATGGTGAGGCCGGTCTCGCCGTTCAGCCGGGTGAGGAGATCCATGATCTCGTGGCTGCGCGAGGTGTCCAGATTGCCGGTCGGCTCGTCGGCGACAAGCAGCGTCGGCCGCGTGACGATGGCGCGGGCGATCGCCACGCGCTGCTGCTGGCCGCCCGACAGCTCTCCGGGCGTATGCGTCTCGCGTCCCTTCAGCCCGACATCGGCAAGGGCTGCCATCGCCAGCTCCCGGCGCTCGCGCGAACCGACGCCGCGATAGATCAGCGGCAGCTCGACATTCTCGACAGCGGTGGTGCGGGGCAGGAGATTGTAGCCCTGGAAGACGAAGCCGATATAGCGGTTGCGCAGCGTGGCACGGCTCTCGCGGTCGAGCCCGCCGGCGTCCACGTCGAGGAAACCGTAGCGTCCCGACGTCGGCGTATCGAGGCAGCCGATGATGTTCATCGCCGTCGACTTGCCGGATCCGGACGGGCCCATGATGGCCACGAACTCACCCTGGCCGATCGCAAGATCGATGCCGGCCAGCGCATGCACCTGCGCCTCGCCGCTGCCGTAGGTCTTCCAGACCTTGTCGAAGGTGATCAGCGGCGGCCGCCGCAGGGGCGCGTTCATCACGCCCCCCGCGCAGCCGAGGTCCTGCTGCCCGTTATGACGAGATCGCCTGCGGACAATCCGGAAACGACCTCGACGAGATCGCCGTCGGTCGCCCCTGTCTTGACCTGGACAGCCTCCGGCTGGCCGTCCTTCAGGACGTAAAGGGTGCGTGTATGCGGATCGGCGGGCTTCTGCTGGCGCTGGTTGCGAGGCGGACCCATGCGCGGCATGAAAGCGTCGCGCAGGTTGAAGCCGCGGCTCTCCGCCGGGGCCGGAGGACTGTAGCGGAACGCGGCAGCCGGGACGGTCAGCACATCCTTGGCCTCGCGCGTGACGACGGAAACCGTCGCCGTCATGCCGGGCCGCAACAGCAATGCGCTGTTGTCGACGTCGAGCCGCGCATCGTAGGTGACGACCCCGTCGGTTGTTTCGGAGGCGAAGGAAATGTCGCGAATCTCGGCGTCGAACGCGTGGTCGGGAAAGGCGTCCACGGTGAAGCGCGCCGGCTGCCCGGCCTTCACGCTGCCGATATCAGCCTCGTCTATCGCCGCCTCGAGCTCCATGTTTTCCAGATTGGCCGCCAGGACGAAAAGCACCGGCGCCTGCATGGACGACGCCACCGTCTGCCCCGGATTGACCGCGCGCGTCAGCACGATGCCGTCGATGGGCGCGTAGATCTTGCTCTTCACCAGGTCGGCCTGCTGCTGCTTCAGCTCGGCCTCGGCAATGGCCAGGTTCGCCTCGGCCATGGCGACGTTGGCGTCGGCGCGGTCGCGCGCGGCGGTCGCGGTGTCCAGAGCCTGCTCAGAGGTCATGCCGCGCTTCAGGAGTTGTTCGGCGCGGGTGAAGGCCTGGCGGGTCTCGGTCAGCGTCGTCTTGGCTTCCAGCACCTTCGCCTCGGCCGACTTCACCGAGGCTTCGGCGCGCTCGATCTGGGCGGAGAGCCTGGTCGTGTCGAGCTCGGCCAGCACGTCGCCCTGGCTGACGCGCTGGTTCTCCTCGACAAGCACCGAGCGCATGACGCCCGACAGCTCGCTCGATATGTCGACCTGGATCAGCGGCTGCAGCGTGCCCGTGGCGGAAACCTGGACGGTGATGTCGCCGATCTCGGCGGGCGCGGTCACATAGCTCACCGCAGGCGTCGAGCCGCCGAGCTGCCAGTAGCCGAGCCCGGCCGCTGCGAGTGCGACACCCGCGAGCGCATAGAGCCAGCCACGGCTGCGCTTGCCGCGCCGGGCGCCGCCAAGCCCCAGAGCCTCGCGCGCCGACGGCGCGGCTTCAGCCTCCGGCTTCCCAACGGGCGGCCTGTCTATCTCCTTATGCGGCCGGTTCAACGCCCGGTCGACGATCCGGTCCATTGCGGACCTCTCCTGTTCAGAATATCCCTTCTGCGTTGAGGTCGTGTCGAAGGCCTGTGATTACAAGTTAAATCTAGGTCATGTTTCATTGGAGGCCGGTGCCAATCCCATGAAATCGCGTCAATATTTCGTTTACGACGTGTTCACCGACACCGCGCTGTCAGGCAACCCGCTGGGCGTCGTCGTCGACTGCGACGGCCTGGATACGGCCGCCATGCAGCGCATAGCGCGCGAGTTCAACCTGTCCGAATCGGTCTTCGTGCTGCCGCCCGACAATCCGCGCCACCGCGCCCGCATCCGTATCTTCACGCCGCACTACGAGTTGCCGTTTGCCGGCCATCCGACCGTCGGCTCTGCAATCGCGCTCGCCGAGCAGGCAGGGGACGACGGGACCGCAGGCATGTTCGTGCTGGAGGAGAACATCGGCCCGGTGCGCTGTGCCGTAACCAAGAGCGGGGGTGCGACCTTCGCCGAGTTCGACCTGCCCCAGCTGCCCGAGCAACTCGCTCTCTCGGCCGACGCCGCGGCCCTCGGAGCCGCACTCGGGCTCCCCGCGCACGAGATCGGCTTCGAGAACCATCGCCCGAGCTTTTGGTCGGCCGGCGTGCCTTATGTCACCGTTCCGGTGGCAAGCCTCGATGCCGCCGCCCGCATCCGCTACGACAACAACGCCTGGATGGACCTCGCGCCGCCGAAAGGCGAGGGGATCGTCGCGTCGGCCTATGTCTATTGCCGCGACACGGTGCACCACGACAACGCCTTCCACGCGCGCATGTTCGTGCCGGGCAATCCTTCCTACGAGGATCCGGCGACCGGCTCGGCGGCAGCGGCCTTCGCCGGCGCGATCCTCCACTTCGACAAGCCGGTCGACGGCTCCGAGCGCTACTGGATCGAGCAGGGCATCGAGATGGGGCGGCCCTCGCGCATCCGACTTGAGATCGATACCGAGAACGGCAAGATGTATGGCGCACGCATCGGCGGCCACGCCGTCAAGGCTGCGGAAGGCGTGCTTTTGGCCTGAGTTCACGGCAGGGATTCGGGGACCTCTCCAGGCCGGGAACAGATGACCATGTGCAGGCCTTTTCAGCGCCTGCAAAAGGTTTTCGGACAAAGCGTCTTTAAGGGCTGGACAGGCATGCGCGCTGTGGCTATATCCGCCGCGACCTCCGGTTCGCCGGACGCACGGGTGCGTAGCTCAGTTGGTAGAGCAGCTGACTCTTAATCAGCGGGTCACAGGTTCGATCCCTGTCGCACCCACCAAATATGCAAATAAGATCATAGAGATAATCCGAGAGCTGTCGGCAGGGCCGTCCGCAGGCGCGGGATGGGC
>DATDJN010000338.1:0-2269 GCA_036520515.1 Rhizobiaceae bacterium
TCGGCGGCGGCCCGGCGTTCGGGTCGCGCTCGCGCCTGCGGCGCCTGATCGACAGCACCAGCCCGACGAAGCCGATGGCCATCAGCGCAAAACCGACCGGCTGCACGCGCGCATCGACGGCCCCGGCGCCGGCGCGCAGGATGAGGTCGACGGACTGGATCTGGATCTCCTCGGCGTCGCCCCGCCCGACGGTGAAGGTGTAGTCGCCGTCCTCGATGCCGGTGATGACGCCGGCCGCGTCGCGGTAGATCTTTTCGCGCAGCTGCGGGCTTTTTTCCTGCGGCTTCGCCTCGGTGAAGGAGAGCGGCTCGGCGAGCACGGTGCGGCCGGCCGCAGTGGAGACGGTGATGGTGAGCGCGGTGCCGGCCTGCGCGAATTCGGGCGGCGCGACCGCCGTCATGTCGACCAGCACGCGCACGGGCTCGTCGGCGGAGGAAAGCGCCACGGTGACCGGCCGGAACGCGCCGCCCCGCTCGAAGACCTGGAAGGAGCCGAGCTCGCGTCCCGAAAAATTGGTGACGTACCAGGGGTAGCCGAAACCAGCCGCCGCGCCGGCCAAGAGGATGAGGAGGAAGATCGTCCGCATGTTGTGTTCAGCCGGCTCCCGGGAAAAATGTCGGGTCGTTCACGCCTTGCGCTCCCATCTCCGGTCCGGCGTCTGCTGCCAGTAGGTGACGTCGTGGCCGCCGGATTTCATCGCCTTCCAGTGCTCGCGCGCGGCCGCGAGCTGCGCCGCGTCGTGGCCGTCGAAGAGGAAGACGGCGCGCTCGTAGGCGGAGAGGTCGGGGGGCGTCGCGCCGTCGACCAGGAAGCGGATCTGCGCGCCGTTGGGGTTGGCGTCGGTGGTGGTCAGGAGCACCGGCTGCTCGGCGGCGTTCGCTTCGCGGTCGGTGCCGTGGGCGAGGAAGGAATCGTCGCGAAACGTCCAGAGCTGCTGGTCGAGCGCGTCGCGCCGCTCCTCGCTGCCCGCCTGCACGACAGCGCGCCAGCCGCGCGCCAGGCTGCGCTCCAAAAGGCCCGGCAGAGCGTCCTCGAGCGTGGATTCGGTCAAATGGTAGAAGAGCACTTCGGCCATGGGGGCGTGTTTAGGCCGGTTTGCGTCTTGCTTCCACACCGAAACGTCCTCCCCCGTCCGCGTTTGCGATCCGGCCTTCAGTCCGACATGGCTTCGCGTCACCGCGGCGCCAAAGCGTCCGGTCTGTGAGAAGGTGGGGAAGACGGGCGGCCGTCCAGTCGCCAATCTAATTTTATATGCGACCTCGCGGCCGCCCGTCAGGCATGCTTCCCTCAACCATCCCTGCCGGCCGTCCTCGGGCATTTGCGCCGGGGGACAGCGTACGGCATGCGGTTCGAGGGCCGGACCTGGGGGCTCATCACCCAGCCGCGCGACCTCTCGCACGACCGACCCGGCGCCTGCCTGCCCGAATGTCGGTGCGCACCCGTTCCCCCGCGCAGGCAGGAGGGATTATGCGGCAGGTTTCGGGGGTGTGGAGAAAGTTGGCGATTTTTTTTACGTGCCCTCGCGGGCTGTCTTCGACAGGTTGGGGAAGGTCGCCGTGACCGGCTTCTGACAGGCAAGCCAACTTTCCTTCCCCCGGGCATGCTGATAGAAGCCAGACGCTTCGAACCGCAGGATCCCCGAATGGCATCGCGTTCCGCAAAAGTCAGCCGCAAGACCAAGGAGACCGATATCTCGGTCTCGCTCGATGTCGACGGCGCCGGCAAGGCCGAAATGGCGACAGGAGTCGGCTTCTTCGACCACATGCTCGACCAGCTCTCCAGGCACTCGCTGATCGACATGACGGTCAAGGCCAGGGGCGACCTGCATATCGACGACCACCACACCGTCGAGGACACCGGCATCGCCATCGGCCAGGCGCTTTCGCAGGCGCTCGGCGACCGCCGTGGCATCATGCGCTACGCCTCGATCGACCTCGCCATGGACGAGACGCTGACGCGCGCCGCGATCGACGTGTCGGGCCGCCCGTATCTGGTTTGGAACGTCGCCTTCTCGTCGCCGAAGATCGGCACGTTCGACACCGAGCTGGTGCGCGAATTCTTCCACGCGCTGGCGCAGAACGCCGGCGTGACGCTCCACGTGACCAACCATTACGGCGCCAACAACCATCATATCGCCGAGACCTGCTTCAAGGCGGTGGCGCGCGTGCTGAGGGCCGCGCTCGAGCGCGATCCGCGCCAGCCGGACGCCGTGCCTTCGACCAAGGGCAGCCTGAAGGGATAGGCTGATGGCGATCTACGTGGTGATGGA
>DATDJN010000339.1:0-2125 GCA_036520515.1 Rhizobiaceae bacterium
TGCCCTTCGACAGGAGGTTGCCCGACAGGGCGCGGGTGAAGGCGTGGATGCCGCCCTTGGTCATCGAATAGTCGACCAGTTCCCTGGAGCCGTCGATGCCCGTGATCGAGCCGGTGTTGATGATCGCCGATCCCGGCCTCATGTGCGGGACCGCCGCCTGCGCCATGTGGAAGTAGCCGTAGAGATTGGTCTTCAGCGTCGTGTCGAAATGCTCCTCGGTCAGGTCCTCGAACTTCGCCGAGTGGATCTGGAAGGCGGCGTTGTTCACCAGCACGTCGAGCTTGCCGAGCTCCTTCACCGTGCGCTTGACCGCGTCGATGCAATCCTCGCGCCTCGACACGTCGCCGGAGATGGTGATGCAGCGGCGGCCCTCGGCCTCGACGGCTTTCCTGGTCGCCTCTGCATCCTTGTCCTCGGTGAGGTAGAAGATCGCGACATCGGCGCCCTCGCGGGCAAAGAGCACGGCGACCGAACGGCCGATGCCGGAATCGCCGCCGGTGATCAGCGCGACCTTTCCGTCGAGTTTCTTCGAGCCGATGTAGAAGGGCGCGTCATGGAGCGGCGCCGGCTTGATCTGGTATTCCTTGCCGGGCTTCGGGTGATGCTGCCTGGGGAAGGGCGGCGCCGGATATTTGCGGGCGCCGAGCTGCGCCGGCTTCGGCTTCTCGTCCGGGGAAGCCCTGTCCCTGGCGTCGACGCCCTGCTGGATCCTGCGCTGTTTCGATGCGGCCGCCCTGGCGTCTGCGTCCTTGCCGGCCCGCGGCCTCGCGGCCCGGTCCTTGGCGGTTCGACCCTTGGCGCTCCTGCTGACCTTTTCGAGCATCGCTCTCTCCCGGTTGCGTGTGATGCAGCGCTAACGCGCAACCGGGAGGAAGGTTGAGGGACGCCTGGAACTTTCGCTATTTCGGCGCCGGTCCGCCAAAGACCCGGGCGCGATGGATGTGGACAAAACCCTCGTCGCCGGAGCGCGCCACCGTTTCCGGCGCGACGTCGAGTTCGATCTGCTCGCCGCCGGCGGTCCTCGCCAGGATGCGGCGGCCGTCGGGCCTGTCGATGACGCGCGTGACCGTCGCGGCGACGCCGGGACCGGACGCCGACCAGTCGAGGTCGCGCGGCCGGAGGTAGACGTTCGCCGGTCCGTCCTCGAAATCCCCGGCATCCAGCTCGGCTCCGCCAAGTGTCGCCTTGCCGTTGGCCACGGTGGCGCCGAGGCGGTTGGCGTCACCCAGGAAATTCAGGACGAAGGCCGAGTTCGGGTTGCGGCAGACTTCTTCCGGCGTGCCTGCCTGGACGATCTTGCCCTGGTCGAGGATGACGACGCGGTCGGCGAGGTCGAGCGCCTCCTCCTGGTCGTGCGTGACGAACAGCGTGGTGATGCCGAGCTCCTCGTGGATCTCGCGCAGCCAGCGCCTGAGGTCGCGCCTGACATTGGCGTCGAGCGCGCCGAACGGCTCGTCGAGCAGCAGCACCTTCGGATCGACGGCGAGCGCCCGGGCGAGCACCACGCGCTGGCGCTGGCCGCCGGAGATCTGGTTGGGGAAGCGGGCTCCGAGACCGTCGAGCTTGACCAGGCGCAAAAGCTCGGCGACGCGCGCCGCCACTTCGTGCTTCGTGCGCCTGACCTTCGAGACCTTCATGCCGAAGGCGACGTTTTCCGCCACCGTCATGTGCGGGAACAGCGCGTAGTGCTGGAAGACGAAGCCGACGCCGCGGTTGCGCACCGGGATGTCGGTGGCGTCCTGCTCACCGAAAAAGATGTGGCCGCCATCGGCATATTCGAGGCCGGCGATCATGCGCAGGATCGTCGTCTTGCCGGAGCCGGAGGGTCCGAGCAGCGCCACCAGCTCGCCGGTGCCGATGTCGAGCGACACGCCTTGCACGGCGCGGAAGGCGTCGAAGGTCTTCACGACATTGTCGAGGCGGATCTTCATGGCGTTCTTCCTTGCGCAGCGGCAGGCGCGAGCGACGCCAGCGCGGGGCGGCTGGCGCGCCCGGCCCCCTGGCGTTCAAGCAGCACCTTGGCGATGATGGTGACGACGGCGAGCACGGTGAGGATCGAGGCGGCGGCGAAGGCGCCGACGGTATTGTAGTCGTGGTAGAGCAGCTCGATGTGCAGCGGCAGCGT
>DATDJN010000340.1:0-6405 GCA_036520515.1 Rhizobiaceae bacterium
AAAACGCGCAGCAACCAAAGCTCAGCAAGCAAATATCGATAGGGTGCATTTAGGGTGGTCCCGGCGCGATGTCAACCTCCAGCTTAAGAAAAGCGGAGGCCTCTGCGTAGGGTTGCACTGCACCCGCATCGAGAGCGGGTCCTGCCGTCGCGCCGGCCCTGGACGGATGGGCGGGTCGAAGGCGCAGAGCAGTCGCGTGGGGGGCAGGAACGCCGCAGCGCCCCTCCCCTCAGACCCGAAGCAGCGTCTTGATGGCGCGGCGGTCGTCCATGGCCTTGTAGGCCTCGGCCACGTCGGCGAGCGGCACCTCCAGGTCGAAGACCTTTCCGGGGTTGATCTTGCGCGTCATGATGAGGTCGATGAGGTGGGGCAGGAAGCGGCGCACGGGGGCCGGACCGCCCAGCATGTTCTTCTGCTGGAAGAACAGCATCTGCCCGTCGAGCTGGACGCCATGAGGCACGCCGACATAGCCGATCGAGCCGCCGGGACGGCAGCAATTGATCGCCTGCATCATGGATTCCTCCATGCCGACGCATTCGAGGACCGATTCCGCGCCGACGCCTCCGGTCAGTTCCTTCACCCTGGCGACGCCTTCGTCGCCGCGTTCGGCGACGATTTCGGTGGCGCCGTATTCGAGGGCCAGGTCCTGGCGCGCCTTGTGACGGCTCATGGCGATGACGCGCTCGGCGCCCAGCTGCCTGGCCGCGAGCACGCCCATGAGGCCGACGGCGCCGTCGCCCACGACGACCGCCGTGCAACCGGGAACGACGCGTGCGGCGTCGGCCGCATACCAGCCGGTGCCCAGGACGTCCGAGGCGGCAAGCAGGCTCGGGATCAGGTCGTCCGCGGGCATGCCCTCCGTCGCCACCAGCGTGCCGTCGGCCAGCGGTATGCGGGCATAGGGCGCCTGCGCGCCGGTCATGAACTCGCGGTGTACGCAGGAGGACTGGAAGCCGTAGCGGCAGTTCGGGCAGGTGTTGTCGGAGATGACGAACGAACCGACCACGAACTGTCCGGGGCGGACCGTCTTGACCTCGGCTCCGACCTCGACGACGACCCCGCAATATTCGTGGCCCATGTGCTGGGGCGCGCTGACCGCCTGGAGACCGCGATAGGGCCACAGGTCGGACCCGCAGACGCAGGACGCCGAGAGCTTGATGAGGGCGTCGGTCGGCTTCTCTATCCTGGGCTCAGCGACTTCTTCGCAACGGATGTCGCCGGGGGCATGGAGGATCGTTCCGAGCATCGGGCTTCTCCGAATTCTCACCCCCGGCCAGGTAACTTTTCGGCGGTTACAAATGTAGCATGTCCGGACAGGACGGGGCAGTCCTACCAATTCGCCGGATCTTTTTCGAGAAACGCCAACATACTTGGAGAGGCGGCGGCAGGGACCGCCACTCCGTTGCATGGCCGCCGCGCCAGCTTTATATATCACTCGTTCCATAATCCCGGCCCTGTCGTCCGATGAGCGAAGCACGAGACATAGCGCAAGCAGAAGCACGCAGCCGCGGGCGGCCGCGCGCCTTCGATCGCGAGGCGGCGCTGGCGAAGGCGACACGCCTGTTCTGGGCCAGGGGTTTCGAGGCGACGTCGATTGCCGACCTGACGAAGGCGATGGGGATCGGGTCGCCAAGCCTCTATGCCGCGTTCGGCTCGAAGGAGGCGCTCTATGCCGAGTCGCTCAGGCACTACCGCGACAATTACGAGCCGCTCTTCTGGGGCCGTTTCTCGTCGGCCGCCACGGCGCGCGAAGCGGTCAGCGCCCTGCTGATGGATTCCGCCGCCGCGCTCAGCGGCCATCATGGCGATATCCCCAATGGCTGCATGGTGGCGCTGTCGTCGGTCGGCTGCGAGGGCCACGAGCAGCTCGGCGAGATGGTGCGGTCGGCGCGTACCGGCGCGGAGGCGCGCGTGAAGGCGCGGCTGGAAGAGGCCATCGCGGCGGGCGAAATTCCCGATACCGTCGATGCCGATGCGCTCGCCCGCTACGTCATGGCGGTGCAGAGCGGCATGTCGGTCCTGGCGCGCGACGGAGCCGGCCGCGCCGAGCTCGAGGACGTGGCGAAGATCGCCATGACCGGCTGGGATGCCCGGGTGAGCGGCGCCGCCCCGGCCTGACGACAAGAAGGGACCGGCATGCGGTCCCTTCTCTTTTCCGGCGGAGCGCCCTGCTTGGCGACGCGGCCCAACGGGCTCGTCAATTCAGCTGTTCAGGCCGCCGTCCACGGTGAAGATCGACCCGGTGGTGAAACCGGCGGCGGGGCTCGCCAGGAACGCCACGGCGGCCGCGATCTCGGCCGGCGAACCATAACGATCGAGCGAGGTCAGGCCACGCACCGTGCCGGCGAGTTCGCCACTGGCGGGGTTCATGTCCGTGTCCGTCGGTCCCGGCTGGACGATGTTCACGGTGATCGCCCGCGGCCCGAGCTCGCGCGCGAGGTGCCTGGTCAGGCCGACGAGCGCGGACTTGGTCAGCGCATAGGCGGCAATGCCCGGAAAAGGCGCGCGCTCGGCGGCGTTGGATCCGATGCTGATGATGCGGCCACCCTGCCCGAGATGCGGGATAGCCGCCTGCGTGGCCAGCATGGCCGAGCGCACGTTGACGTTCAGCAGGGCGTCGATGTCCTCGAGGCTGAGGTCGACGAAGGCGCCGGCGCGGGCGATGCCGGCATTGTTGACGAGGATGTCGAGGCCGCCGAGCGCCTTCGCGGCCTCGTCGACCGAGCGTTTCACCGCGGCCGGATCGGCGCTGTCCGCCTGGATGGCCAGCGCCTTGCGGCCCTTGCCCTCGACGGATCGCACGACTTCGGCGGCGCGCTCGGCGGAGCGCTCGTAGGTGATCGCCACGTCGGCGCCCTTCTCCGCCAGCGCCAGCGCGATTGCCGCGCCAATGCCACGCGAGGCGCCTGTCACGAGGGCGCGCTTTCCGGTCAGTTCACTCATGGATCGTATCTTTCTGTGTTAAACGATACAGAATTACCTATGAACGCCGTCGCCGACTTTCAATGAATTATATATCGATCGCTTCAAAAATATTTGCGCAGTCGCTCGCGGCAGTCGAGCGAGCGTACAACTGGCCGGCGGCGATAGCGGCGGCCGGCTCCACGATTGGCGGCCATGGAGGCAATCGCGATACGAATGTACTATTCAGCAGCCGGACGCCTGTCGGGAACCGCGGCCGCCCCTCGTCCTTGTCGTGAAGCCGGAGTCCTGAATGATCCCCATCATCACCGCTTTCGAACGTTCACCGGACGGCGGCAGGGGGCAGGCGCGCGACATGCGCGTGCGCTGGGCGTTCGAGGAAGTCGGCCAGCCCTATGACGTCGCCCTCGTCTCCTTCCGCGAGATGAAGGAGCCCGCCTATCGCGCGCTGCAGCCGTTCGGACAGATACCCGCCTACCGGGAGGGCGACCTCGTTCTATTCGAGTCCGGCGCGATCGTGCTGCACATCGCGGAGAGGCATGCCGGCCTGCTTCCCGCACAGGCCAAGGCGCGGGCGCGGGCAATCACCTGGATGTTCGCCGCTATCGGCACCGTGGAGCCACCGATCGTCGAACGCGAGGCCGCCGGATACACCGAACGCGACAAGAGCTGGTACGGCGAGCACCTCGCAATGCTGGAGGAACGCCTGCGCGTGCGGCTCGGCGAGCTGTCGCGCCGGCTGGGCGACGCCGAATGGCTGGACGGCGAATTCAGCGCGGGCGACCTGATGATGGTGATGGTTCTGCGCAGACTGGCCGGCTCGGACCTGCTGGCGGAGTTCCCGAACCTGACGGCCTATGTGGCGCGCGGCGAAGCTAGGCCGGCCTTCAAGCGTGCATACGAGGCGCAGAAGGCAGTGTTCACGGCAACGGTGGAAGGCTGAGGGCCTCCGAAGCACGGCGCGCTCAATCCTTTCTCAGGAATTTTTCCATCGGCCTTCCCTTGGCGAGTTCGTCGATCAGCCTGTCCAGGTAGCGGGCTTACCGCATGAGCGGATCCTCGACCTCCTCGACGCGCACGCCGCAGACCACCCCCTTGATCAGTGCTCGCGAGGGGTTCCCGCGGATAAACGCTGGCAAAGCTGATAGTGGAGATGCGGTGCCGAGCCGCTCCGAGCGCTCCCTGGCGAGGGGGGCGGCGCCGACCGGTCTTGTCGGCGGGCGCACCATAAGGCCCGATGCGACGAGCGTCGCCCAGTTTACGTTACATCAAGACGCCGCGGAGGATAAGGAAGCCGGTTTTCGCGCCTGCGGCCATTCCGGCAGCAGATCGGACGGACCGGCGCGAGCGGCATGCTCGACACAGGGGGAAGACAATGACGACACGCAGGGAATTCTCGATAGTGGCTCTGGCCGGATTTTCGGCCCTGGTGGCAGGGATCGCGCCGTCGCGCGCCGCGGGGCAACTGTCCGAGCAGGAGGCGCGCGCGGCGCTCGATCCGTGGATCGAAGCGATCATGACGGGCGACCCGGCAAAGGTGGATGGCGTGCTGGCTCCGGAATACCAGATCCTGCGTGCCGACGGTTCCGGCCACGACAGGGCGGGCTATCTGCAGGCTTTGCCCAAGCACAATGTCCAGACGGTTTTCAGCGATATCATCGCGACCGGCGACGGCGACATCATGGTCATCCGCTATCGGATCGAAACCGACCAGACCGTCGAGGGCAAGGTCGTGAAGGGCGTCTCGCCGCGCCTGTCGGTGTTCCGCAAGCAGGACGGTGCCTGGCTGCTCAGCGCCCACGCCAATTTCGCGCCGCTGGCGTAAGGCGGAGCGAGCGCATGGCGGGGCTGCCCCACCCGGTCCGCTTCGCGGACCGACCCGCCGCAAGAAGGTAAGCCGCAGCCCTATTCCGCCGTCGCCTCCTCGTATTCGGCCGACATCTCCAGCCACTTCTCCTCGTGGCGGGTGAGCTGGCCGGCGAGGTCGGAGCGCTCCTTGGCAAGGCGGGTCGCGCCGACCGGGTCCTTCTCGTAGAGAGCCGGGTCGGCGAGTTGGTCCTCGATGGTGTCGATGCGCTTGCGCAGGCGGTCCATCAGCGCTTCCGTCGCGCGGATCTCCTTGGCCAGCGGCTCGTATTGCTGGCGGCGGGCGGCAGCCTCGCGGCGGCGATCGGCCTTGGACGCCTTGTCCGCCTCCCGCTTCTCGCGGTTGTTGGAGGAGACGCCGGTGACCAGCGTCTTGTAGTCGTCGAGATCGCCGTCATAGGCGTTCACATGCCCGTCCTTGACCAGCCACAGACGATCGGCGGTGGCCTCCAGCAGATGGCGGTCGTGGCTGACGAGGATGACGGCTCCGGGGAACTCGTTCAGCGCATGCACCAGCGCCTCTCTGGAGTCGATGTCGAGATGGTTGGTCGGCTCGTCGAGGATGAAGAGGTTCGGGCCGTCGAAGGCGGCGAGCCCCATCAGCAGCCGCGCCTTCTCGCCGCCGGACAGGTCCTTGGCCGGCGTGTTCATCTTCTCGGTCGACAGTCCGAATTGCGCGACGCGGGCGCGCACCTTCGATTCCGGCGCTTCCGGCATCAGCCGGCGCACGTGCTCGTAGGCGTTTTCCTCCGGACGAAGGTCGTCGAGCTGGTGCTGCGCGAACATCGCGACCTTGAGGCCGGGCGCCACGGTTATCGAGCCGGTCTCCGGCTTGAGCCGGCCGGCAAGCAGCTTGGCGAAGGTCGACTTGCCGTTGCCGTTGGCGCCGAGCAAGGCAATGCGGTCGTCGGCGTCGATCCTCAGCGTCAGCTTCTTGAGCACCGGCTTGCCGGGCGCGTAGCCCACGTCGACGCCCTGCATGGCGATGATCGGCGAGGCGACCGTCTTCACGGGCTCGGGGAACGAGAAGGGCCGGACCGTGTCGTCGACGAGGGCGGCGATCGGCTTCATCTTCTCCAGCGCCTTGATGCGCGACTGCGCCTGGCGCGCCTTGGAGGCTTTTGCGCGGAAACGGTCGACGAAGGACTGCAGGTGCTTTCTGGCCAGCTCCTGCTTGACGCGGCCCTTCTCCTGCAACTCGCGCTGCTCGGTGAGCTGCCGCTCGAACTGGTCGTAACCGCCGCGCCAGAAGGACAGCTTCTGCTTGTCGAGATGGACGATCGAGTTGACCGCGCGGTTGAGGAGATCGCGGTCGTGCGAGATCAGCAGGACCGTGTGCGGATATTTGGCGACATAGTTCTCCAGCCACAGCGTGCCTTCGAGGTCGAGGTAGTTGGTCGGCTCGTCGAGCAGCAGGAGGTCGGGCTGCGAGAACAGCACGGAGGCGAGCGCGACGCGCATGCGCCAGCCGCCGGAGAAGGAGGAGGCCGGCCGCCGCTGCGCCTCGTCATCGAAGCCGAGGCCGGCAAGGATGGTCGCCGCGCGCGACTCCGCCGAATGGGCGTCGATGTCGGCGAGCCGCATGTGGATGTCGGCGATGCGGTGCGGGTCGGTCGC
>DATDJN010000341.1:0-6220 GCA_036520515.1 Rhizobiaceae bacterium
GAGTGCCAGTAAAGGCAAAACCTCCAGAGGGGAACACTCAAGGGCGCTAATGGGAGGAGAACGCGCCCCGGAGATGATGGTTATATGTGCTCTCCCTGCTCACGAAACAAGCACCTATGGTGCAAAGCACCCATGCAAAAAACGGCGGTCTGTGGACCAGTTGAGCGGCGCTAGTAGGCCCAGCTACGCGCCTTGGCGATGACGAAGTCCCGGAAGGCGTGCAGTTTGGCCTGGTCCTTCATCGCTTCCGGGTAGGCGAAATAGGTATCGAAGGACGGCACTTCCGTCTCCGGCAGGAGCTGCACCAGGCCGGAATCCTTCTCCACCAGATAGTCCGGCAGCATGGCGATGCCGATGCCGGTCTGCACCGCTCGCCGGATCGACAGGAGATCGTTGATCTGCAGGGTCGCTATGCGCTGCCCGCCCTCGAAGTCGCCGACGGTCTCCAGCCAGTTGAGCTCGCTGAGATGGGTGGGCACCGGCACGCCGAAGGTCACGATGCGATGCTTCTTGAGGTCGTTGATGCTTTCCGGCTTGCCATGTTTCACCAGATAGGACGGCGACGCGTAGAGGTGGAAATGCACCGTGAACAGCCGCCGCTGGATGAGGTCTGGCTGCTGCGGCTGGCGCAGGCGAATCGCGCAGTCGGCCTGGCGCATGGTCAGGTCGAGCTCTTCGTTGGCGAGGATGAGCTGAAGGCTGATCTCCGGATAGAGCTCGGTGAATTCGTGCAGGCGCTGGGTCAGCCAGCCGGCTCCGAGGCCGACGGTGGTTGTCACCCTCAGCACGCCCGAAGGCCGGTCCTTGGCCTCCTTCAGCCTGGTCTTGATCGATTCCAGCTTCATCAGCACGTCGTGCGCCGTGCGGAAGAGCATCTCCCCCTGCTCGGTCAGGACCAGGCCGCGTGCATGCCTGTGGAAGAGCGGCACGCCGACATCGTGCTCGAGGGCGCTTACCTGGCGGGAGATCGCCGATTGGGACAGGCGCAGCGTCTCGGCCGCGTGGGTGAACGACCCAGCCTCGGCTGCGGCGTGAAACACGCGTAGCTTGTCCCAGTCCAGACCCATAACTTCCCCTCGTCAGCCGGCTTATGGAGCCGGTCTGGATGCCTATTCGGCGGCTTCGCGATGCACCTCCAGGCCGGCCAGGAATTTTTCGGCCTCCAGGGCGGCCATGCAGCCGAGGCCCGCCGCTGTGACCGCCTGTCGGTATACGTCGTCCGCCACGTCGCCCGCGGCGAAGACGCCGGGCACGTCAGTACGTGTCGAGCCCGGCTCTGTCCACAGGTAACCGTTCGGCTTCTGCTTCAACTTTCCGACAAACAGCTCGACCGCCGGCGCATGGCCGATGGCGACGAACACGCCGTCGACCGGAAGACGCGACAGCGCGCCGGTGTGAACGTTGCGCAGCACCAGCCCGTTGGCTGAAGGCGGCAGCGGCGCCTTGCCCGGATTGCCGGTGATCTCGTCGACCGCCGTGTCCCAGATGACCTTGACGTTCTCCTTCTGGAACAGCCGGTCCTGAAGGATGCGCTCGGCGCGGAACTCGGCGCGGCGGTGGATGACCGTCACGGACTTGGCGATGTTCGACAAATAGAGCGCCTCCTCCACCGCCGAATTGCCGCCGCCGATGACCGCGACATCCTTGTTGCGGTAGAAGAAGCCGTCGCAGGTGGCGCATGCCGACACGCCGAAGCCCTGGTAGATGCGCTCGCTGGGAATGCCCAGCCATTTGGCCTGCGCGCCCGTCGCGATGATCAGCGCGTCGGCCGTGTATTCTGTGCCGGAGTCGCCCTTGGCGCGGAAGGGCCGCACGTCGAGGTTCACCTCGGTGATGATGTCGTTGACGATCTCGGTGCCGACATGCTCGGCCTGCTTCATCATCTGTTCCATGAGCCAGGGCCCGTGGATCGGATCGGCGAAGCCGGGATAGTTCTCGACGTCGGTGGTGATCATGAGCTGGCCGCCCTGCTGCAGGCCTGCCACGAGCACCGGTTTCAGCATGGCGCGCGCGGCGTAGATCGCGGCCGTATAACCGGCCGGGCCGGAGCCGATGATAAGGACTGGCGCGTGCTTGACGGTCATCGAACTGCTCTCGGGCTCGCGGAATCAGGTTCCGCGCATATGTTGCGGGATCGCACTCAATTTAGGTGTTGCAACGTGTAGCAGCAAGCAAGCGCTTCCCTTCTCCCCGGAAAGGTGGACAAGGCAAGGGGCTGGCGATCGCGGCAAAGTAGTTTAATTACACGAATGCGACAGATTCTTGCGTAGAAAGCTCCCATGCCCATCAAGGCCGACCTAGACGCCATCGACTGGAAGATCCTGCGCGAGCTGCAACGTGAGGGCCGCATCACCAATGTCGAGCTCTCCAGCCGGGTCGGCATCTCCGCCCCGCCGTGTCTTCGAAGGGTCAAGCGGCTGGAGGAGGCCGGCATCATCCGCGGCTACCGCGCGCTGCTCAACGCGCCGGCGCTGGGGCTCGATGTCGTCGCATTCTGCCTGATCGGCCTGAACCGCCAGTCGGAAAGCGACCTGAAGGCCTTCGCCGACCGCACCCGCAACTGGCCGATCGTGCGCGCCGCCTGGATGGTCTCGGGCGAAAGCGACTTCATGCTGCATTGCGTGGCGACCGACCTCGCCACGTTCCAGGGTTTCGTCATCGAAGACCTGACGTCCACGCCCAATGTCGACACCGTGCGCACCGCACTGACCATCCGCCAGGTAAAGGACGAAGGACCGGTCGCGATCTGACGGCGGGCGACGGCGTTTACTGGGCGCTTCGCCTGCGCGAGCCGAGAAGTGACACATAGGCGTCGGTGACGGCGTCGCGGGAGAACCTGCGTTCCAGCGTCCTTTCGGAGCCTTCGATCAGCGTCTGCGCCAGACCTCGCTCATGCCGGAGGCGCGAGATCGCGTCGGCGAAAGCCTGGTGGTCGCCGATGGGGACGAGCAACCCGTCCACGCCGTCCTGCATGAACCATGACGGGCCTTCCGATCGCGTGGAGACGACGGGCACCTTCTGCGCCCATGCCTCGAGGACGACGTTGCCGAGCGGCTCATGGCTCGACGCCATCGCAAAGCAGTCGCTGGCTGCGATGAACGGCCGCGGGTCGGTTTTCCACCCGGCAAATCGGACGCGTTCGGTAAGGCCGAGCTGCTCCGTCAGCGCACGCAGATTGCCCTCCTCTTCGCCGGAGCCCAGTATCCATAGATAGGCGCCCGGCAGCAGCGCAGTCGCACGGATAAGGACGTCGAACCCCTTGCGCGGCACGAAGCGTCCCATCGAAGAGATGACGAACGCATCCTCTGGCGTGTCGAGGACGCTGCGCGAAACCGGCGTCCCGCGTTCGAGGCTGGTGAAGTTGGATATCACTTCGACTCCCCTCGTCCAGCCCATCTCCCTGACGTGGCGGGCGATGTCGGGGGTGTTGCACACGAGAACGTCGACATTGCCGAATCTCTTGAAGGAGACGGGATAGTCTCCGAGCCGGGCCAGCCGCAACGCCGGCGTCCTTGCCGGCATCAGCTTCGCCCCCTTGGGCATCCAGCCGAGCACGCTGTCCGGCCGCCATCGCCTCACCAGCGCCGCCGTGCGAAGCGGCAGGACGATTCGATCGATCGACATGGTGCGGAAATGGCTTTCGATCACCTTGACCGAGGCCGGCACGTCCTTCTTCCACCCGCGCTCCGGCCTGATGACGATCGTCTGCTCCACGCCGCGCTCTGCAAGGGCATTGAGCAGATGGACGAAGAACACCTCCGCGCCACCATCCTTGCCGAAGTGCAGATGCAGTACCCGCGTCGGGGAGGAGTTTTCACTGTTTGTCGAAGTCATCGAGGGGGAGCTTGTCGCGCATGGCTTGGCGTTGAAAGATCTTGGTTTCCGTCAGGAAGGAATAGACAGCGCCGGTCATAGCCTCGATGAAGCCGGGGAAGCCGCAGCGCCAGAGCCGGTTGTGGAAATACAGCCGGAAAAAGTAAAGCGGCGGATTGAACAGCATCCGCACATAGCGCGGCCTGTGCCCCGAATCGACGAGCTGGTCGGCCTTCAGCGAGGAATACCGGTTCTCCTTCAGAATCTGGTTGTCCATCGTCAAGGCGCGGAAATGCAACAGGCTGCCCGCGAACGAGGGTTCCACGCGGCCGTCCGCGCGGATGCCTTCATGAACCCGCTGCGTGAGGTCATAGTGGCCGCGTCCGCGCTTTATGAGCCTCAGGTTTCGGCGCTCATGCGAACTGGCGGGGGCGTAGCCGTACCCGATCAGATACGGCCGCCTTGCGATTCTCCAGCCGACGACCTCCTGGCTTTCCAGCAGCTTCGGCAGACGCTTCTTCAGTGCGCAGTCCATGCGCTCGTCAGCATCGATGTTGAAGCACCACTCCTCCCGACATTGGTCGAGCGCGTACTGTTTCTGCCCAGCATAGCCGCGCCAGGGTTCTGAAAAAAGCCGGATCGGCCATCCCTTGTCGATATAGGACTGGATCAGCGCCAGCGTCCCGTCGGTCGAACCGGAGTCGACGATCACGATTTCCCGGCAGAGATCCAGGCTTTCGATGCAATTCGCGATGTAGCGCTCTTCGTTCACGCAGATGATGAAGGCCGAAAGCGGAAGGGTCGCGTTCGCCTCCTTTGCCACGGGCATTTGCGGATCGCTTCTTTCCATGGGCGTCAACCGCGGCCGGACGCCGTGAGCGGCAACATGAACCCACGCCGCATCAGATCGTCCACGCCCGCGAAGGGAATGGAATCCTCGTAGGAAAGATCGAGCGACCCCGCCTCCCCAAGCCGGCCGAGGATAGCCTTGTAGACTTTGGCATCTTTGTAGTGCTGCCCCTCTTGGACCGCCGTCTCGGTCGTCTGCCTGAGATCGGAAAATATCTTGAAATGCAGCAATATTCCGAGCGCCGGCCCAAAATTGTACGACGAGGGCCTTGGCCTGTGTATCGTCCGCCCAAGTGAGCAATACCGATCCCATCGAAGCAAGGGGTATTTCATCAATTCACCGTGTGCCTGGAAGACACGCGCCCTGACGCCGCCGTAGATGCTGATGCCCGTGTTGAATGCGTTCGCCCGATAGCCTCCGCCGTCGAAATGTGTCGCGATTTCCCAAGGCATGGACCCGTCCGCACCGGAAAAGACGGCCCGGGAAAGGTCGCCGACCGGGTAGAGATCGAGCATCGGCGCCGGCAGGCGCCGGACGCCCGCCCTGTCCAACCGCCTGACGAAATCGCCTATGCGTTCGCTGCCAGCCGTCTCGTAAAGAAAAAACTCGTCGGAATCTACGCTTAGATACCATCTGTCGCGTCCGAAGATGGCAAAGAGCCGTTCGCGCCAGATCTTGCCCCGATCCGCATCCTTGTAGCGGACATTGCTGGTGAAAAGCTCCACGTCGGGCTGCGCGAGAAGGAATTCCGCCGTGTCGTCCGTCGACAGGTCGTCCACGCAGAGGAAGCGGGTGACGCCCAGCGCGCGATAATGCTGCAAGAAGGACCCCATCAGCCGCATGTCGTTGTGGGTGGACACGACGAGCGCAAAGTCGTTCGCGGACAAAGGGCGCAAGGCGCCGGGGCTCTTGCGGTGAATCTCAACGTCGCGGAAGTCGCGACGGCCCAGGAACCAGAGCTGGCGCTTGGCGACATTCACCGTCCTGGTCGCCCAGGAGGGCGACCATGGCGGTAGCCGGTCAACCCGCATGGGGTAGCCAAAACTGGACATCGGCGTGCGACTTTTCCGCAATACAATCGCCGAACTAACGGCGTATGGGCGCTTATCATCTGATACCTGCCTTGCCAAGTTTAGCGGATGCTCATAAGCGTGCCGGAGCGGGCAACGTTGTCGCGCGATGCCCATCCGGAGAAATTCGATGTCATCCCTAGGGGCATATTCAATCCGGCTGTCCAACTTTATCGCGCAGCGCCGCAGGCCCGACGTGAAGATATTCTTCATCGGCTTCAACAAGTGCGCGACGACGGCCATCCATCGACTGATGGCAGGGTCGGGCATACGCTCAGTCCACTGGGAGCGAAGCGAGGGGCAGAACGTCGCATTGGAGATCGAGGCGGCGCTGCAGGGAGGCCGTTTCAGGGAATACGGCCGGACATTCACCGCCCTCAGTGATCCCTTCTATTTCGCGAGCGACCGGATCGTCGAGGCGAACCGCTATTTCAGGGAGTTCCACCAGGTCTTCCCGAATTCCTATTTCGTCCTCAACGACAGGAAC
>DATDJN010000342.1:0-2393 GCA_036520515.1 Rhizobiaceae bacterium
GCGCCCGAGGCCGCGGTCGCGCCCGAGCAGGCTGCCGAAGCGCAGCCCTCGCCGGAAACGCCGCAGGAGCCGGCTCCGCGCAAGGCCGGTCGGCCCGGCATGTCCCTGCTCGACTTCGCCCAATGGGGCAAGGAGCAGGAAACCGGGCAAGAGCAGGCCGCACCGGCCGAGGATGCCGGGTCGGAGGCCGTCGCGCTGGTCGAGATGGAAGAGGCCGCGGCGCTGGACGAGCGCGCTCAGCCTGACCCCGCAGAGATCGCGGCAGCCGAGGCGGGAACGGCGGACATCGAATCTGCCGACGGCGGGAAGGAGACGACCGCTGCGCAGGCCGGGATCGCGCAAGAACCGGCCGCGCAAGAGGCCACGCCCGCCGAAGAACCCGCGACCATCGGGACGCAGGCAGAGCAGGCGGCCGGCCTGTCGATCCTCGAAAGACTGCCGGTGCCGGTGCTCGTGCATTCGGGCGACACGCTGCATTACGCCAACGACGAGTTTTTCGCTCTGACAGGCTATCGGTCGATCGAGGAACTGGCTGAGGCCGGCGGCATCGGCGCACTGTTCGCCGAACCCTACGACGACATGGGCGAAGCGCCCAGGCAAAAGACCGACAGGTACTTGCGGCTGAAGACGCGCGGGGGCGAGGATTTGCCCGTCGAGGCCTTCTTGCAATCGGTGCCCTGGGAAGGCGGCAAGGCGCTGCTGCTCGTGCTGTCGCGGGCGAAGGAAGGCGGGTTGAGCTCCGGCCAGTCGCCGCTGATCGCCGAGCTGGAAGCGCGCGTCGCCGAGATGCGCACCATCATCGACACGGCGACGGACGGCGTCGTGCTGATTGCGCGCGACGGCACCATCCGCTCGATCAGCCGGCCGGCCGAGGCGCTGTTCGGCATGGACAGCGACGAGGTAACGGGCAAGCCCTTCTTCTCGCTCTTCGCCATCGAGAGCCAGAAGGCTGCGCGGGATTATTTGAACGGCCTCACCGACCACGGCGTGGCAAGCGTCCTCAACGACGGGCGCGAGGTGATCGGCCGCGAGGCGGAAGGCCGCTTCATCCCGCTGTTCATGACCATCGGCAGGCTGCCCGGCGAAAGCGGCTATTGCGCTGTCGTGCGCGACATCACGCAGTGGAAGCGCGCCGAGGAGGAACTGACGCAGGCGCGCGCGACGGCGGAGCGGGCGTCATCGCACAAGACCGAGTTCCTGGCCCGCGTCAGCCACGAGATCCGCACGCCGCTCAACGCCATCATCGGCTTCTCCGAACTGATGCTGGACGAGAAATTCGGGCCGGTCGCCAATGACCGCTACCGCGACTACCTCAGGGACATCAACCGCTCGGGCAACCATGTGCTCGACCTCGTCAACGACCTGCTGGACATCTCCAAGATCGAGGCCGGCCAACAGGAGATGGCCTACGAGGCGGTGTCGCTCAACGAGACGCTCGCCGAGACGGTGGCGCTGATGCAGCCGCAAGCCAACCGCGAGCGTGTCATCATCCGTTCGAGCTTTGCGTCGAAGCTGCCGGACGTGGTCGCGGATCTCAGGAGCGTCAGGCAGATCGCGCTCAACGTCCTGTCCAACGCGGTGCGCTATACGCAGGCCGGCGGCCAGGTGATCGTGTCGACCGCCTACGAGGCGCAGGGCGAGGTCGTGTTGCGCGTGCGCGACACCGGCATCGGCATGACGCCGGCCGAGATCGAGCAGGCGCTGAAGCCGTTCAAGCAGATCAACTCGCTGAAGCGCACGCGCGGCGACGGCACCGGGCTCGGCCTGCCGCTGACCAAGGCGATGGTCGAGGCCAACCGGGCCAAGTTCACCATCCACTCGACCCCAGGCGAAGGCACGCTGGTCGAGGTGGCGTTCCCGTCGACGCGGGTTCTGGCGGATTAGCGGAAGCTTCCGGCTCCGGTCGCGGGGGGCAAACAATTTCCCGTGAGCGCGCGTCGGCCACAGCGTCCGCGCCGGGCATCCCGTTGAAAGTGGGTGATTTTCGTCCAGTTTAGAATCGTTCCAAGCTATTGATTTCGCTTGTCGTTATCTTGACTACGATGGTCAGATTTACGATAGAGGGCGCGTTCCGGTCCGGAACCAGGGATGAAGCACTGCGCCACGCCCTCGACCCTCGATGGCCAGGAGAGACACATGACAGTCAGGATGAATTGCGCCGTGGCGGCCATTGCGCTCGCCACGCTGTTTACCGGAGCCGCCCATGCGGACGGCACGGTCAACATCTACACCTACCGCCAGCCCGACCTGATCAAGCCGGTGCTCGACGCCTTCACCGCCGAAACCGGCATCAAGACGGAAGTGCTGTTCCTCGACAAGGGTCTTGAGGAACGCGTCACGGCCGAAGGCGTCAACTCGCCGGTGGATGTCATCATGACGGTCGACATCTCGCG
>DATDJN010000343.1:0-10566 GCA_036520515.1 Rhizobiaceae bacterium
ACACGCATTACGACCGCATGATCGTTGGCGGCGCCGTGCCGACCGACGGCGCACTGGAGCTTGCGGCGATCAAGCCGACGGGCACGAAGAACTTTCTAGACCGCCGCGAGCTGATCGCGGTCAACATCGGCGGCGCGGGAACGGTCGAGGCGGCCGGCGAGAAGCACCGGCTGGAGCCGCGCGACATGATCTACGTCGGCATGGGCGCCGGAACGGTGCGCTTCTCCTCGGCCGATGCCTCGTCGCCGGCGAAATTCTACCTGCTCAGCGCGCCGGCGCACCAGACGCACCCGACGAAGGTGATCCGCATCGGCGACGCCAAACGGCTCGACCTCGGCAGCCAGAAGACCTCGAACGAGCGTTCGATCTTCCAGTTCATCCATGCCGAGGGCGTGAAGACCTGCCAGCTCGTCGTCGGCATGACGCAGCTGGCCGAAGGCTCCGTCTGGAACACCATGCCGGCCCATGTGCACGACCGCCGCATGGAGGTCTATCTCTACTTCGACCTGCCCGAGACGGCGCGCGTCTTCCATCTGCTCGGCGAGCCCGACGAGACGCGCCATATCGTGATGCGGAACGAGGAAGCGGTGCTGTCGCCGCCCTGGTCGATCCATTCCGGCGCCGGCACGTCGAGCTACGCCTTCATCTGGGCAATGGCCGGCGACAATGTCGACTATACGGACGTCGATCCCGTGCCCCTGGAAACCTTGCGATGAGCGATCTTTCCGCGTTCAGCCTTGCCGGCAAGCGGATCGTCGTGACCGGCGCCAACACGGGCATCGGGCAGGGCATATCGGTTTCGATCGCTAGGGCGGGCGGCCGGGTGATAGGTGTCGGTCGGTCTTCGATGGATGAAACGGCGGCGCTGGTGGAAGCAGCAGGCGGAGCCTTCGCCCCGATAGCCTGCGACCTCGGCGACCATGCCGCGGCAAGCATGATGCTCGAAGGAGTGTGGGCTGCCGGTCCGATCGACGGGCTGGTCAACAATGCCGGCATCATCCGCCGCGCGGACGCGGTCGACTTCTCTGAGACCGACTGGGACGACGTCATGGACGTCAACCTGAAATCGCTGTTCTTCCTCTGCCAGGCTTTTGCAAGGAAGGCGCTTGCCGCCAAGCGCGGGGGCCGGATCGTCAACATAGCCTCGGTGCTCTCCTTCCAGGGCGGCATCCGCGTCGCCTCCTATACGGCCTCGAAGCACGGGGTTACAGGCATCACGCGCGCGCTCGCCTGCGAATGGGCGGCGAAAGGCATCAACGTCAACGCCATCGCGCCGGGCTATGTGGTGAGCAACAACACCGAGGCGTTGCGCAACGATCCCGACCGCAGCACGGCAATCCTCGGCCGCATCCCGGCGGCCCGCTGGGGCACGCCGGAGGACATCGGTGGCGCGGCGGTCTTCCTGCTCGCGCCGGCTTCGGCCTACATGCATGGCGCGGTCGTGCCGGTCGACGGCGGCTGGCTGGCCAGATAGGAGTTGTCTTGACGTGACCGACGCGGCCTTCTTCGCACAACCCGACGAGAAACCCTGGACGCCGACGCCCGACGGTAATCGCCGCCGCGTGATCCTGCACACGGACGAGCTGATGCTGGTCGAGTTCGCATTCGAGAAAGGGGGAGTCGGCGCGCTGCATTCGCACCCTCATGTCCAGTCGAGCTACGTGGCGGCCGGCCGCTTCGAGGTGACGATCGACGGCAAGAGCGCGATCATCGAAGCCGGCGGTGCCTATATCGTCCCGTCCGGCCTCGTGCATGGCGTCAAGGCGCTGGAGGCCGGGCGACTGGTCGACACCTTCACGCCGCACCGCGCCGATTTTCTCTAGGCGGCCGCAAATGGCCGAACGCCTTTCCGACAGGACGCTTGCCGCGCTGCCCTCCTCGGTCGCCGTCCCCACCTATGATCGCGCTTCGATCACGCCGGGCATCGTGCATCTTGGCGTCGGTGCTTTCCACCGGGCGCATCAGGCTGCCTATGTCGACGAGTGCCTTGCAGCCGGAGAAACCGGCTGGGGCATCGTCGGCGCCTCGCTTAAGAGCGCTTCGGCCCACGATGCGCTGTCGCCCCAGGACGGTCTTTACACGCTCGTCGAATGCGGCAGCGCCGGCGAGAAACTGCGCGTCGTTGGCTCGATGGGCTCAATCCTCGTCGCGCCTCGCTCGCCGCAGAAACTGCTTGATGCGCTGACCGATCCCGCTATCCGCATCGTCACGCTGACCATCACGGAGAAGGCGTATCTCCGCAACGCCGCGGGCGAGCTCGATGCTGCGCATTCCGACATCGCCGCCGACCTCGCCAATCCCGCGAACCCGCAGACCGCACACGGCTTCCTCGTCGAGGCTCTCGCGCGCCGCAGGCTGGCCGGCACAACGCCCTTCACCATCCTGTCCTGCGACAATCTTCCATCGAACGGCGTGACCCTCCACCGCCTGCTCGTACAGTTCGCCGCGCTGAGGGACCCGGATCTCGCAAGGCACGTTGAAAGCGTGTCGTGCCCATCGAGCATGGTCGACCGCATCGTGCCGGCGACGACGGATGCCGACCGCGCGCGCGTCTCGCAGGCGCTCGGCGTCGAGGACGCATGGCCGGTGTTGACCGAGCCGTTCCGCCAATGGGTCATCGAGGACGACTTTCCGGCCGGGCGGCCGGCCTGGGACAAGTTCGGCGTCCAGATGGTGCGCGACGTCAGGCCCTTCGAGGAGATGAAGCTTCGCCTGCTCAACGGCGCGCATTCCTCGATCGCCTATCTCGGCCTGCTGGCTGGCCATGAAACGGTCGCTGGATCTTTCGGCGATGCGGCCATACGCCGTTTCGTGAAGGCCCTGTGGGAAGAGGCTGTCCCGACGCTTCCCAAGGATGCCGGGCTCGACACCGACGCCTATACGCAAGCTCTCACCGAACGGTTCGACAACACGGCGCTTCGGCATCGCACCGCACAGATCGCCAATGACGGCAGCCAGAAGCTGCCCCAGCGTATCATTGGCTCAGCTTTGGACCGTCTCGCGGCGGGCGCCGGCGCGGAACATCTGATGCTCACCGTCGCTGCCTGGGTCCGGGCAGCCGAACTGCGCGGCTCGAAACTGCCGGCCGGACTTTTCACCGATCCGCTCGACGCGCCGCTGGCGAAGATCGCCGACGCCGCTCTGCCGGCCGAGGACACCGTCGCGGCGGTCTTCGAGCTTGCCGGCTTCGCGCGAGGCAATGCGCAGCGCGCCACGCTGGAGAAGCTCGCCGCTGCCCATCTGGGCAAGCTGCGCCAGGGCGGCGTCGCGGCGGCCCTCGCTGCGCTGAGACAGAAACCCGAGTGATGCCGTAAGGGCAGGCGTCTCGCCTGCCGACTTGCCCGCCTCAGGAGCGCGCCGGAGCAGTTCCGAACGATCCCACTTCGCCCGGCGCCACGCCGAAGACGAGCTCGGCATTGCCCTGGCCCATATTGTAATACTGGTGGCGGTAGCCGGCCGGAATGTAGAAGCCGTCGCGCGGATTGAGCTCGAACCAGACCTGCCCGTCGGCGAATGGCGTATTCGTCGCCCACGGTCAGCCATAGGCGGCGGCCCTGTCGGCATGGAGCTCGGCATGCCTGCATTCGACGACGATCGTCGCCGGCCAGGAAGGGTCGTAGAACTTGATCCCGCTTATGCGCCGGTAGGCGGTGCGTTTTCCTTCGCCCCAGACGATCATGGCGACCGCCTTGGACAGGTCGGCGATGGAGGCGATGCCGATGGTGACGCCGTGGGTGGGAACTTCGTCGATCGAGGCGAAATCCGGGAAGGTGGCGAGGTTGTCGCGGCGCGTCTGCTCGGCGAGCTTGACGACGCGGCTGCGGCTGTCGCGGGCGGAGCCGGGCGGATTGAAGGCGATGTGGCCATCGCCGGCGCCGGAGGCGAGCAGGAAGAGGTCGATGCCGCCGGCGTCGGCGAGGCGCATGTCGTAGTCGGCCGGAGCGGCCGGATCGGGCATCCAGAAATTGCCGTCCTTGACGCGGGAGGCTTCCGGCAGGCCGGCGTTGATGCGTGCCACGATCTCGCGCTCGCCGAAACCGCGGCAGGAATAATGCGCCGATGCAGGAGGAGGCGAAAGCGCCCCGTCGGGTCCGGCGAGCAGATACTCGTCCATCATCGCGACGGTGAGGGCTGAGCAGTCGACCGCCTCGGCTGCGAGCTTCTTGGCCAGCGCTTCGTAGACGGGCATGGCGCTGCGCCCGCCAGGGCAGCCGAGCAGATAAGCGCGGCCGGCTTCGTTGGCGGCGTGGATGCCGGCGACGATCCGCCCGGCAAGATGCGCCCCGATGCCGGCCGGCGTGTCGTGTATGAATGTCTTCATAGGAACTAGCACTCGCCCCGATCAACGCTCTGCCTATAGCCGGAGACGGCCGATGCGCCAATCTTGCCGGCAGCCGCATAGATGGTCAGCATTGCGGAAATGTGTCTGTCCCAGCGCCCGCGAACGATCATCAGGGAACAACGCGTGTGGGGCCAGGACACCGTGCAGAACCTTGAGGACGCTATTCTCTGATCCTTCGGGCAGGCCGACTGGACGGTCAGTCGTGCAGGTCGCGGGATATGGCCGGGCCGACGGAATAGTCGTTGAAGGCGGCCTTGAAGCCAGCGCGCTGCGGCGAGCAGCACATGATGCCGACATCGACGGATGCCGTAGGCGGGAAATAAGCCAGCCGCGCCGGTTTCCAGCTGCTGTCGGTGACGTCGAGATATTGCACGCGGATCGCTTCGCGGTGCCGCGTCAGCCGGATACGCACCTTCTCCGCGGCGGGAATCCTGACCAGTGACCAGTCGGAGGCATTGTTGGTCACGACGGTCGAGAAATACATGACCCCATCGGTGTATTCGATGCCGGCCTTGATCCAGTGCGATTCGCTGAGCCGGACCATCAGCCCGGCCTGGTCATAAAGCGCCTCGTAACGGCCTTCGACCGTCACCTCGGCGGTGAAGTCGCCGGCAACGGGCGCATGAAGGAAATGACCGCTGTCCCGCCAGAAGCCGTAAAAAGTCTCGCGCCAGAAGTCGGTTTCCCGGCCCGTCTCGACATGCAGCGCGCCGCCCTCGAAGCTGCATTTTGGCGGCGGATTGAGCCAGGTGTGGGTGTCGAGGCCCATGCCTTCCGGCCTAGTTGCCTTCGAAGCCGGTCAGCACGCCGACGGCGTTGACGCCGATCTCCTCCACCGCATAGCCGCCTTCCATGACGAAGAGCGTCGACAAGCCGAGCGCTGCTATGCGCCTGCCGATCTTCGGGTAATCCTCCGTCTTCAGCTTGAACTTGCTGATCGGGTCCTTCTCGAAAGTATCGACGCCGAGCGACACCACGACAACATCCGGCCGGTAGGCCACGACTTTCTGGCAGGCGTCTTCGAGCGCCGCGCTCCACTGCTTCCAGGCGGTGCCGAAGGGCATCGGGTAGTTGACGTTGAAGCCCTTGCCTTCGCCTTCGCCGGTCTCCTCGGCGTGGCCGAGGAAGTAGGGGTATTCGACCATTGGATCGCCATGCAGGTTCAGCACCTGCACGTCGCTGCGGGCATAGAAGATCTGCTGGGTGCCGTTGCCGTGGTGGTAGTCGACGTCGAGGATCGATACGCGCTTGGCGCCCCGGTCGCGATACCACTGCGCCACCACCGCCGCGTTGTTGATGTAGCAATAGCCGCCCATGAAGCGGTCGCCGGCATGGTGTCCCGGCGGACGGCAAAGCGCGAAGGCCGACCGTTCGCCTCCCTGGACGAGGGCCGCCGCCGTCAGCGCCACGTCGTAGGACGACTTGATCGCCTTCCATGTGCCCTCGACGAAGGGTGCGCCGCCGTCGAAGGAATAGAAACCGAGGAGGGCGTCGATCGCCTGGGGCCTGACGTCGCCGCGCAGGCCGCGCGTCGGC
Source organism: Rhizobiaceae bacterium (assembly GCA_036520515.1). GTDB lineage: Bacteria > Pseudomonadota > Alphaproteobacteria > Rhizobiales > Rhizobiaceae > Mesorhizobium_K. The sequence continues at coordinate 5,879 of DATDJN010000343.1, forward strand.
CAGGCGAAGGGCAGCGCAGAGCCGTCCCGGCCGGACTCCGTCCAGAGCGGCCAGACGGTCGGCAGGAAATCCAGATAGTCCTGCGCGTGGACGCGGGCGGCGGCTTCGATGCCGTGCTCGGCGGGCGGCAGGATCGGGCCGAGGCCTTCGCTTTCAACCCGTGCGTGAATGTATCCGGCGCGGGAGGGCATCTCGAAGCCGGGGACGATCGACCCGCCGATCAGTTCCATTGTTCCTGAATGTCCGGCGTGTTCCGGCGAGAAGATCGTCTTCATGAAATCGCGTTCCTGAAAACTCTGTTGCTGAAAGTCGGGCGAACGTAGCCGCGCGGGCCAGCGCTGTGCAAGCATCTCCGCGGCGGATTGCCAAGTTGCGTCCGTTATGCTGACCTTTGCATCGCAGGACGCCCACAGAGGCTCCGCAGGGGACAGAATATCGAGGCAGCGTGGCGGTTCCGGCAGACAAGGCGGCGATAGAAGCCCGCGGGGTGAGCAAACTCTTCGGCTCCGGCGAGCACCAGGTGGCTGCGCTCGACGATGTTTTCGTGTCGGTGCGCGAAAACGAGTTCTTCACGCTGCTGGGACCGTCCGGTTGCGGCAAGACCACGCTGCTGCGGCTGATCGCCGGTTTTGACTTCCCCGACAGCGGCGAGATCCTGCTCCATGGCAATGACATCGCGCCGCTGCCGCCCTACAAGCGGCCAGTCAACACGGTGTTTCAGAGCTACGCGCTCTTCCCGCACATGACGGTGGCGCAGAATATCGCCTTCGGGCTGGAGATGCTGGGCCAGCCGAAAGGCGAGGTCCGGGCGCGGGTCGCCGCGATGCTCAAGCTGGTTCGCATGGAGAAGCTCGCGGAACGGCGGACCAGCCAGATTTCCGGCGGCCAGCAGCAGCGCGTCGCGCTCGCCCGCGCGCTGGCGCCGCAGCCGAAGGTGCTCTTGCTCGACGAGCCGCTGTCGGCACTCGACTACAAGCTGCGCAAGGAGATGCAGATCGAGCTGAAGCGCCTGCAGGGCGAGACCGGCATCACCTTCATATTCGTCACGCACGACCAGGAAGAGGCGCTGGCGATGTCGGACCGCATCGCGGTCATGTCGGGCGGCAGGATCCTGCAGATAGGCTCGCCCTGGGAGATCTATGACCGCCCGGCCGAGCGCTTCGTCGCCGACTTCATCGGCGAAACCAACTTCCTCACCGGCGAGGTGAAGTCGGTGGAGGGCGAGTCGGCGACCGTCGTGCTGGCCTCCGGCGCCGGGATCGACGCCACCTATCCGGTCGGCACGCAACCTTCGGGGCGCGTCACCGTCGTCATCCGCCCCGAGCATGCCCAGGCGGTCCAGCCGGGCGCGGGACTGCTTTCCGGCACCGTCTCCAACGTCGTCTATCTCGGCACCGACACGCATATCCATGTCGCGCTCGACGACGGAGCGCATTTCGTCGTGCGCCAGCAGAACGCGCGCAGCGGACCCTGTGGTCATGAAACCGGCGACAAGATCGGCATCGCCGTCAGTCCCGGCGTCGCGCAGATCCTGAAGGATTGACGATGGCGGTTGTCGCGCAAACGGCGGAGGCGAGAGAACGGAAGGACATCGCCAACCGATGGCTGCTGTCGGCGCCGGCGTTGTTCATCGTCTTCATCGCGGCAATCGGCCCGTTGTTCATCGTGCTGGCCTATTCCTTCCTGGCGCCTGGCCCCTATGGCGACGTGAAATGGGAGTTCTCGTTGGGCGGCTGGACCTCGGTCCTCTTCCAGCGCGACATATTCGATGAGACGCTGTCGCTGGCCGATGCGCATCTGTCGATCTTCTGGCGCTCAGTGAAGCTGTCGCTGATGACGACCGTCGTCACGCTGATCGTGGGCTTCCCGACCGCCTATTTCATCGCCACGCGCCGCGAGCGCGACCGCGACATCTGGCTCTTCCTGATCACCATCCCGTTCTGGACGAACCTCTTGATCCGCACCTTCGCGGTGCTGGAGATCATCCGCAACGAAGGCATCGTCAACAACATCCTGATCGGGGTCGGCCTGGTCGAGCGCCCGGTGCAGATGCTGTTTACCGACTTCGCCATCATGCTCGGCATGGTCTATGTCTACCTGCCGCTGATGGTGCTGCCGCTCTACGCCAGCATGGAGAAGCTCGACTTCCGGCTCGTCGAGGCCGGCTACGACCTCTATGCCACCCGTATCAACGTTCTCAGGCGCATCATCTTCCCGCTGGTGAAGCCTGGCGTCGTCGCGGGCTCGATCCTCGTCTTCATCCCCTCGCTCGGCGCCTATGTGACGCCGTCGATCCTTGGCGGCGGAAAGAACCTGATGATCGGCAACCTGATCGAGCTGCAGTTCGGGCAGGGCCGCAACTGGCCGCTGGGGGCCGCGCTTTCCATTACGCTCATGCTGATCGTGATGATCACGCTGCTCGTCTATGTGCGCAACGCCAGCGGCGGAGCGGAGCGGCACCATGGCTAGGGCGTTCTCCATCCGCAGCCAGCCGGGCTTCACCGCGATCGCCGTCGCCTGCTTCGTGGCGCTTTACGCGCCGATCCTCATCCTCGTCTTCTATTCCTTCAATGCCGGCACTTCGCTCGGCAATTTCGAGGGTTTCTCGCTGCGCTGGTTCGAAGCGGCGTGGAACAACAGCGCGGTGATCGAGGCCTCGATCCGTTCGCTGCAGATAGCCTCCGCCGCGGCGATACTCGCAACCATAGCCGCGACCATGGCCGCGCTCGCCACCACCCGCAGGGCGCCCTATCGAGGGCTGACCTTCAAATACGCCTTTATCAACCAGCCGCTGATGGTGCCGGAGATCGTGACTGCGGTGGCGCTCCTGATCTTCTTCTCGCGGGTGAAGGTCTTCACCGGCTATTCCGGCCTCGGCTACCTCATCCTCGCGCACACGGCATTCTGCATCCCCTTCGCCTATCTGCCGATCCGGGCGCGCCTGGAAAGCATGGATCTGACGCTGGAGCGTGCAGCCGCGGACCTCTACGCCACTCCGTGGCAGACCTTCCGCCGCATCACCCTGCCGCTGCTGTGGCCGGGCCTTCTCGCCGGGCTGATGCTTGCCTTCGTCATCTCGCTCGACGACGTCGTCATCACCAACTTCGTAAAATCCGGCGGACAGGATACCTTGCCGACCTACATGCTCGGCCAATTGAGAAGGGCGATAACGCCCGAAATGAATGCGATCTCGACCGTATTCCTGCTGCTGTCGGTCCTGATCGTGACGCTGTTCTTCTTCATGAGCAGGAAACAAAGCTGACCAAAAATGGGAGAATAAGGATGAACTGGAAAACGACTGCCGCAGCCATCGCGGGCGCATTGCTGGCCTCGACCAGCCTGGCCAGCGCCGAGGGCGAGCTCAACATCTACAACTGGGGCAACTACACCAGCCCCGACGTCATCAAGAAGTTCGAGGACAAGTACAACGTCAAGGTGACCATCACCGACTACGATTCGAACGACACGGCGCTCGCCAAGGTCCGCCAGGGCGGCCACGGCTTCGACATTGCCGTGCCGTCGCAGACGTTCGTGCCGATCTGGATAAGCGAGGGGCTGGCTCTCGAGACCAATCCCGGGCAGATGGAAAACTTCAAGAACGTCGCGCCCGAATGGGCCAATCCCGATTTCGACCCAGGCCGCAAATACACCGTGCCATGGGCGTGGGGCACGATCGGCATCGTCGTCAACAGCGATGTCTACAAAGGCCCCTCCGACACCTGGGGCATCATCTTCGATACGCCCGACGAGCTGAAGGGCAAGGTCAACGTGGTTCCGGAAATGAACGACGTCCTGTTCGCCGCGACCAAGTTCGTAGGCGGCAAGCAGTGCGCCGACGACAGGGAGACCCTGAAGAAGGTGCGCGACACGCTCGTCGCCGCCAAGCCGAACTGGATCGCGATGGAATACGGCGTGATCGAGAAGATGGGCTCGGGCGACTTCGCCGCCTCCAGCGACTGGAACGGCTCCGGCCTGCGCCAGCGGCTCGCCAACCCGGCGATCAACTTCTTCTATCCGAAGGAAGGCTACGGCCTGTGGAGCGACAACGTCCTCGTGCTCAAGGAGGCCAAGAACGTCGAGAACGCCAAGCTCTTCCAGAACTTCATCATGGATCCCGAGGCCGCGGCCGGCCTGTCGGCCTTCCATCGCTACGCCAACGGCATCGCAGGGTCGGACAAGTTCATGCCCGAAGACATGAAGGACGCGCCAGAGGTCGTCATTCCGGACGACGTGAAGGCGAACGGCGAACTTCAGGTCCTGTGCTCGCCCGAGGTACAGGACATATACAGCAGGATCTGGACCGAACTGCAGAAGTGACGCGAAGCCGGCCCGGCGGAAACTTGGCGGGCCGGCTTCCCTAAGCGCGTGGGCCGATTGGCGTTCCCGGCGCTTCCCCGGAAGACATGCATGACCTTGCCTGAAGACAGCTTTCGCGGCCGCTACGGTTTCGCTCGCGAGGACGTGACGCTCGCGACCTGGCGCACCGCTCCTTACATGCGCTGGAGCTTCGTCAATGTCGCCGAGCTGGTGCCGAGCGCGGCGATCGAGGCGGCGCCCGGCCAGACCGAGCCGCCGCTTGCAGATGCCGGCTGGCTGCTCGGCGAGAAGATCGAGCTGTCCGGCGGCGTCACGACGGCCGGCACTTTCCTGGATAGCTGCGATACGGATGCTTTCATCGTGATGAAATC
>DATDJN010000344.1:0-10028 GCA_036520515.1 Rhizobiaceae bacterium
CGAAGGCTCCTGGATCGACGCGCAGGGAACCGGGCTCTCCACGCTTTCGGGCGGCGTCTTCAGGACCGTCGCCACCGACACCGGCCAGAAACTCGCCGAAGGCAGCTATGTGGCGAACAGCCCGACCTCGGTGCAGATCACGGGCACCTCGCTGATCCGCCAGGGGCAACCCATAGGCTTCAACTGCCTGCTCGTCTCGACCAGCCAGCTCAACTGCACGAGCGCCCAGGGCCAGCAGTTCGTGCTGACCAGGCGCGCCTGAGCCTTCGCCCCGCAGCGGGGCTGACCTGACCGTGCCGCTGCGGTTATCCTCCCTGGACGGAGGACATCATGGCCGTCCATTTCGACGCGCTGGAAACCCGGCAACATGAAAGCCGCGAGGCCGACCTGTTCGGCCGCCTGCCGGCTTTCCTGAAGCAGGCGAAGGCAAATGCGCCCGGCTGGGCGAGGCGGCTGGAAAACATCGACGCCGCCGCCGTGACCAGCCGCGAGGCGCTGGCCAGACTGCCGGTGCTGCGCAAGGCCGAACTTGCCGAGTTCCAGGCCAGCGAGCCGCCCTTCGGCGGTTTCGCCGATGCGGGCGCGCTGCATGGCGCGCGGCTTTTCCACTCGCCGGGGCCGATCCTGGAGGTGCAGGGGCCGGGCAGCGATCCGTGGCAGTCGGCGCGCGCCTTCTTGGCCGCCGGCGTGCGCGCCGGCGACATCGTCCACAACGCCTTCTCCTACCACCTGACGCCCGGGGGCTTCATTTTGGAGGAAGGCGCGCGGGCGCTCGGCTGCGCGGTGTTTCCGGCAGGCACCGGCAATACGGACGCGCAGGTCGAGGCGGCGGTGAGCCTGAAGCCCGTCGTCTATTGCGGCACGCCGGATTTCCTGAAGATCCTGCTCGACCGTGCCGAGGAGATGGGCAAGGACCTCTCCTCCTTCCAGCGCGCGCTGGTGTCGGGCGGCGCGCTGTTTCCGGCGATGCGACAGGACTATGCGGCGCGCGGCGTCGCGGTGCTTCAGGCCTATGCGACGGCCGAGCTCGGCGTCATCGCCTATGAGAGCGCCGGACCGGACGGAGGCCCCACCCCAGGCATGATCGTCAACGAGAACATCATCCTCGAGATCGTGCGGCCGGGAACCGGCGATCCGGTGCCGGAAGGCGAGGTGGGCGAGGTGGTGGTGACCAGCTTCAACCCGGCCTATCCGATGATCAGGCTGGGCACCGGCGACCTGTCGGCGGTGCTTGCCGGCGCGTCGCCCTGCGGGCGGACGAACACGCGCATCAAGGGATGGATGGGACGCGCCGACCAGCGCACCAAGGTGAAGGGCATGTTCGTCGATCCGAAACAGGTCGGCGAGGTGCTCCGTCGCCATCCGGAGATCGTCAAGGCGAGGCTGGTCGTCTTTCGCGACGGCAACCGCGACGCGATGCGGCTGGAAGTCGAGCCGGCGGGGCAGGGCCCGCCCGACCTCGAGGCCATCGAGGCGGCGCTGCGCGAGGTCACCGGCCTTTCGGGGACGGTCGCGGCCGTGGCGGCCGGCAGCCTGCCCAATGACGGCAAGGTGATCGCCGACGAACGCGACTATTCCCGTTAGTTCCGAAAGCTGTTTTCGCTTGCGTCGGCGAAATACGGGTGTGAACATCCCGCTTGGGAATACTGAAAAAACGTCACTGAAGCGCGTTAGACGCTGTTGGACAGCTGCAAATCGGGAGATGTCGCATGAGAAAGTTTGCCGTTATCGCCGCGCTGTCGGCTTCGGCGCTTGGCCTGTCGGCCGCAGCCGCCTTTGCCGACTACACCCTGACCATCCTGCACATCAATGACTGGCATAGCCGCATCGAATCGAACAACGCCTATGAATCGACCTGCTCGGCCGAAGAGGAGACGGAGGGCAAGTGCCTCGGCGGCGCGGCGCGCCTGGTGACGGCCATCGCCGACCGGAAGAAGGCCCTCGAAGGCCAGAACGTGCTGCTCTTGAACGGCGGCGACAATTTCCAGGGCTCGCTCTTCTACACCACCTACAAGGGGGCGGCGGAAGCCGAGTTCCTGAACCAGATGAAGTTCGACGCCATGACCGTCGGCAACCATGAGTTCGACGACGGCGAGGACGCGCTGGCGCCGTTCCTCGACGTGATCGAGTTCCCGGTGCTGTCGGCGAACGTCAGTGCGAACGCGGCCTCGAAGGTCGGCGACCGCATCAAGCCATCGCTGGTGCTCGACGTCGGCGGCCAGAAGATCGGCATCGTCGGCGCGGTGACCAACGACACGCCCGAGATCGCAGCGCCGGGCCCGAACATCGCCATCGAGGACGACATCAAGACGATCACCGCCGAGGTCGAGAAGCTGAAGCAGGAGGGCGTCAACAAGATCATCGCGCTGACGCATGTCGGCTATCCCCGGGACAAGGAACTGATCGCCAAGATACCGGGCGTCGACGTGGTGGTCGGCGGCCACTCGCATTCGCTGCTGTCGAACACGGACGACAAGGCCGAGGGGCCGTATCCGACGATGGTCGACAATCCCGACGGCTACAAGGTTCCGGTGACGCAGGCGGCGTCCTATTCGAAATATCTCGGCGAATTCACCGTCACCTTCGACGACAACGGCGTCGTCAAGGAAGCGAAGGGCGATCCGATGCTGCTCGACAAGTCGATCACGCCGGACGCCGGCGTGCTCGCCCGCATCAAGGAACTCGGCGCGCCGATCGAGGAGCTGAAGGCCAAGGAAGTCTCCGAGACGACCGCGCCGATCGACGGCGACCGCAAGTCCTGCCGCGTGCGGGAATGCGAGATGGGCAACCTCGTTTCCGACGCCATCCTCGACCGCGTGAAGGACCAGGGCGTCACCATCGTCTTCCAGAACGGTGGCGGCCTGCGCGCCTCCATCGACCAGGGCACCATCACCATGGGCGAGGTGCTGACCGTGCTTCCCTTCCAGAACACGCTGGCCACCTTCCAGCTCACCGGCAAGGACATCGTCGCCTCGCTGGAGCACGGCGTTTCGGCCGTCGAGGAGGGCAAGGGCGCCTTCCCGCAAGTCGCCGGGCTGAAATATTCCTTCGACAAGTCGGTCGCCCCGAACGCCGGCCGCATCAAGTCCGTCGAGGTGCAGGAGAACGGGGCCTGGGCGCCGATCGACGAGGCGAAGCTCTATACGGTCGCCACCAACAACTTCACGCGCGGCGGCGGCGACGGCTACGAGCTGTTCAAGACCAACGCGCAGAACGCCTATGACTACGGTCCGGGGCTGGAGCAGGTGGTGGCCGACTACCTGACCGCCAACCGCCCGTACACGCCGAAGCTCGAGGGCCGCATCACCGAGATCGGGGCGACCGTCGCCGCTGCCCCAGCGGAAGCTGTCGCGCCCGCGCCCGCCGCTGCGGCGGCGTCGGCCGAGAACGCCCGCACCATCGTCGCCGGCGACACGCTCTGGGCCATCGCCAGGGAAGTCTACGGCGCCGGCTCAAAGTGGAAGACGATCGCCGACGCCAATCCGGGCATACAGGCCAAGAAGCTCACCGTCGGCACGGCGCTCAAGATCCCGCCGGCAAGCTGATTGCCGGTTACCGCGAAGCGTAAAAGGCCCGTCCGGCTCGACCGGGCGGGCCTTTTTCTGTAAGCCAGCCAAACTGGAAGGTGCGGCCAGACGTTGCATTGCAAATGCAGGTTTCGTCGCTAGTTTCCGGGCTTGCAAGAGAAAGCGGCATGACTTCCAGCACCCAGAACGCAATCGAACCGGCACGACTGCCAGCCGGACACCCGCCGATCAAGCCGCGCCGCGTCGGCGTGCTGCTTGTCAACCTGGGAACGCCCGACGGCACCGACTACAAGTCGATGTGGCGCTACTTGCGCGAGTTCCTGTCCGACCCGCGCGTCATCGAGCTGTCGAAGGTGATCTGGTATCCGATCCTGTACGGGCTGGTGCTGACGACGCGGCCGCAGAAGTCCGGCGAGAACTACAAGCGGATCTGGAACACGGAAAGGGACGAGTCGCCGCTCAGGACCTATACGCGCGGCCAGGCCGAGAAGCTGGCGCCGGCGCTCGCCGACCTGCCGGACGTGGCGGTCGAATGGGGCATGCGCTACGGCAACCCGTCCATCAAAAGCGCCGTGCAGCGCCTTTACGATCAGGGCTGCGACCGCATCCTCACCGTTCCGCTCTATCCGCAATATTCGGCCACCACCACCGCCACCGCCAACGACCAGCTTTTTCGCGCGTTGATGACGATGCGGCACGCGCCGGCCGTGCGCTCGCTTCCGCCCTATTATGACGAACCTGTCTACATAGAGGCTCTGGCGCGCTCCATGCAGGCCGGCCTGGCCAAGCTCGACTTCGAGCCGGAGGTCGTGATCGCCTCCTATCACGGCATTCCGATGCCGTATTTCCAGAAGGGCGACCCCTATCACTGCCATTGCGTGAAGACGACGCGGCTCTTGCGCGAGAAGCTCGGCTGGGACGAGAAGAAGCTGATCACCACCTTCCAGTCGCGTTTCGGCGCGCAGGAATGGCTACAGCCCTATACCGACAAGACGGTGGAGAAGCTCGCGCATGACGGCGTGAAGTCGATCGCCATCCTCAATCCCGGCTTCTCCGTCGACTGCATCGAGACGCTGGACGAGATCGGCCGCGAGGTGCGCGACGAGTTCCTGCACGCCGGCGGCGAGAATTTCGCGCACATCCCCTGCCTGAACGACAGCCCGGAGGGCATGGACGTCATCGAGACGCTGGTCCGGCGCGAGCTGCAGGGCTGGGTCTGAGCGGAACCGCCACCTTCCCGAGGCGTTTAACGCAGCCGAGGGGAGATTCCATTGCGCCGCAAGCTCGATCTCAGGACAGGCCGTCCGGTCTGGTTCGCCTACCGCGTGCCGTCGGTTCCGACCGGGAAGCTCATCCGTGACGTGAGGGCGGATGTCGCGGTGGTCGGCATGGGCATCAGCGGCGCGATGATCGCCGAGGCGCTGACGGCCCGCGGCCATTCCGTGGTGGCGATCGACCGACGCGGACCGATGAAGGGCTCGACCGCGGCGACCACCGCTCTGGTGCAGTTCGAGATCGACCAGCCGCTGGCCAAGCTTGCCGGCATGATCGGCCGCGCGAAGGCGGAGCAGGCATGGCGGCGCTCGCGCCTCTCGGTGGAAAGCCTCGCGGCCCGCATCCCGGACCTCGGCATAGAATGCGGCCTCGACCGTCGGCCCTCGCTCTACCTCTCCGGCAATGCGCTCGGACCGGGCGAGCTTCGTGACGAGGCCGAGATGAGGCGGCAGGCCGGCATCCACGCGAGCTATCTCACGGCGGCACAACTCGGCGAGCGCTTCGGCATCCATCGCGACGGCGCGATCCTGAGTTACGGCAATCTGACGCTCGACCCGCGCAAGCTCACCGCGGGCATGCTGCGGACGGCGCTGGCGCGCGGCGCGCGGTTTTATGCGCCGGTCGAGGCGGCCGCGATCGAGGACGGAAAGAACGAGGTTACGATCGCGACGAAAGGCGGACCGACGATCACCGCCGCCCACGTCGTGCTCGCCACCGGCTACGAGTTGACCGACATCGTGCCGGCGGCAAGGCACAAGATCATCTCGACCTTCGCGATCGCCACGCGGCCGCAGCCGCGCCGGCTTTGGCCCGGGGAGGCTTTCATCTGGGAGGCTTCCGACCCCTATCTCTACATGCGCGCCACCGGGGACGGCCGCGTGATCTGCGGCGGCGAGGACGAGGAGTTCTCCGACGAGGAAAGGCGCGACGCGCTGATCGCGGGGAAAGCCGCGCGCATTTCGGAGAAGCTGGGAAAGCTCTTCCCGCAGCTCGACCCCAAGCCGGAATTCGCCTGGGCCGGCTCGTTCGGGACGACGACCACGGGCCTGCCCTATATCGGCCCGGTGCCGCGCCATCCGCGCGTCCATGCTGTGATGGGATATGGCGGCAACGGCATCACCTATTCGCAGGTCGCCTCGGAGATCGTGGCGGGCGCGATCGGCGGGCGGGAAGACAGCGACGCCGGCCTTTTCGCGTTCAATCGCCGTTAAGCTTCGCCGCTAACCACGCGTTCAACAATCAGCCACCGTCTGATTGTATAGCTATCGGCGAATCCTATGTGATTCTCGGACGGCCGAAACCGCTTCAACGGGGGAGACGCGATATGTTCTCGGGCTTCGACATCATCATACCGGCGCTGGTCGTGCTTGTGCTTCTGGTGATCTTCACCAGCATCAAGACGGTGCCGCAGGGCTACAACTACACGGTCGAGCGTTTCGGCCGCTACACCAAGACGCTGTCGCCGGGCCTCAACATGATCATCCCCTTCGTCGACCGCGTCGGCGCCAGGATGAACATGATGGAGCAGGTGCTCGACGTGCCGACGCAGGAGGTCATCACCAAGGACAACGCCATCGTGTCGGTCGACGGCGTCGCCTTCTACCAGGTGCTCAACGCGCCGCAGGCGGCCTACCAGGTGTCCGGCCTGCAGAACGCCATCCTCAACCTCACCATGACCAACATCCGCTCGGTGATGGGTTCGATGGACCTCGACGAGCTCCTGTCCAACCGCGACGCGATCAACGAGCGGCTCTTGAGGATCGTCGACGAGGCGGCGCACCCCTGGGGCATCAAGATGACCCGCGTCGAGATCAAGGACATCAACCCGCCGGCGAACCTGGTGGAATCGATGGCCCGCCAGATGATGGCCGAGCGCAACAAGCGCGCGCAGATTCTCGAGGCCGAAGGCTTGAAGCAGGCTCAGGTCCTGGAGGCCGAGGGCCGGCGCGAGGCGGCGTTCCGCGACGCCGAGGCGCGCGAGCGCGCGGCGGAAGCCGAGGCGAGGGCGACGCAGGTGGTGTCCGATGCGATCGCCAAGGGCGACGTGCAGGCGATCAACTACTTCGTCGCGCAGAAATACACCGAGGCGCTGGCCAGGATCGGCTCGGCGCCGAACAGCAAGGTGGTGCTGATGCCGATGGAGGCGTCGTCGCTGATCGGGACGCTGGGCGGCATCGGCGAAATCGCGAAGGAAGTGTTCAGGGCCGAAGGCACCGCCGGGGCCCAGCGGCAGGCCGCGCGGCCGCCGCTGGTGCGCACGGACGAGAACAGGTAGGCGGCCATGCTGGAGCAGGTCTTCGCCGAGCTGGGGCCCTGGAACTGGATGGTCCTGGGTTTCGTGCTGCTGACGCTGGAAATCCTGCTTCCGGGCGTCTTCATCCTGTGGATCGGGCTCGCGGCGCTCATCGTCGGCGCGGCCTCGCTGATGTTGTGGGACGCCAGCTTCTGGAGCTGGGAGGTGCAGGTCGTGACATTCCTGGCGCTGGCGCTCGTCTCGGCAATCGTCGGCAAGAAGATCATGGGCAGCGCCAGGGACACGTCGGACCAGCCGCTTCTCAACCGGCGCGGCGAACAGCTCGTCGGCCGCACCGCGACGCTGACCGAGCCGATCACCGACGGGCGCGGCCGCGTCAAGATCGGCGACACGGTGTGGCGGGTGTCGGGACCGGACCTGCCGGCCGGCACCAAGGTGCGGGTCACGTCCGCGACGGATCTGGACCTGGAGCTGGTGGTCGAGCCGGTGTGATTATCCTGTCTTCTCCCCCCTAGACGGGGAGAAGGACGAGGAGCCTAAGCCACGCCGATCCTGAGCAGGTCGTGGAAGTGGACGATGCCGACCGGCTTGCCGTCCTCGACGACGACCAGCGCAGAGATGCGCTTCTCGTCGAGGATGGCGATCGCTTCGCCGGCCAGCGCATCCGGATCGACGGTCTTCGGCATGCGCGTCATGATGTCGTCGACCAGCAGCCCGCCGAGGTTGCGGTCGAGGTTGCGGGCCAGGTCGCCGTCGGTGACGATGCCGGCGAGCCGGCCGCCTTCATCGACGATGCAGACGCAGCCGAAGCGCTTCTGCGACAGCGTCACGATCGCATCGCGCAAGGCGCTGCCGGCCGGCGCCAGCGGAAGGTCATCGCCCTTGTGCATGATCTCGCGCACCTTCATCAGGCTGGCGCCGAGCTGGCCGCCGGGATGGAAGATGCGGAACTGGTCGGGGGTGAACTCGCGCGCTTCCAGAAGCGCGATGGCAAGCGCATCGCCGACGACCAGCTGGAGAAGCGTCGACGTGGTGGGCGCCAGCCCGTTGGGGCAGGCCTCCGGCACGCGCGGCAGGAGCAGCACGACGTCGGCCTCGCGCGCCAGCGCCGAGGTCTCGCCGGAGGTGATGGCGACCAGCGGGATGGAGAAGCGGCGCGAATAGGCGACGATGCTTTTCAGCTCGGCGCTCTCGCCCGACCACGACATGGCGATGATGGCGTCATCCCTGGCGATCATGCCGAGGTCGCCGTGGTGGGCTTCGGCCGGATGGACGAAGAAGGCCGGGGTGCCGGTGGAGGCCAGCGTCGCGGCGATCTTGGCGCCGATATGGCCGCTCTTGCCGACGCCGGTGACGATGACGCGGCCGCGGATCGCCGAAACCAGCTCGATGGCATGGCCAAAAGCTTCGGAGAGGCCGTTCTGCAGCGCCTCGGCGAGCGCCGCCATTCCGGCCTGCTCGGTGGCGACGGTGCGCAACGCCGACGCGATCGCGGCGCTACGGTCAGGGACTTTCTTCATCGGCAAGGCATGCATGGACAGCGGATTACCCCTTCAAGGCCTTTCTGTCCACTTTCGCGGATACGCTGCCGAAGCTCCTTCAACCCTCCATTAACCATCGACGTTTACGGTCCGGTAAGCATGGGCGCGGCTTGGCGCCTTCAATCTTTGGGTGGAAATGCCGGCGCTCAGGCTCGACACGAGAACACGTCCCCGACTGCGCGCTTTGCAGGCACTTCTCCTGGCCGCCACGGCAGCCGGGCTGGCTGTCGCCGGCTCCGCGCAGGCGCAGCAAGCCACGGGGCTGCGCGGCCCGCTGGTCGCGGACGATGCCGAACGATCGCTCCCCCGCGAGGAGGACGTCGCGCAGGCCAATACGAGCCCGATCTACGAGCCGGTGAGCCCCGGCGCGCTGCCGTCACAGCCTGCCGACAACCTGGCTGACCCGTTCGCCGATAGGCAGTCCGACCGGGCGGCGGCAGGCGAGGGGAACCCCGCCGACGGGATCGCGGCCCGGTCTGAAGCAGAGCGGGAAACCGACCTTACGCCCACTGGCGCCGTACGCGAGCCGGCTATCGATTCGCTGGAGGGGCAGTTTCTCGATCCAAGCGCCGAGCGGGTCCAGGCCATCGAGGACCTGAACCGGCCGGTCGAGGACAATCCCTACGAGGCGGTCGGCGTCCGCTTTGGAACCTTCATCCTGAAGCCGTCGATCGAATCGGGGGTGACCGCAACCTCGAACGCCGACTCCTCCGCGGGCGGTTCGGAGGCGGTGCTGTCGGAATCGACGCTGCGCCTCAACGCCGTGTCGGACTGGTCGAGCCACTCGGCGACGGTCGACGCATACGGCACCTTCCGCAAGACGCTGTCGGGCGAGGAGGTCCACGACGTCGAGGCGGGCATCGACGCCGCCCTCGAGCTCGAGCTTGCCCGGGGATACCGCGCCCGCGGCACCTTCACCTATTCGGCCGCGCCCGAATCGGCTGCCTCGCCGGTCGTCATCGTCGGCGCGGCCGAAGAGCCCATCCGGCAGACTGTCGGGGGCACGCTCGGCCTGGAAAAGGACGCGGGCAAGGTGCGTTTCGGCGTCACCGGCGGCGTCATCCACGACAGTTATGGCGATGCCGATCTCGAAGGCGGCGGCGTGCTGTCGCAGCGCGACCGCGACGCGACGCTATACACGCTGGCGCTGCGCACCGGCTACGAGATATCGCCGGCGCTGACGCCTTTCGTCGAGACCGAGATCGGCCGCAACCTCTACGACCAGAAGATCGACAGCGCCGGTTTCCAGCGCTCGTCCGACCGCTACGCGGTGCGCAGCGGCCTGGAATTCGATCTCGGCGAGAAATTCTCCGGCGAGGTCGCCGCCGGGTGGATCCGGGAGGAGTTCGACGACGAGCGGCTGCAGCCGCTGTCGACGCCGACCGTGGAAGGCGAACTGAAATGGTCGCCGCAGCGGGGCACCGACGTGAT
>DATDJN010000345.1:0-6617 GCA_036520515.1 Rhizobiaceae bacterium
GGTCCTCAAGATCGCCAAGGAGCCGATCTCGCTCGAAACGCCTGTCGGCGACGAGGAGGATTCGCACCTCGGCGACTTCATCGAGGACAAGATGGCGATCCTGCCGATCGACGCGGCGATCCAGGCGAACCTGCGCGAGACCACGACGCGCGTGCTGGCCTCGCTCACCCCGCGCGAGGAGCGCGTTCTGCGCATGCGCTTCGGCATCGGCATGAACACCGACCATACGCTCGAAGAGGTAGGCCAGCAGTTCTCGGTCACCCGCGAACGTATCCGCCAGATCGAGGCGAAGGCGCTCAGGAAGCTGAAGCACCCGAGCCGCTCGAGGAAGCTGAGGAGCTTCCTGGACAGCTGACAAGACGAAAAAAGCCCGGGCATGTCCCGGGTTTTTTGTTTCTTGGAGCGAGCGTTTCTGTATCGCTTTCCGCGCTGGGACTGCGCGCCGTCTGATCCTGTAGCGCCGCGAGCCGGCGCGCGCATTGCCCCATCTCGGGGGTTCCGCCCCTCCAGGTCACGCCTTGCCGCCACGCTGGCGCAGGTGGATACTTCGACCGTCGGACGCAGTTGAGGGCGATTGAACCCGGATGCCCGCCCTGGCGGTTACCGCCGTGCTCCGTGGCGCCGGAGGGAGGTGTGCCGTGACGACATACATCATGCTGATGAACTGGACAGACCAGGGCATGCGCGACGTCAAATCCTCGCCCAAACGCCTCGATGCGGCGAGGAAGCTGCTTGGCGAGATGGGAGGCACTCTAAGGGCGTTCTACCTCACCATGGGCGAATACGACATGGTTGCCCTCGCAGAGGCGCCCGATGACGCCGTAGCGGCGCGCTTTGCCATAATGCTCGGCCAGGGCGGCAACGTCAGGACGCTTACGCTGAAGGCGTTTCCCGAACTGGCCTACCGCGAAATCATCGCTTCGTTGGGCTAGAACGCGGCGAGGATCACGATGCGGGTTCATATGAATCCGCTGTCCGAACAAGAAGATGGAGCGGGATGAGGATTCAGTGCCTCAAGGCCCCGCCGCTGGGGGTGGCGTGCTGACAGTCTGGTACAACACCCGCTGCCCGGTCTGCGACGCCGGCATCCGGCATCAGAAGCGGCGGTTGGTCGACGCCGTGAAGGCAGGCAGGGTCGTGGTTCGCGACATCAATCCCGAGCCGGACGCGCTGGCCCGATACGGCGCGTCGCTGGACGACGTCCGCCGCAGGCTGCATGCCACCGATGCGCGGGACCGGCTGCTCGTCGGCGCCGACGTCGCCATAGCGGTATGGCGCGCCACGCCGGGCGAGGGGTGGCTGGCCTCGCTGCTCGGCAATCGGGTGGTGCTGCCGCTCACGCGCTTCGTATACGACCGCTTCGCCGACCTGCTCTACGCCTGGAACCGCCGCAGCGGCCGCTGGTAGCGGCTTGACGGTCGCGAGCGGGAATGGCTTGGTCGGCCGATGAACGTCGGCTTCCTCATCGCCTCGATCATTTCCATGCTGGTCGGTCGCTCGCGCGGCTCGGGCGCGAGCCAGCTTGCGGCGGGAGCTGCCTAGACATGTCCTCGCAGCGGAAGATCGTCATCCCGACCAGGGGGCAGGGGCTCTACGAATTCACCGACGAGGCGGCGGCCTTCCTGCGCGGTGTCGGCGCCGGCATCGGCCTGCTCACGGTCTTCGTGCGGCACACCTCCTGCTCGCTGCTCATCCAGGAGAATGCCGATCCCGACGTGAAGCGGGACCTCGACGCGTTTTTCCGGCGGCTGGTGCCGCCGGCCGACGATCCGGCGATGCGTTACCTCGTCCATCGCCTCGAAGGCGCCGACGACATGCCGGCGCACATCAAGGCGGCGCTGACGGCGACCTCGCTGTCGATTCCGGTGACCGACGGCCGCCTGGCGCTCGGCACCTGGCAGGGCATCTATCTTTTCGAGCATCGCGACGCGCCGCACCGGCGCGAGATCGTGCTGCACCTCGGCGACTAGCCCCGCGTCCGGCCGGGGCTCCGCAGCCTTCGGATCATCTCGACGCGGAAGCGGGAACACTCTAGTTTAGCCGGGCAACACAAGGCGGAGACCCGATGTCATTCCTGAAGCGTCTTTTTGGTGGTGGCGGCAGCTCGGAAGAGGCAGCCGGGGGCGGCAAGCCTGCCAGGCAGATCGAGCACAAGGGGTTCACCGTCGCCGCCACGCCCTACAAGAATGACGGGCAGTACCAGACCTGCGGCGTCGTCTCGAAGGAGATCGACGGCGTCGTGAAGGAACACCGCTTCGTGCGCGCCGATCGCTTCGCCAGCCTCGACGACGCCGTCGACGTTTCGCTGCGCAAGGGCCAGCAGATCGTCGACGAGCAGGGCGAGCGCATCTTCGGCTGAGCAATCGACCGGAACGCACGAAAGGCAGGCGGGCGCCTGCCTTTCGCTGTGGGTCGCCGTCTCTTGGCGACCGCAGGTGAGGGTGTTTCAGGCCGCGGCGGCAACCTCGGTCGCCCCGACCAGCGCCTCGATGCGGGCGGTGGCCTTGTCGAGCGCGGCCGCCGTCGCGTCCGGTCCCATGCCGACCCCTTCGACGCGGACGACCTCGATGTCGGTCATGCCCATGAAGCCCAGCACGTTGCGCAGATAGGGGATTGCGTGGTCCATCTGCACCGCCGCGCCCTCCGAATAGATGCCGCCCGAGGCCAGCACGATGTAGACCTTCTTGCCTGTCACCAGGCCCTTCGGACCGTTCTCGCCGTAGGAGAACGTCCTGCCGGAGCGGGCGATATGGTCGATCCACGACTTCAGCGTCGAGGAGATGCTGAAGTTGATGAAGCCGGTGGCGAGGATTACCGTGTCGGCGGCAAAGAGTTCGTCGACGATGGCGTCGGAGACGGCCACAACCTCGCTCTGGCGCTCGGTGCGGGCGTCGGCCGGCGTATAGATGCCGGTCGTATAGTCGGCGTCGATATGCGGAAGAGGATGCGCTGAGAGATCGCGGACGACCAGCCTGGTGCCCGGATTGGCCTCGCGCAGCCTGGCGGCGAGTTCGGTCGCCACGCGCGTCGAATGCGACGCCGCGCCGCGCGGGCTGGAGGTGACGAGAAGGATCGAAGACATTGGATTGCTCCGCTGGGGTTTGTTGTTCCCGGCGAATGTGGGCATTCCAATCCATTCTAAAAACTGGTATATTTTCTATCCAACATATCTATGGTTTGGATAAGCCATGCTGCCCAACCCCACGCTGGACCAGTTGCAGGTCCTCGTCGCCGTCGCCGACGCCGGCAGCTTCTCGGCCGCCGGCCGCAAGCTCAACCGGGCGCAGTCGGTGATCAGCTACACGATCGCCAATCTGGAGGCGCAGCTCGGCCTGAAGCTGTTCGCGCGGGAGGGAACGCGCGAGCCGGCGCTGACCACGGAAGGCAAGGCGATGCTTGCCGACGCGCGCCGCATGGTCGGCGTGCTCAACGACATCCGCGCCCGCGCCGACGGACTGAAGCACGGGCTGGAGGCGGAACTGGTGATCGCGGTCGACGTGACGCTGCCGGCGCCCGCGCTGACCAGCGCGCTCGCCGCCTTCGCAGCGCAGTTCCCCACGGTCGGCCTCAGGCTGAACGTCGGCGTGCTTGGCCTCGTCTGGGAACAGTTGATGACCCGCAGCGCCCAGATCGGCTTCGGCGGCCAACTGGTGAATTTCGGGGAGGAAATGGTCGCGGTACGCATCGGCGAGGCATCTTTGACTCCGGTCGCGGCCCCCGGCCATCCGCTCGCGACCTACGAGGGCAGGGTGCCGCTCTCGGTGGTGCGCGAGCATATCCAGCTCGTCATCTCCGACGTCTCGACGATGACCAAGGGCAAGGATTTCGGCGTCTTCGCCTACCGGACGTGGCGCATGACCGACACCTCGACCAAGCGCGAGCTGATCCTGTCGGGCCTCGGCTGGGGCGGACTGCCGACCTGGATGGTCCTCGATGACGTGGCGGCCGGGCGGCTGGCCGTGCTCGACCTCGAGCCCTATCCCGAGCGGGCCTACCAGTTGCAGGCCTTCTACCGGGCCGACACGCCGCCCGGTCCGGCCGCGAGCTGGCTGATCGACCGCTTCAAGCAGGAGCTGCCGATGGTCTGCGCGACGCTGCCGCCGCCGCTCCGGCGCGCCGTGGCGAGGCCGCGGGCCGCAGGGCCCAACGCCCCCGTGCATCATGCGCAGGGGCCGGAGCCCGCCAGCCCATCCAGCAAGGCCGCCAGCACGTCGCGGTAATCTTCCGAAGACGCGCCGGCCTCGACGGCAAGTGCCGCGCGATCGAAGGCCGCGGCAAGCGGGCAGATCGCCGACTATCTCTACGGGCTGACGCCGGGCGAGGGGGGCGTGACGATCACCGGCGACCGCGAGGCGATCGAAGCTTCCGCGGCATGGTCGCGCTGCCGCCGGTGGCTGCAGCTCCCGACCATTCAGGTTGAGCGGCCCAGGCGGTGTTCGGCAAGATGGCGGCGATCGTCGATTGTCGAGAAGATCACCGACATTCCGATGCCGACCGCCGCGCCCAGCAAGGTTTCGAGGACGCGTTCCGGGGCAGTCTCCGGACCGACAGCCTGCGCCGCGCCGAGATAGGTTATCAGGAGCGCCATCGGCGTCACGAGGATCTGGCCGAAGGCGTAGTTGATGCCGATCACCATCTCCGTCAGGAGTTGCAGGACCACCAGGATGGATATCACGGTCCAGACCGACGGATCCTGCGTCAGCAGGACAAAGGCAAGGACCGCGCCGACAATGGTGCCTGCCATGCGCTGCACGGCGCGGTTCATGGTGATGTGCAGATGCGAACCCTGCATGACCGCCAGGGCGCCCATTGCTGCCCATGCCGGATGGCTGCCGCCGAATGCGTAGCTGGCGAAGATAGCGATGCCCGCGCCGGCCGTGCTTCGCGCCGCTGCGACCAGGCGGTGGCGGAGCGGCTGCTCCGGGTCCGACGGAAAGGGGCGATCGGAGGTCGGGAGATGGCGAAGCGCCTCGGTCGCATAACAAACGATCCAGGCCAGAACCGCGACGATTGCCGTGGCGGCCGTCCGCTCGATCACCTGCTCGAACGACAGGCCGACGGACACGGACGCGCCGGCCGCGAAGATGAAGATCAGCGGCCCGGGCGGCCCAAACTGCCCTGTGACGGAAACGAAAAGAAAGACGCCGCACGACATGGCAAGCAGGACGAGCTGAAACGCCATGGGCGCGCCGAGCCACGCCGCAGCCGACATGACGAAGACGGCGACCACCTGACAGATCCCGCATAGCAGGAGGATGCCGGGACGGGACCGTGACGGCGCGAAGCGGCCGAAAAGCGCGACCAGCGCGCCAAGGGAAGCAAAGCCGATCAGATGGGGCCAGGGGGAAAGGTAGAAAAGCGGCAGCGCGATTGCGGCTGTGATTGCGGCCTGCAATCCCGCCAGGGTCGCGTTCCGCAAGGAGGGCTGCCGTGAAAGCGCCATGCTGTCCTTCAACTGGCGCGGATGCAGGAGATGGCGCACCGCATCGCGGCGACGCGTCGAATGTGCCTGCGGCGATTGCCGGGGAGGCGTCGTATCAGAACCGCTCATGACCTTCCTCGTCTTCGGAGGCGGCCTCAAGCTCGACATGCTCAAATCATGCGCGTCCGATCATCCTCGCGCCTGCGCGCCGGTATGGGGCGTGCGCGCAAAATGTCGAACGGGAACGAAGCGGGGATGACCGTCCACCAGAACGATTTATGTAGGGTAGATTGATTTGCAATTCAATCTATCTACAGGCCAGCCGTTGACACCACCGGGCGTCGGTCCTAGTTCGCAGGCGCCGAAAAGATTCGAGGCTGGTGTGGTTATTCCGGCCCCCGCGTGAGCGGGATGAAGTCGCTTTCCTGCGAACCCGCGGCGCCAACCCCTTGTGGATGGCGCGGTGGCAGGATCCGTTCCGTCACGCGTCGTCAAGACATAGCGAGACCGTGATGGATCGAAAGACCGTGTTGATTGCCCAGTTCCTGATAACCCTGATGATGGCCTCGTCCATGTCGGGAATATTGACCCTGATCATGCTTGGACCGACGTCGGAATGGCTCCACCAGTGGCCGCGGCAATTCATCATCGCATGGCCGATCGCCTTCTGCCTGACCATGGTGGTCAGCCGCATCGCCTTCGGCGTCGCGACGCGGCTGACCCGCAGCAGTTAGCAGGACCGCTACTGCGCCGGCGCTGTCGGCGCAGCAGGGGCGGGCTGGGCGTTAGGCTCCGGGGCAGGCTCGGCCGGTTGCGCGGGCTTGGCTTGCGCCGGCGGTTCCGGCTCCGGCCTCTCGGCGACCGTCTTCAGCCTGGCCAGCCCCTTCTCGTAGTCGGCGCCGATCCAGCGGTCGTACATCAGGCCGAACCACTTTGCCAGAATGCCGTTCAGGTCCGCCTTGAAGGTCCACGTGACGTCGGTGCCGGTCGTCGACGGCACGAGGTCGAAGCTTGAGATCGGCCTGCCGCGCATGCCGAAGTCGAGCTGCGTCTCGACGAAGGTCGGCGGCTCGTATCTGGTGATCCTCTGCGAGCCGCTGCCGACATCTTCGTTTTCCGACGTCCAGTTCATCTGCTGGCCGATGCCGCTCTCGGGTCCCTCGAACGTGTATTTGATGTTGGGGTCGAGGTCGGC
>DATDJN010000346.1:0-2720 GCA_036520515.1 Rhizobiaceae bacterium
GATGATGGCGGTGCCGTGCTGGTCGTCGTGGAAGACGGGGATGTCCATCAGCTCGCGCAGGCGCTGCTCGATGATGAAGCATTCCGGCGCCTTGATGTCCTCGAGGTTGATGCCGCCGAAGGAGGGGCCGAGATAGCGCACGCAGTTGATGAAGGTCTCGGCGTCCTCGGTGTCGACCTCGAGGTCGATGGCGTCGACGTCGGCGAAGCGCTTGAAGAGGACGGACTTGCCCTCCATGACCGGCTTGGAGGCGAGCGCGCCGAGATTGCCGAGGCCGAGGATGGCGGTGCCGTTGGAGATGACGGCGACCATGTTGCCCTTGGTGGTGTAGTCGAACGCCCTGGAGGGGTCCTCGGCGATGGCCAGCACCGGGACGGCGACGCCGGGGGAATAGGCGAGGCTGAGGTCGCGCTGGGTGGCCATCGGCTTGGTCGCCACGACCTCCAGCTTGCCCGGGCGGCCCTGCGCATGGAAGTCGAGCGCCTCCTGCGCGCTGACGGACGGGCCGGCGTTCTCCGGTTTCCTGGCCATGCTGACTATCCCCTCCCTGGGAAAACTGCTTTGTTTTTGTGGAGCGTTCGGGATTAAGGCTACACTCCCGCGCCGTAAAGGGCCAAACAGGCTGGCGGCCTCAGCTTTTTGCCGCAACGGAAGCGATTCTTGAACGACGAGACGCCCATACGACGAGACAATGCCCAGCCGGCGGCGACGCCGATGATGGAGCAGTATGTTGAGATCAAGGCGGCGAACCCGGATTCGCTCTTGTTCTACCGCATGGGCGATTTCTACGAGCTGTTCTTCGGCGATGCGGAAGAGGCCAGCCGGGCGCTTGGCATCGTGCTCACCAAGCGCGGAAAACATCTCGGGCAGGACATCCCGATGTGCGGCGTGCCCGTGCATGCCGCCGACGACTATCTGCAGAAGCTGATCGCGCGGGGCTTCCGGGTGGCGGTGTGCGAGCAGGTCGAGGATCCCGCCGAGGCGAGGAAACGCGGCTCGAAGTCGGTGGTGCGGCGCGACGTGGTGCGCCTGGTGACGCCCGGCACCATCACCGAGGAGAAGCTGCTTCAGCCGGCCGAGTCGAGTTTCCTGATGGCGCTCGGACGCGTGAAGGGCAGCGGCGACAATTCCTATGCGCTGGCGTGGACGGAAATCTCGACCGGCGCGTTCCGCGTCGCCGAGACGAACGCCGACCGGCTGCTGTCGGACGTGCTGCGCGTCGATCCCCGGGAGCTGATCGTCGCCGACAGCGTGTTCCATGACGAGGAGCTGAAGGCGACCTTCGACGTGCTCGGGCGCGTCGCCAACCCGCAGCCGGCGGCGCTGTTCGATTCGGGTGCGGCAAGCGCGCGGGTGGCGCGCTTCTACGGCATCGCGACGCCGGACAGTTTTGGCAATTTTTCCCGCGCCGAGCTGTCGGCGATCTCGGCCGTCGTCGCCTATGTCGAGAAGACGCAGAAGGCCGAGCGGCCTCCGCTCGATTTCCCCGAGCGCGAGGAGAACGGCGCGACGCTCTTCATCGACCCGGCGACGCGCGCCAACCTCGAGCTGATGAAGACGCTGTCGGGCAGCCGCGACGGCTCGCTGTTCAAGGCCATCGACCGCACGGTGACCGGCGGCGGCGCCAGGCTGCTGGCGGATCGCCTGACCGCGCCGCTGACCGATCCCGCGGCGATCAACCGGCGGCTGGATTCGGTTTCCTTCTTCCTTGCCGAGACGCGGCTTTGCGAGGCGCTCAGGCTGTCGCTGAAAAGCGTGGCCGACATGCCGCGCGCGCTGACCAGGCTGGCGCTCAACCGCGGCGGCCCGCGCGACCTCGGCGCGCTGCGCTCCGGCTTCTCGGCTGCGCGCGAGATCGCGACCTTCTTCGCCGACGCGCCGCTGACCGCCGAGCTGGCCGAAGCGATGCAGGCGATCGCCGCGCTGCCGGCGGATTTCGCGCGGCATCTTGACGACGCGCTGGCCGACGAGCTGCCGCTGCTGAAGCGCGACGGCGGCTTCCTGCGCCAGGGTTACGACGCCGGTCTCGACGAGGCGCGCGGGCTGCGCGACGACACGCGCAAGATCATCCTCGGCATGGAGCGCGACCTGGCTGAAGAGACCGGGATCAGGTCGTTGAAGATCCGGCACAACAACGTGCTCGGCTACTACATCGAAGTGACCGCCAACCATCAGGCGGCGATGAACGGCACGGACGAGGCGAAGGGCCGCTTCATCCACCGCCAGACGATGGCGAACGCCATGCGCTTCACCACGACGGAACTGGCGGGGCTGGAGACAAAGATCGCCAACGCAGCCGACCGCGCGCTGACCATCGAGCTCGCCGCCTTCGACCGGCTGGTGGCGGAAGCGGTCGCCGCCGCGGACGCGATCCGCGCGGGCGCGCAGGCGCTGAGCACGCTCGACGTGTCGGCGGCGCTCGCCTGCCTGGCGCAGGCCGAGGACTATGCGCGGCCGGTCGTCGACGACAGCCTCGCCTTCGCCATCGAGGGCGGCAGGCACCCCGTGGTGGAGCAGGCGCTGCGCCGGCAGGCGGAGGCGCCCTTCGTCGCCAACGACTGCGACCTGTCGCCGGAGAACGGCGCGAGGCATGGCGCGATCTGGCTGCTGACCGGGCCGAACATGGGCGGCAAGTCGACCTTCCTGAGGCAGAACGCGCTGATCGCCATCCTCGCGCAGATGGGCTCCTACGTGCCGGCGCGCGCCGCCCATGTCGGCGT
>DATDJN010000347.1:0-10687 GCA_036520515.1 Rhizobiaceae bacterium
TCGTAGGGCGTGCGAAGGTTCGAGAGCGTGAGCATGTCGGCATTGACCGACGTCGCCGCCCGCAGGACTTCCGCGTTCGTGTACCAATTGGCGAGGTGGGTCAGCATGATGTTCTGGCGCGGCGCCAGCGCGGCCGAGAACAGGAGGTCGGATCCCCAGGCCGTCTTGATCCCGTACTTCTTGATGTATCCGTACATCCCCGGCGTACGCCCAAAAATCTCGAGCGCTCGTGCTACGCCCGGCCCCGTCTGGGAAGCGGCATCCTCCATGGTCAGGAACGGCTGCGTGCTCAGCCAGATGCCGTTTTCGGCGATCATCCTCGCCGTGTCCTCGCTCATCAGATGTGCGTGCTCGATGCAGGGCACGCCGGCGGCAATCGCCCGGCGAACCGTTTCATCGCCCGTAGCGTGGACGGTGACGTAGGTGTTCCAGTCCCTGGCCAGAGCCACCGCCTCGCGAAGCTCCTCCTCGCTGTATGTGCTCATGTCGAGCGGGCTGTTCGGAGACGACACGCCGCCGCCTCCCACGACCTTGACCTGGGAGGCTCCCTGGCGAAGCTGCTCGCGCATACGAAGCTTGAGATCGCCTGCGTCGTCGGCAATCGCCGTGGCGCCCATGCTCTCGCTGACGCTGAGGCGCGCCCCGTCACGCGGGACGTCGTAGGGCATGCGAAGGTCACCATGCCCCCCAGTGGTGGTGATCATCGCGCCGGACGGGAATATCCGTGGTCCCGGTATGATGCCGGCGTCGATCGCCTGCTTGAAGGAGAAGGTCGGTCCGCCGAGGTCACGGATGGTCGTGAACCCGCGCATCAGGGTGCGCTCCGCCTCGGCGGTCGCCGTGGCGAATACGATGCCCGGCTCACCCATCATCAGGACCTGCGCCGGAACCGCCGCGAAGATGGCATGCCAATGCGCGTCGATCAGGCCGGGCATGAGGACGCGGTCGCCGCAATCGATGACGGTGGCCTCGGCCGGCGGTGCGTTGTTTGCCGTATCGATCGACGCGATGCGGCCTGCCTCGACGAGTATCTGGACTCCGGGCCGGAGAGAATCCGACTTCCCGTCGAACAGCCGGACCTGCCTCAGGACCGTCTTGGCCGGCGCCGGCGTTTGCGCGAATGCCGGCTTCGGCATCGCCGAGGAAACCGCAGCCGCCGCCAGGCCGGCAAGAAAACCACGCCGGGAAAATGCATCCAGGCGTCGCGAAGCTTGTTGAAGAACGGGACTGACGCAGGCGCATCCGGCATTATGGACAAGATGCTGGTACTTTCCGCCCAACCTGATCATGCCTGCTCCCGACTATTAACCGGATGCCCGCAGCTAGACTAGCAACAAATCATCAATTGTCGATCAGCCACCTAAGCTTTGCAGAAGAAAAAGATGGGCTGACGCCAAGCCGCCCAAAGTCAACTTTTGACTTGATTGCGCACAAGACCGGCGACCGTCAGGAACAGGGCGCCGCCGAGCAGCCCCGCGACGCCTACCCCAACCAGCAATTCCGGCGGAAGGCCGGGTACAGCGGCCTCGCTCGCAGTTTCTTCCACGAACCGCTCCAGACCCGGTGTCCGGGCGGTCAGCCAGGTCAGCGCAACGCCGCCGATCGCCCCGATCACGGCGTTTTTCCAAAAGCCGAACGTCAAGGGAGGAACGATGTTGGCGATGAACGCCGCGCTGAGCGCGCCTGCCACGATCTCGATGACGATCGGTACCCAGAATTCCGCTGCAATCATTCGAATGCCCGCCATTCAAGAGGTAGCAGCCGTCAGTATGGCAAGTTCGCTAGAACCTTGCCAGCTTCCGCTTGACCCTGCCGAGAAATGCGGCTCGGGTCTCAGGCGTCGATCGGTCCATGTCGTAATGCGCGACATAGAGCGAGCGGGCGGTCGGGGCGCAGAGCGCCCGCATGCCGCGCAGGATCGTCTTGCGGCCGGGCTGGCCCATAAGCAGCGAAATCCACCAGGTCGCCCCGCAAGTGGTGATGACGCCGATCTTCTTGATGTGCGGCACGAGCGAAACGATGCGGCCGCCATCGGGCGGCAAGCTGAATGCGACGTCGGTCGCCCACACGCGGTCGAGCCAACCCTTCAACATGGCCGGCAAGCCGTACCACCAAGTCGGGTATACGAACAAAACTGCCTGCGCCCATCTGATGTTTTCGATATGGGGCGCGAGCGCCGGATCGGTCGGTGCACGATCCATGTTGCGGCGCTCGTCGGCACCGAGTACCGGATCGAATCCTTCTGCGTAGAGATCAACCAGCCTGACCTCGTGGCCGCTGTCGGATAGCGCGGCGATAGCCGTGTCGCGCACCGCTGCAGCAAAGCTCTCGGGCACCGGATGACAGTAGACTACGAGATATCTCATCGGAAGCTCCCTATCAGAAAGCGTCCATCATAGCCGCCACCTTCGCCCTGAATCTTTCGCGGGATTCCAGCGTCGAGAGGTTCATCGAATAGTGCGCCAGATAGGAGACCGGCGCGCCGGGTTTTACTGTCAGGCGCAGCATGCGATGGATCAGCTTTTTCGGGGGGTTGCCCATCAGCGCAGCGCGGAACCGGCTGCCGCCATAGGTGGTGACCGCCGCCACCTTGCGGATGTTGTGGAGGCTGGGCGTCGCCTTGCCGTCGACCATCCTGAACGAGACATCCGGCAGGAACACACGGTCGAAGAAGCCTTTCAGGATGGCGGGAAAACCGTAGTTCCAGACGGGAAAGGAAAGCACGAGCGCTTCGGCGTCGAGCAGGCGGCGGACATAGGGATCGACGGGATCGTGCGGCCCGCGCGGATCATGATAGGCAAGCCGTTCGGCGCGGGTGAGCCTCGGATCAAAGTCCTCGGCATAGAGGTCGAGGTCGTCGACCGAATGGCCCCTGGCGGTCAGGCGCTCGACGATGGTCTTGTGGAGCGCGGCGTTGAAGCTCGTTTCGACCGGGTGGGCGTAAAGGACGAGTATCTTCATGCCGCCGCCGTCATGAGGCCTTCTCCAGCCCCTTGAAGAGAAAGACCTTGCCGGAGCGGTAGTCGTATTCGGGATGCTCCCAGGCGATCATCTTGCCGGGATTGAGCAGCCCTTGCGGATCGGCCTCGCGCTTGAAGGCAAGCTGGACCTCGTCGGTCTGCTTCATGCCGCCCTCCTCCAGCGTGTAGCGGTGAGGATTGAAGATCGGGCAGCCGTTCTCCTCGAAGGTGCGGATGATCTCGTCCAGCCGCTCCTCTGTCGTGAAGCGCACGAGGTTGAGGCCGAAACAGGTGATGTTGCCGTCGAAGCGCACGAATTCGAGATGCGAAAAAACCTCGCCCGGGAACAGCCCGTCGATCTTCTCGATCAGCGCCATATGGTTGGGGAACGGATAGAGCGACTGCAGGTAGGTGATCGCGGGATCGACGCGCAGGGCGCGCAGCGTCGTGTGGTTCCACGACAGCTCGTAGTTGGGCGGCAGGCCTTTCTTCTCCTCGTCGGAAGCCGTGGCAGCGTTATAGACGACCTCGCCGCCGACGCGGCGCGTGAAGGCGAGGAAGGCGTCGAGCGAATGCGGCGCCACCATGACGAGGCAGATGCCCTGGCCCTCGCGGAAGAATTTCTGGTGGCGCTTGAAATAGAGCTGCGGCACCGGCGCGGCGATCGGCGTGATGAGTTTTGTGAGCAGCCCGTCCTGGCAGCCGAGCGCGTTGCCGTAATGCGCCGCGCCGATAAAACTGTCGAAGCCGACGATGACGTCGACCCAGTCGTAGGCGGCGGCGAGCGGCATCTCGACCTCGGTGATGATGCCGTTGGTGCCGTAGGCGTGGGTGACCTTGTGGAGATCCTCGCCGGTGAGTTCCAACACCCGCGGCTCGGCCTCCATGGTGACGACGCGCAGGCGCAGCACGTTGCCGAAATCGCGCAGGCCACCGAAATTGATCGAGCCTACCCCGCCCGAGCCGCCGGCGATGAAGCCGCCGATGGAGGCAGTTGCATAGGTCGAAGGATGCAGGCGCAGCTCCTGCCCCGAATGCGCGCGTGTCGCCCGATCGATGTCGGCGATGATCGCGCCCGGCCCGGCGACGACGCGGCCGGTCGAGATCGAGGTGACGGTGTTCATCTCGGCAAGGCTGAGGATGACGCCGCCCGACAGCGGCATGGCCTGGCCGTAATTGCCGGTGCCGGTGCCGCGCGGCGTGACGGGCACGCCATGGCGGTGGCAGGCGGCGAGTACGCGGATAACCTCGGCCTCGCTCTTCGGCGAGACCACGAGGTCGGCCGTGACGTGGTCGAGCTGACGCTTCAGCACCGGGCTGTACCAGTAGAAATCGCGGCTCTTCTGCTGGACGATCTTTGGATTGTCCTCGATCTTCAGCCCGGCAAGGTCGGCTTTCAGCGCGGTCAGGTCCATCACATACCCATCAGGTCGTCGAGCTCGGCATAGTCAGGCAGGTCGCGCGCGACCGCCAAGCCGTTGCGCACCACCATGCGATCCGATTCGGGGCGCGAGAGCAATTCGGTGAAGCTGCGGCCCTTGAAGATGACGAAGTCGGCCGAGCCGCCTGCCGCGATTATCCCTGACCCTTCGAGACGCATGATTTCGGCCGGCGTGGCGGCGACGGCTTTCGGCCAGTCGCCAACAGGGTGATCGAGCTGCAGGATACGCGTCGCCTCGCGGTAGACCTCCAGCATGTCGAGGTCGCCATAGGCATAGAAGGGATCGCGCGTGTTGTCGGAGGCCACGGCGACCGGAATTCCGCGCGCCTTCATCTCATGCAGCAGCGTAACGCCGCGCCAGCGCGGCGTGGCGCCGTCCTGCCGGTCCTGCAGGTAGAGATTGCACATCGGCAGCGAGACGACCGACAGTCCGGCCTTCGCGACCTTGTCCAACGTGTCGAGCACCTCGCGGTCGGGCTGGCGCGCCAGCGAGCAGCAATGGCCGACGAGGATCTTCCCCCGGAAATTGTTCCAGAGCGCGGCTTCGGCGATCTTCTTCAGGCCGATTGCAGAGGGATCGCCGGTCTCGTCGGCGTGGAAGTCGAGGTCGAGCCCATGCTCGATGGCGAGCGAGAAGATGAAGTCGAGCAGTTCCTCGAGGTCCGGCACCATGTAGATGAAGGCGCCCAGCACGCCCTTTGCCGCCGCGACACGCTTGGCCAGCGCCGAGAACCATGCCTTGTCGCGAGCCGTCTCGACGCCGGTGAGGCAAGACGCCTGCAACGCGATGCGACCAGCCCAGCGTTCACGCATCTCCTCGAAGACCGGCCAGGAGATCTGGTCCTGCGGCGCGATGCTGTCGAGATGGGTGCGCATGGCTTTCGTGCCGTGCGCGTAGGCGCAGCGCAGCGAAAAATCCATGCGGCGCGCGACATCGGCTGCGCTCCATCGCGCCAGCCGGTCGGATTCGTTGGCGGCCAGCGCGCCCATGAACGAACCGTCCGGATTGGGGCTGCGCGCCCAGATGTGGCCCTTGTCGATATGGGTGTGGCAGTCGACGAAACAGGGCAGGACGATGCGCCCGGCAAGGTCGATGGCGGCAGGCACGGCCGGGTCGTGCGGAGCGATGGAGGAGACCTTGCCGTCGGCGACGGCAAGGTCGGCGAGGATGAAGCCATCGCCGTCGGCCGACGCGGAGACGCCTGGAGTCAGCGAGGCGTGAAGACGGGCGCGGGAAAGAACGTATCGGGCTGCGCCCTCAGGCAACGGGACTTGCATCACCGCTCCTGGCCGAGCGCGCTTTCGTGCCAGCGGCGCAGGATGAGGTGCGAGACGAGCGTAAGCACCAGGAAGATCACGATGCCGGTGAAGGAGATCAGGATCAGCGCCGCAAAGAGGCGCGGCGCGTTGAGCCGGTAGCCGGCCTCGATGATGCGCGAAGCAAGTCCGGACGACTGGCCGGAAGAGCCGGCGACGAATTCCGCCACCACTGCGCCGATGAGCGACAGGCCGCCTGCGATCTTCAGGCCGCCGAGGAAATAGGGCATGGCGGCGGGCAGGCGCAGGTGCCAGAGCTGCTGCCATTTGCTGGCGCCGTTCAGCTTGAAGAGATCGATCAGGTTGCGATCCACCGAGTTCAGCCCGAGCGTCGTGTTGGAGAGGATCGGGAAGAAGGCGACGATCCAGGCGCAGAGAAGCAGCTTGGCCGTCTGGTTGTCGACATAGATGTTGATCAGCGGAAAGACGGCGACGATCGGCGTCACCTGCAGGATGACGGCGAAGGGGAAGAACGACATCTCCACCCATTTGGACTGCGCGAACAGGACCGCCAGCCCGACGCCGCCGAGGACAGCAAGCAACAGGCCAAGGAAGGTGATGCGCAACGTCACCAGCAACGAGCCGAACAGCAGTCCGGCATCGGTGTAGAGCGTGGCGGCGACCACGCCGGGGCGCGGCAGGATGTATTGCGGAATCTGGTTCCAGACGCAGATGCGGTCCCAGAGCCAGATGGCAAGCACCATGATTGCAAGCGGCAGCAACCACCTGCCGACGCGCTCCAGCCTTGCCGCGCGGACGCGCCGCGCCTCCTCGGCGTCGAGCGGCAGCGCGGCGGCTGCGCGATCAGTGGTCGTCATGCAAGCCTCCGCCAAGCGTGATCGCTTCGCCGAGCACACGCGACGCGTCCCGGCAGAGTGCCGCATATTCCGGGGATGTGCGGAAAGCGTCGTCGCGCGGATATGGCGCATCGACTGCTATCTCGCGGAAGACGCGGCCGGGTCGCGCCGCCATGACGACGATGCGGTTGGAGAGGAAGACGCTCTCGAACACCGAATGGGTAACGAAGACGACGGTAAAGCGCTCCTGCTCCCAGAGCTGGAGCAGGTCGTCGTTCAGCTTGAAGCGCGTGATCTCGTCGAGCGCTGCAAAAGGCTCGTCCATGAGAAGCAGCCTAGGCCTTGTGACGAGGCCCCGCGCGATCGAGACGCGCATCTTCATGCCGCCGGAGAGCTGGCGCGGCATGGCCTCCTCGAAGCCGGTGAGATGGACACGCTGGATCATCTCGCGGATGGCGGGCGAAGCCTTCTCGCGCGAGACGCCGCGCAGCCTGAGCGGCAGCCAGACGTTGTCGAAGACGGAGGCCCAGGGCAGCAGCGTAGGCTCCTGGAAGACGAAACCTATGTCGGAACGGCCACGGGCATCGCCACGCCAGTCGAGCAGCCCGGTGGTCGGCGTCGAAAGGCCGGCGATGAGTCTCAGCGCGGTCGACTTGCCGCAGCCCGACGGGCCGAGCAGGCTGAGGAAGTCGCCCTCCCGGATGGTGAGATCGACATTGCGCAGCGCGGTGACGCCGTTGGAGAAGCTTTTGCCGACGTCGCGCAGCATGAGCAGGGGCTTGTCGCCCCTGCCCGGCGCTTCACCGGCCACTGCCCGCTTTTCCTGCAGCATGAAGCCCGGTCTTACTTCTTCAGGTCGAGACCAACGCCCTTGTTCACGAACTGCAGCGTGTACGACTTCTTGATGTCGATGCCTTCGGGGATGACCTTGGACTTGACCATCTTGTCGTAGAAATCCTGCATGCGTTCGTCGGTCATGGCGCCGATGCCGAGTTTCTCCGTGTCGCCGGAATCGACGATGCCGAACTTCTTCATCTGGGCGATCGAGAATGCAATCTGCTCGTCGGTGATGTCGGGATTGTCTTTCTTGATGGCCTCGTTGGCGGCCTTGTTGTCGCCGTAGAGGTAGTTGTACCAACCCTTGGCGGAGCCATCGACGAAGCACTGGACGACCTCCGGACGCTTGTCGATCGTGTCCTGCATCGTCTCGATGGTGGTGGCGTAGGTGCTGTAGCCATAGTCGGCGAGCAGGAACTCATTGGGCTTGAAGCCGCCTTCCCTCTCGATGGCGAACGGCTCGGAGGTCACGTAGCCCTGCTGGATCGACTTCTTGTTGGCGATGAACGGCGCCGCGTTGAAGGTATAGGGAACGCGCTTGGAGAGATCGAAGCCGTACTCGTTCGCCATCCACAGGAGGAAGCTCTGCGCACCCTCGTCACCGATGATGTACTGGTCGGCCTTGGGCAGGTCCTCCCAATTGTCGAGCCCTTCGCCCGGATGGGACATGACGACCTGCGGCTCCTTCTGGAAGGAGGCGGCGACGACGACCAGCGGGATGTTCTGGGCGACGGCGTCAAACGCCTGCTGCATGTTGCCGCCCATGTAGAAGTCGAGCTTGCCGGCGAGGAGCAGCGGCCGGCCGGCTACCTGCGGTCCGCCCTGCTGGATCGTCACCTCGAGGCCGCAGGCGGCATAGGTGCCATCGGCGACCGCCTGGTAGTAGCCGCCGTGCTCGGCCTGGGCGAGCCAGTTGGTGCCGAATGTGACCGGCACTGCGAAGGCGTTGGTCGCCATCGCCGCTGAAATGGCGAAAGCCGCCGTGGAAATCGAAACAAGCCTGTTCATGATGTCACCCTCTGTTGCCCTCGCTCAAGCGCGTTGAATTCGACGCTTTTGTTTTCTTGCAAGAGGCATGCCACTGACCGCAGGCTTTTGGAAGCCGGCACCGGCGATTTCCACTCTGCTGGACAGGCATCGTGCCTATTTTTCAGGCGAGTGTCCATGTAGCGGGAGGGATTCTGCCGCTTGCTGCCGGCCGTGTCATCGACCTACCATCCGCAGCAGAGGAGTCGCCCCCATGCTCAAGTCCCTGACGCCGAAATCAATCAGGCCGCCCTTTGCCAGATACAGCCACGGCGTCGAGGTGCCGGCCGGCAAAAGGCTGGTCGTCTGTTCGGGCCAATTGGGTATCGGGCCTGACGATTCCATCCCCGATGACGCAGGGGCGCAGGCGGAGCTCTGCTTCTCCAACATCGCGGCGGTCCTGGGGGAAGCAGGGCTCGAGTTGAAGGATATCGTGCGCATCAACGCCTATGTGACGGACCGCGCCCACATGAAGCCGTATATGGAGGTGCGCGACCGGCTTGTCGCCGACCCGCCGCCGGCATCGACGCTGATGATCGTGTCGGGCTTCACCCGGCCGGAGTTCAAGGTCGAGATCGAGGTGATCGCCGCGGGGTGAGCGCCGTTGCGAACGGTGGGGCCGCATTCTAAGACAGCGGCGGCAGAAAGAGGCGCATATGGCTCCGAGAAAAGTCTGGTGGGGTGATTTTCCGACGACCGCCTATGCGGCGATCGATCCGGAAACGACGATCGCGGTGCTGCCGGTGGCGGCGATCGAGCAGCACGGACCACATCTGCCCGTCTCGACCGACACGACGATCATGAACGGCATGCTGGAGACGGTGATCGCGCGGCTGCCCGGCGATCTCGACATCCGCATCCTGCCGGTCCAGTCGGTCGGCAAGTCGAACGAGCATGTGCATGCGCCGGGCACGCTGTCGCTGACCCCGCTCGCCGCCATCCAGTCCTGGGCCGACCTGGGAGCGTCGGTCGCGCGGGCCGGCGTCCGGAAAATCGTCTTCGTCAATTCGCACGGCGGCAACGAGGAGATCATGGGCATCGTCGCCCGCGAGCTTCGCGTCGCGTTCAAGATGCTGGCGGTCAAGACGAGCTGGTCGCGCTTCGGCCGGCCGGCCGGCCTCTACAGCGACATCGAGGATCGCTACGGCATCCATGGGGGCGATTTCGAGACGTCGATGATGCTGCATTTCCGGCCGGACCTGGTGGACATGACGAAGGCCGAGGATTTTGCTTCGAGCGTCCAGCGCGCCGAACAGGAATTCGAGCTGCTGAAGCCGACCGGCCAGCACGCCTTTGCCTGGATAGCCTCCGACCTCAACCCGCACGGCGTGGTCGGCGACGCCTCGAAGGCGACGGCCGAGAAGGGCCGGCTGACGGCGGAACATCAGGCGGACGGGTTCATCACGCTCTTGAAGGATGTGAGGAAGGCAAGGCTCGAGGACTGGCTGAAGTAGCCAGCGGTTTCAGGCCGTCGGTTGCAACTGCGCCTGAGACCGCCCCCGACCCGATCCTACACCCGCCCTCTGACCTGTGGATCGATGTCGAATGCGAACGGCACGCCCTCGAAGGCGTCGGCGCCGCGGCCGATCGACTGGATCGCCTCGACCATGCGTCCACGGCGGCCGAGCATCGCGTCGGCAAGCGCGATCAGGCGCGGATTGGGCGTGGCGCTCGGCGACGCCAGGCGAAGCGCCTGCGCGAGTTCAGCCTCGTCGCGCGAGGGGGCAAGTGCTGCCGCGATGATGTAGGCGGAAGCCGTCGAGCGGCTGATGCCGGCATAGCAGTTGATCACCAGCGGTTTGGTACGGTTCCAGCTTTGCGCGAAGTCGAGCAGCGTGCGCATATGCGCCTCGCCGGGCAGCGTCATGCCTTCCTGCGCCTCGGCGATGTCGTGCAGCGACAGCCACAGGTGGTTCTGCTCCAGGATCACCGACGGACGGATCATCGCCGTGCCGGGGGCGAGCAGCGAGACGAGACGGTCGGCCTGCGTGGAGGCGACCGTGGCGTCGACTTGTGAGAGCGGGCAGACCCAGATCATCGCGCAGCCGCGGCGCGAACGCCGCCTCCCCTGTTGGTTTCGCTCCAGGCGGCCAGCGCTGCTTCCAGCCGTTGCCAAGCCGCCTCGTCGCCCGGCAGGCCGAAGCGAAGTTCGTAAGGTCGGTCGGCGAAGTTACGCATGAGGATGCCGGCCAGTCCCAAGACGTCGAACAGGCTTGCGGCTTCGGAAGACGTGACATGGCGAAAGAGGCTGGTGCCGCCGTCGACGGTGACGCCGTGCGCGGCAAGCAGCGTGTCGAGCCGCGCGGCGT
>DATDJN010000348.1:0-2276 GCA_036520515.1 Rhizobiaceae bacterium
CCGTAGGGATGGCGGGTAGGGACGGTTGAGGGAAGCATATGCCGGCGGGGCGCGGGAGACCGGCCACGTATAATAATTGAGAGGCTTGGCCCTGCGCCCCGCTTCCCGACTTCTGCTCCCGTGGCGAGCAGCGTTCTTTGACAAAAGCCAGACCGCGAAAGCGGGGCGTGGCAACGATGAAGCTTACGCCGCCAGCACGGCCGCTCCGATCCGCCCGATATCGCCGTCTTCCTCGTCGCTTTCGCCCGACACGCCGATCGCGCCGATGATCTCGTCGCCGGATTTCAAGAGCACGCCGCCGTCGAGCGGGATGCCGTTCGGGATGCACAGCAGCGCGAGGCGGCCCTGGCCCTCGACCACGTCCTGGAACGCCTTGGTCGGCCGCTTGAACAGCACCGCCGTGCGGGCCTTGAGGATGGCGATCTCGACGCTGCCGACCTGCGCGCCGTCGTCGCGATGGAGAAGCACCAGATGACCGCCGTCGTCGACGATGGCGATGACCAGCTTCAGCCCGTCCTTCTTGGCCTGGGCCTCGCAGGCGGCGGCGATGGCCTTGGCGGCTTCGATGGTGAGTGCGGTCTTGGTGGCGAGCATGATTTTCTCCCGTAGCATTTCAGAGCGTGACGCCGAGCTTGCCGGTCCAGGCGAGGCCTTCGTCGGTGTCGCCGCGCGGCTTGTATTCGCAGCCGGTCCATCCGGCCCAGCCGATGCGGTCGAGCGTGGCGAAGATGGAGCCGTAGGCGATCTCGCCCTCGTCGGGTTCGGCGCGACTGGGCACGGCGGCGATCTGCACATGGCCGATATCCGCCAGATGCCGCTCGAGCCGCCTGGTCACGTCGCCTTCGCTGACGCCGACATGGTAGACGTCGAACATGATCTTGAGGTTCGGCGCGCCGATCTCGCGGATGATGTCGGCGGCCTCGCCGATGGTCGAATAGAAGTAGCCCGGCTTGTCGCGCTGGTTGATCGGCTCGAGGAGAAGCGTGAGGTCGGGTGCAGCCTTCGCCGCGAAGGCGAGGTTCTCGATGAAGACCTGCTTCGCGCGTGCCTTGTGCCCCGGCGCGACCACGCCTGCCATGACATGCACGGACGACGCGCCGGCAGCACGCGCATAGTCGGCGGATTGCTCGAACGTCGCGCGGAATTCGGCTTCGCGCCCGGCCTGCGCGCCGAGCCCGAAATCGCCCTTTTCGGCGTCGCCGACCGGCGTGTTGATGCCGAGCAGCACGAGCCCGTGCGTCGCGCAGCGCCCGCTGATTTCGCCGGCAGGGGTGGCATAGGGCCAGTGCAGCTCGATCGCCTTGAAGCCTGCCCTCGCGGCGGCGTCGATGCGCTCCGGCAGCGGACGGTCCGGCCACAGGAAACCAAGATTGGCGGAGAATTTCGGCATGGTCACTTCAGCTTGAAGGTCTTGTTGAGATCGGCGATCGCTTCCGGCGACAGGTGTCGCACCTTCATGCCGCGCAGGATGATGGCGAGCTTGGCCGCTTCCTCCAGTTCCTCGATGGCGAAGACCGCCGTATCGAGCGAAGCGCCGACGACGACCGGCCCGTGGTTCTCGAGGAGGACGGCCGGATGATCGGCGGCCAGCGCATCGATCATCGGCTTGACCTCGGCCGAACCCGGCCGCGTGTAGGGCACGACCGGCACCTGGCCGACGCGCATCACCACATAGGGGGTGATCGCAGGGATAGCGTCCTTCGGATCGGTGTCGGACAGGCAGGACAGCGCCGTCGCATAGGTCGAGTGCAGATGCACCACGGCGCGCGAGGCAGGCCGTTGGTCATAGAAGCCGAAATGCAGCGGCAGCTCCTTGGTCGGCGGATCGCCCGACACATGCATTCCCTGCAGGTCGAGCCTGGAGATCCTGTCGGCCTCCAGGAAACCGAGGCAGGAATTGGTCGGCGTGAAGAGGAAACCGTCGTCGAGCCTGACCGACATGTTGCCGGACGAGCCGGCCGTCAGCCCGCGCTCGAACAGCGACTTGCCCCATTTGACGAGATTGCTGCGGGCTGCCTGTTCGCTCATGCCGTACCGATCCGTTCCACCGCCTTCTCGAAGAAATCGTCGGCGCCGAAATTGCCGCTCTTCAGCGCCAGCCCGAGGGGACCGTCGCGCTCGGCGACCAGCGCCGGCACGCCCGGGTCGATCTCCTCGCCGATGCCGAGACTGGTGATGCCGAGCGCCTCGACAACCGCGCCCGACGTCTCGCCGCCGCCGACCACGACGCGGCGCACGCCGCCGTCCACCAGCCGGCGCACGAGACCGGCGAAGAA
>DATDJN010000349.1:0-3770 GCA_036520515.1 Rhizobiaceae bacterium
GGCGCCTGCCCGGCCTGCGGAAAGGCATCCTCGAGCGACTGGAACACGGTGCGCTCGCCGTCGAGCAACTCCATGGCGTGCTGCGCGAAATAGGCCATCTTGACGCTCGGGCCCCGCGAGACCGCGCCCTGGTCGGGTTCCACCGTGCCCGTGGCGAGCTTCAGGAGGGTCGACTTGCCGGCGCCGTTGACGCCCATGACGCACCAGCGCTCGCGGCGGCGGACCTGGAAGTCGATGCCGTCATAGATGGTGCGGCTGCCATAGCGCTTGTGGACGTTCTTCAGGGTGACGATGTCCTCGCCCGACCGCGGCGCCGGCTGGAACTCGAACTTGACCGTCTGGCGCCGCTTCGGCGGCTCGACCTTGTCGATCTTCTCCAGCTTCTTCACGCGGCTCTGCACCTGGGCGGCATGCGAGGCGCGCGCCTTGAAGCGCTCGATGAAGGCGATCTCCTTGGCAAGCATGGCCTGCTGGCGCTCGAACTGCGCCTGCATCTGCTTGTCGGCGATGGCGCGCTGCTGCTGGTAGAATTCGTAGTCGCCCGAATAGCTGGTCAGCGAACCGCCATCGATCTCGACGATCTTGTTGACGATGCGGTTCATGAACGCGCGGTCGTGCGAGGTCATCAGCACGGCGCCGTCATAGCCCTTCAGGAACTGCTCGAGCCAGATCAGGCTTTCGAGATCGAGATGGTTGCTGGGCTCGTCGAGCAGCATGGCGTCGGGGCGCATCAGGAGGATGCGGGCGAGCGCGACGCGCATCTTCCAGCCGCCCGACAGCGCGTCGACCAGGCCGTCCATCATCTCCTGGCTGAAGCCCAGGCCCGCCAGCACTTCGCGGGAGCGTCCGTCGAGGGCATAGCCGTCCAAATCCTCGAACTGCGCCTGCAACTCGCCGTAGCGCTCGATGATCGCATCCATCTCGTCGGCGCGGTCGGGGTCGGCCATGGCCGCCTCCAGGTCGCGCATCTCGCTGGCGACCGCGCTCACGGGGCCTGCGCCTTCCATCACTTCGGCGACGGCGCTGCGCCCGGCCATGTCGCCGACGTCCTGGCTGAAGTAGCCGATGGTCATGCCACGGTCGACCGACACCTGGCCTTCGTCGGGCTGCTCCTGTCCGGTCACCATCCTGAACAGCGTCGTCTTGCCGGCCCCGTTGGGACCGACCAGGCCGACTTTCTCGCCCTTCTGGATGGTCGCGGACGCTTCGATGAAGACGATCTGCTTGCCGTTCTGCTTGCTTATGCTTTCGAGACGAATCATGCCTGCCTGCGCGAAGTCCGGGAAACGTTTTGACCCGCGCCATACGCGAAGAGCGGCGTCCGCGAAAGCCTGCCGCGGCGGCAGGGCCGCTTGACCTTGCCGGCCGTTTGCGCGCGAATGACCGCAAACGGATCGGGGATCTTCCATGCGTCTTGTGTTTCTCACGACGATGCTCGTCCTGTTCGCGAGCGCGGCTTTCGCCTCGGGCGGGATCCACTGTTCCGCCGATGCGGACGGCGTGACCTTCGAGGTCGGAGGAGGGACGTCGCGCGGTATGGGTGCGGCGCTCTTCAGCTTCGAGGCAAAGCTGGAACTCGCGGACAAGGCCGTTGCCGCGGATCTTGGCAATACAACCTTCGCGCGCGAGCACGTGGCGCAATACTGGCTGGACGGCGAGGATCTGAGGCTGTTGCTCTATCGTGAGCGGGAGGGCGACAAGCCGCACGGCTATGTCGAACTGACCATCGGGACCAAGGCGAGGCCGGCCGATGGCGAAGGCATGTATGACGGAAGCTACGTGCTCAGCGTCTTCGACATGACGGACGAGAATGGCGGCGAGGGCGTGACGGTCAGCCGCGAAGGTAGGGTCGTCTGCTTCGCGGAATAGTCAGCATCGCGGATGTGGCGGGCTCGCCAATCGGGGGGCAACGTCGTAGCGCGGTCCTGGGGCACAAGAACCGCAAGCCTCCGGCCCTTACCTGCTCAGGTGCACCCTTCCGGACATGAAATCCGCGCGAGGGCATCCCCCCTCGAATGTCCTCGCCGGTTTCGGAGCTGGTCAGCTTCCAATGGGCACGAGTGAAAGGCTGCGACCATCCGCGCTGACCGTGCAGGACAGATCGACACCGTTGGTCACATCGATCCGCAGCCGCCAATCATTGCCTGGTCCGGCGCTGCCAATGGAGACGTTCTTTTCGGCGCCGCCATTATATTTCGCAGTTCCCGGGGCGGCGTCGTTGTAGGCGTTGGCGTGTTTGAGACATGCGTCGACGGCGGCCTGTGGAGCATCTTGAGCGTTGGCCGCGCCGGCCGAAAAAGCCAATGCCAGCATGGCAAATGACAGAAGCTTCATGGTGCTATCCTTCCTTGGTTCTGACCGCGAACGGGTCAGACGGGAGCGCTCCCCCGCATTGCCCATCGGCAGCCTACGCCTCTGCCAGGGGGGCCGATATTGTACCAATGGGCATTACGTTGGCCTGCTTTTTCGGAACGGTCAGTATCGTTCCTTCAAGGCGCCGATCACCCGTCGCGTGAGATCGAGGAAGACCAGCCGCTCTTCTTCGCTGAGGTCGCCCAGAGCCACGCCGTTTACGGCGCGGGCGGCCGATGTCGCGGGTTCGCGCAGCGCGGCCGCCTTGGGCGTCAGATGGATCGATTGCGACCGCCCATCCTCTGGATGGGCGCGGCGTTCGATCAATCCGTCGCGTTCCATGCGCGTCAGCGTGTTTGCCATGGTCGCCTGCTCGACGTCGAGGCGCTCGACCAGCTCGCGCTGCGTCAGCCCGTCATTCTCCCAAAGCGCCAGCAGTGTCATGAACTGCGCCGGGGCAAGGCCGAGCGGTTTTATGCTCTGCTGCAGGCCCTTGGCGAAAAGCCGGGCCATGTGGTTGGCGAGGAAGCCGGCGGAGCGGGTCTTGTCGAATGCCATACTCTCTAAATAGCCGTTGCATAGCACGCTATCCAATGATAAATAGCATGCTATTCAACTAGGCCATTCTGGAGATGGGCCATGAAAATCAGGGTTCATGCCTTTGCCGGCGCGCTGGCGCTGCTGACCATCTGCATCTTCTGGAGCGCGACTGTGATCAGCGAGGTGTTCGGCGACGCCTCGGCAATCGCCGCCGTCAAGAACGGCATTCTCGCCGGCATGCTCGTGCTGATACCGGCGATGGCGGTCGCCGGCGCGTCGGGCTTCTCGCTCGGCAAGGGATGGAAGAGCAAGGCGGTCGAGCGCAAGAAGCGGCGCATGAAGATCATAGCCGCCAACGGCATGCTGGTGCTCGTGCCCTCGGCGGTGTTTTTGGCGTGGAAGGCCGGGGCAGGGGAGTTCGACGCCGTTTTCGTCGCGGTGCAGGCGATCGAGCTTGCCGCAGGCGCAGTAAACATCACGCTGCTGGCGCTCAACATGCGCGACGGGCTGGCGCTGCGGCGGAGGCCGGCGAAGGGTGCGAGGACGCAGCCGGCTTAGGGAAATTCCAGGGCTGTGGCGCTGTCCATATCGACCGCCTCGCTGCACTCGCCGAGGATAGACCCGGGCTCTGAGCTCGTTCCGCCCCCTCCACCGCCTTCGGCGGTCCCCCTCCCCCGTAAACGGGGGAGGATCAAGGGCGCGACGTCGGTTCCTCACCTGCGAAGCGGGGGAGGGGGACCACGCGAAGCGTGGTGGTGGGGGCGGACCGGGGGCCGCAATTGCGGTAGAGCTAGCCGGCTATGTCGATGACGCCGCAGTCGCCGGCCTCGGTGCCGAAGGCGATGCGGCGTTCCTCGTCGTCCCACATCATCGAGGTG
>DATDJN010000350.1:0-2507 GCA_036520515.1 Rhizobiaceae bacterium
GTTTATGCACACCCTCCCGATCCACCCCATAATGCCCCCGCCCTGAAAGGAGGCGGCGATGGACGGAACGGCAGCGATACAAAGCAATCTCGAGGCGCTGAAGCGCATCCTGGCCGGGCTTCTCGCCATGGCGGGGCTTGGCGCCGACGCCCTCACCTCCCCCCAAGACCCGGGAACCGGGGGAGGTCGACGCGACGCGTCGGGTGGGGGTAGCGATGCTGGGGAGACCCCCACCCGGCGGCCCGACGACCGCCGACCTCCCCTCAAGGGGGAGGTGACGCCGCGCCCCACCCTGCCCCGTCATCTGCGGCTCGCCATATTGCGGCTGCTGCGGCCGGCCGAGGCCGCCGCGCGGCGGCTGATCATCGCGTCGGCGCGCGGTCTCGTCGTCACCCTGCCGCCACCGCGCAAGCGCAAGCCCAAACCCGCAACCGCCGAACCCTTCCTGCGCCGCTTCGGCATCGCGGTCGTCCTGCCTGCCGGCGCCAACCCGATTCTCCCCCGTTCACGGGGGGTGAGCAGCCGGTTTGCCGAAGGCAAATCCATCGTGCCGGTGGTACGATGGAAGGCCGGCGAACGCCGGGACGCTGCGCAGCAGCGGGGACCCGGCCGGCAGGGGACCGCTGAAAGCGGTGGAGGGGGCGGGCTTGGCGTCCCCGCCCTGCCCCTCTTCGACCCGCCACGGCGCTTCCGCCCCTCTGCCCGCCGCGCTGTCCCCGCCCATGCCGCGCCGCGCATCCTGTTTCCCGGCATCTCGCAGCCCCACACCCTGCCGCCGCCGCCCTCGCCCGACGACCCGGTCGACGCCACGCGCCTCGGGCTTCGCCTCGCCGCGTTGGCCGCCGCGCTCGGCGACCTGCCGGGACAGGCAAGGCGCTTCGCCCGCTGGAAGGCCCGTCACCAACGCGCCGCCGAGTCCCCCTCCCCCTTGTGGGGAGGGGTTAGGGGTGGGGGTCATCTCCGCCGCCGCACCTCGCCCCTGCGGCCCGGCCGCCCGCCCGGCGGGCGTCTCGCGCGCTTCGATCCCTCGGCAAGACGCTCGCATAAAATCCGCGAGGTCGACGAGATCCTGGCCCACGCCCATGCGCTCGCCCTCTACGCGCTGGCGCCCCCCGACACGTCATGACGCTGGCCCCGAAGGGACGCAGGAGCGCGCCTCCACCGTGCTGCGCATCGTCCCCCTCCCCCGCTTCGTTGGGGAGGAACGATGCGCCATGTCAGGAGCCCTGATCCCCCGGGTGGACAAGCCTACCCGGCGAACGCATCTTGCGCGCCGCACGGACAGCCAGACGGAGGACGAGATGCCATCGAGGAAGAGCGCCGGGACGATCCGCGCCGGCATGGGCGGCTGGACCTTCGAGCCCTGGGACAAATCCTTCTATCCCGAAAAACTCTCCAAGGCGAAGCAGCTCGACTACGCCAGCCGCCAGGTGCCGACCATCGAGGTCAACGGCACCTATTATTCGACCTTCAAGCCGCCGACCTTCGCCAAATGGGCCGCTGACGCGCCCGACGGCTTCGTCTTCTCGCTGAAGGCGAACCGCTTCGCCACCAACCGGCGGGTGCTGGCGGAGGCCGGCGAGTCCATCCAGCGCTTCGTCGGCTCGGGCATCGCAGAGCTCGGCGACAAGCTCGGCCCCATCCTCTGGCAGTTCGCGCCGACCAAGAAATTCGACGCTGGGGATTTTGGCGCGTTTTTGGCGCTGCTGCCCGACCGGCAGGACGGCGTGAGGCTCCGCCACGCCGTCGAGGTGCGCAACGACAGTTTCGCCGTGCCGGAATTCGTCGCGCTCTGCCGCAAGCACGGCGCGGCGATCGTCTATGCCGACCACGAGAGCTATCCGGCGATCTCGGACGTCACCGGCGATTTCGCCTATGCCCGGCTGCAGACCGGTTCGGACGACGAGCCCACCTGCTACGCGCCGAAGGCGCTGGATCAATGGGCCGAGCGCGCAAAACTCTGGGCGGAGGGCAAGGCGCCCGACGACCTGCCGCGCGCCGACCCGTCGAGCGCGGCGAACATCGAGCCGCGCGACGTCTTTGTCTACTTCATCACCTCCGGCAAGGTGCGCGCGCCGCACGGCGCCATGGCCTTCATGGAGCGCGTGGAGGGCTAGCGCTCAGCCGAGCAGGTCGCGCAACACGGGCGGCAGCAGGTCCGGCAGGTCTTCCGCGATCAGGCCCGGCCCGAAGCGCGACCCGGCCTGCGCATGCAGCCAGACCGCCGCGCAGGCCGCCTCGAAGGACGGCATGCCCTGCGCCAAGAGGCCGGCGGCAATGCCGGCAAGCACGTCGCCCGAGCCGGCGGTGGCCAGCCACGGCGCGGCGTTGGCGTTGATCGCCGCACGGCCTTCGGGCGATGCGATCACGGTGTCGGGCCCCTTCAGGATCACCGTCGCCCCGGCAAGCGCCGCCGCCTTGCGGGCACGGTCGAGCTTGGACAGTTCCTTGTCCGCCGCGATCTCCGGGAACACACGGGCGAACTCCCCCTCATGCGGCGTCAGCAC
>DATDJN010000351.1:0-16179 GCA_036520515.1 Rhizobiaceae bacterium
CGTGCTCGGCGAGGAGGGCCGCGGCGTCGAGGTCTTGATGTCGGGCCTCGACTACGAGCGCACCGTGCTCGCCGGCGGCCCGCTCGGCATCATGGCCGCGTGCCTCGACGTCGCCGTGCCCTATGCGCGCGAGCGAAAACAGTTCGGCCAGCCGATCGGCGACTTCCAGCTCGTGCAGGGAAAACTCGCCGACATGTATTCCGTCACGAGCGCCGCGCGCGCCTATGTCTATGCGGTGGCCGCCGCCTGCGATCGCGGCCAGACCACCCGCAAGGACGCCGCCGGCTGCATCCTCTTCGCCGCCGAAAAAGCCACGCAGATGGCGCTCGACGCCATCCAGCTGCTCGGCGGCAACGGCTATATCAACGACTACCCTACCGGTCGCCTGCTACGCGACGCCAAGCTGTACGAAATCGGCGCCGGCACCAGCGAGATCAGGCGCTGGCTGATCGGACGGGAGATGATGGGGGAAGGCGCATGACGATCACGGCTCCCCCGCGCCGTGTCAGGCTTCCTTGATCTCGCCCATCTTCGGCACGCGGAAACCCATTGCCGCCCAGGCCTTGAACAGGCGCCACATGAAGGTCGGCGTATGGCTTTTGGCGCTGGGGATTGAATCGGCAAAGGTCCGGCTGCCGGCCATCGTGCGCAATTCGATCGGCGGCGGCTCCGCGAACCGGTCGCGGTAGACCGACAGCCAGTGGCCGCCCTTGAATTCGAGGAACATCGGCGTGTTGCAGCAGCTTGCCAGCACGCGGCGCGTCGGTGCCGTTGGCGTGAGCCGGTGCGCGCGCAAAAGATCCTCGCCTTTCTCGCAGCGCACCCGGTCCTTGCGAAGCATGACATAGTCGGTTCCACCTTCGGCGTTGATGACATCGGGCGCCCCGGGCAATGAGGCGAATCCCGCCGCTGCCTTGCGGCAACTCTGGCAGTGGCAGGTGACGGTCATGATGGGCGCGCCTGCCGCCTCAAAGCCGACCTTGCCGCAACGGCATGAAAACCCTGAAAAATGCGCTGCCTTTACCATCATTCACTCCCGACAGGTCTTGAACTAGACTGGACGGTCTAGTACCGCTTGTCAACGGAG
Source organism: Rhizobiaceae bacterium (assembly GCA_036520515.1). Taxonomy (GTDB): domain Bacteria; phylum Pseudomonadota; class Alphaproteobacteria; order Rhizobiales; family Rhizobiaceae; genus Mesorhizobium_K. The sequence goes on from DATDJN010000351.1 coordinate 1,088, forward strand.
ATGCGATGATGCCCCCTGCCCGACCCGTCGAAACACGAACCGCACGCAAACGCGCGGCGGTTCTCGATGCGGCGGCAGAGCTATTCCTGCGACAGGGTTTTGCCGGGACCAGCATGGACGAGGTGGCCGCCCGCGCCGGCGTGTCCAAGCAGACGGTCTATGCCCAGTTCTCCAGCAAGGAGGCGCTGTTTACCGCCATGGCGCAGGGCATGACCGAATCAGCCGGCACGGTCGTCCAGCGGGGCCTGGCCGATCTGCCCGTAGGCCTCACGCTGGCGCAACACCTCACGGCTTACGCATTGCGCCAGCTTCAGGTGGTGCGCACAACGCGCCTAATGCAGTTGCGCCGGCTCGCCATCGCCGAGGCCGAGCGCTTCCCGCAGCTGGGACGCGCATTGCATGACGGCGGCCCGGCGCGCGCGATTGCCGGCCTCGCCGAAGCCTTCGCGCAATGGCACACCGACGGCCTGCTGCACGCCCCCGACGCGCATGTCGCGGCCACGCACTTCAACTGGCTGGTCATGGCCGAGCCGGTCAATCGCGTGATGCTGCTGGGCGAGACCGCCGTGCCGGGGAAGGCCGAGCTAAAGCGCCATGCGACGGAGGCCGTGCGCATTTTCCTCGCCGCGTACGGAGCAGACCGGGGCTAGCCCTTCCGCCGACGCCGCTGCTACATTCCAGCGACCGCAGGATTTGCCATGCCCGCCCTCGCCTCCACCATCTCCACCTCCTCCGACACGTTCCGCGCCAATGCCGAGCGCATGAAGGCGCTGGTCGCCGACATCTCGTCCAAGGCCGCCAGGGTCGAGCGCGGTGGCTCCGACGAGGCGCGCGAGCGCCATGTGTCTCGCGGCAAGCTCCTGCCGCGCCAGCGCCTCGCCCAGCTCATCGACCCCGGCTCGCCCTTCCTGGAGATCGGCCAGTTCGCCGCCTGGGGCATGTATGACGACGACATCGCGTCGGCCGGCCTCATCGCCGGCGTGGCCCGCGTCTCGGGACGCGAGGTTATGGTGGTCGTCAACGATGCCACGGTGAAGGGCGGCACCTACTATCCGCTCACCGTGAAGAAGCACCTGCGCGCGCAGGAGATCGCGCTGCAGAACAACCTGCCCTGCATCTACCTCGTCGACTCCGGCGGTGCCAACCTCCCCAACCAGGACGAGGTCTTCCCTGACCGCGATCATTTCGGGCGCATCTTCTTCAACCAGGCAACGATGAGCGCGGCCGGCATCCCGCAGATAGCCTGCGTCATGGGTTCGTGCACCGCTGGCGGCGCCTATGTGCCCGCGATGTCGGACGAGAGCGTCATCGTGAGGAACCAGGGCACGATCTTCCTCGGCGGCCCGCCGCTGGTGAAGGCCGCCACCGGCGAGGAAGTGACCGCGGAAGAGCTCGGCGGAGCCGACGTCCATACGCGCCTTTCGGGCGTCGCCGACCACCTCGCGGAAAACGACGCCCATGCCCTTGCGATCGTCAGGCGCATCGTCGGAAACCTGAATCGGAAGAAGGCGATAGCGCTCGACCTCAAGAAACCGATTCAACCGCTTCACGCGGCGGACGATATCTACGGCATCGTGCCCGAGGACACGCGAAAGCCCTATGACGTGCGCGAGATCATCGCGCGCATCGTCGACGGCTCCGAACTCGACGAGTTCAAGCAGAACTACGGCGCCACGCTGGTCACCGGCTTCGCCCATCTCATGGGCATGCCGGTGGGCGTCATCGCCAACAACGGCGTGCTGTTCTCCGAAAGCGCGCTCAAGGGCGCACATTTCATCGAGCTCTGCTGCCAGCGCAAGATCCCGTTGGTCTTCCTGCAGAACATCACCGGCTTCATGGTCGGCAAGAAGGCCGAACAGGGCGGCATCGCACGCGACGGCGCCAAGCTCGTCACCGCCGTCGCCACCGCCCAGGTGCCAAAGGTCACGATGATCGTCGGCGGCTCCTTCGGCGCCGGCAACTACGGCATGTGCGGCCGCGCCTTTGCGCCGCGCTTCCTGTGGATGTGGCCGAATGCCCGCATCTCGGTCATGGGCGGCGAACAGGCCGCGACTGTCCTGGCGCTGGTCAAGCGCGAGGGCATCGAGCGCAAGGGCGGGTCCTGGTCATCGGAGGAGGAAGCCGAGTTCCGCGCGCCGATCCTCGACAAATACGAGCGCGAAGGCCACCCGCTCTATTCCTCGGCGCGACTCTGGGACGACGGCATCATCGACCCCGCAAAATCGCGGGAAGTGCTGGCGCTCTCGCTTTCGGCCGCCCTCAACGCCCCGATCCCGGAGACCAAGGTCGGCGTCTGGCGGATGTGACCCCCTACCTCTGCGGAAACAATCTCACTACTGATGCGATCTGATGGAACCTTTGATGGTATCCGCTCCCACGAGGGCTACCATCGAGAACGGAGGCTTGCCATCCGGCGGGAAGGATGCACTCTTGCATCAGGGTCGGAGGCAGGGAGGAACGGTCGGGCGTGCCTGAGGAAAGTGGCCACGCCGGGCGTGGCTCGTGTTTCAAACGGGAGGAACAATATGCTCAGGAAGTTGAGATTACTTGCGGCCGGCGCGGTGCTTGCGCTCGCCGTACCGCTCTCTGGCAGCGCCTTTGCGGCCGGCAAGACGTTCTACTGGATTTCGCACGGCAGTCCTGCCGATCCGGTCTGGACCTATTTCCTGGCCGGCGCAAAGCAATGGGAGAAGGATACCGGCAACACCGTCAACACCTCGTTCCATAACGGCGACGTTGCCGCCCACCAGGAGGCTGTCCGCGCGGCAATCGCCGCCAAGGCCGACGGCATAACCACCACCAGCCCCGATCCGGGCAGCCTGGTGGAGGTAGCCAAGGAGGCGAACGCGGCCAATATCCCGATCATCAACTTCAACACGCCTGATCCGACCGCCAGCTTCGACGCCTATGTCGGCGGCGACAACGTCGTGTTCGGGCGCGGCTGGGCGCAGTACCTGGTCGACAAGGGCCTGGTGAAATCCGGCGATTTCGTCTGGATGCCCGTCGAGGTCCCCGGCGCGACCTATGGCGTGCAGGAAGAAGAGGGCATCAAGAGCGTATTCGAGCCACTCGGCATCACCTACGAGATCACCGACGCGACGCTCGACCAGGCCGAGGTCATCAACCGCATGGTCGATTACCTCACCGCCAACCGCGACAAGGTCAAGGCAATCATAGGCCTCGGCGACCTCGTCACTGGCTCGATCAAGCGCGTCTTCGACCAGGTCGGCGTCAAGCCTGGCGAAATCCCTGTCGTCGGGTGGGGCAACTCGCTCGACACCACGCAGGAAGTGCTGACCGGCTACGTCAACGCCGCACAGTGGCAGGATCCGCAGGCCACCAGCTACGTCGCGCTGTCGCTCGCCAACATGCAATCCGGCGGGGTGCCGGCTGGCTTCAACGTCATCACCGGCGCGCTCTACGAGAAGGACACCGCGCAGGTCTACGACGACATCCTGTCGGGCAAATAATCCCGGCAAGCCAGCTGTTTGCGGCGGCATCTGCCGCCGCGAACGTCTCGAGCAACCGCCTCAGTGCTCGCATGCCAACAATCTACCAGCCGACAGCCCTTGGCTTGGCTGGGCTGTGGCTTTTGCAATACCAACGTCCTAGCGGGGCCGTCACGTGGAAAATCGCTCGATCCTGCAGCGCCTCGTCGCGCGACCGGAATTCGGTCCCCTTATATTGCTGATACTGGAAATCATTGTCTTCCAGTCCCTCAACCAGAATTTTCTGTCGCCCCAGAACATAAGCAACACGCTGGCCTTCACCGTGGAACTCGGGCTGATTGCGCTAGCCATGACGCTTCTCATGACGTCAGGCGAATTTGACCTGTCCGTCGGCTCGGTTTTTGGCTTCTCCGCGGTCCTGATGTGGACGTTGTTCAACGCCGAAGTCACCTCGCTCGGCTTTGCCTTCCTTCTGACACTGGTGGTCGCGGCCGGCATCGGCTTCGTCAATGGTGTCTTTGTGACCCAACTGAAGATCCCATCCTTCCTGGTCACGCTCGGCATGCTGCTCGTCGTGCGCGGCACGGCGCTGTTCATCACCGACGGCTTCCCGCAGCGCACCTGGAACGCCGAAGGCAACTGGCTGGCCGAACTGCTGGTCGGCGACTTCTTCGTCGGGCCGTTCCGGCTTTACATGTCGCTGGTGTGGTTCATCCTGGCAGTCATCGTGCTCGGCTACATCCTGACGCAAAGCCGCGTCGGCAACTGGATCCAGGCTTCCGGCGGCAATCCCAACGCGGCGGCGGCGCGCGGCGTCAACGTCTCGCGCGTCAAGATCGGCCTGTTCATGCTGTCTTCCACTATGGCCGCGCTTGCGGGCGTCATCAGTTCGATCCGCACATCGTCGGCCAATCCCAACAGCGGCACGGGCTACGAACTCGAGGTCATCGCCATGGTGGTGATCGGCGGCACAGCTCTGATGGGCGGACGCGGCACCATCATCGGCACCGTGCTCGGCATCCTGATCCTGCGTGTCATGCGCAACGGCATCATCATGGTCGGCGTGCCCGGCCTCGCCTACAACATCTTCATCGGCGCGATCATCCTCGGCATGATGGCGCTGCACTCCTGGCTGGAACGCCGTCACAAGGCGGGAACATGACCATGGCAACCACTGGAACCGAACCGCTCGTCCGGATGGTCGACATCCACAAATCCTACGGCCAGGTCCAGGCGCTGGTCGGGGCCAACTTCCACGTCAACCAGAGCGAGGTTGTCGGCCTGCTCGGCGACAACGGCGCCGGCAAATCGACGCTCATCAAGGTGCTGTCGGGCGCCGTGCCGCTGACCTCCGGCGACATCTTCATCCGTGGCAAGAAGGTCGAACTGCGCTCGACCGGCGACGCCATCGCCCAGGGCATCGAGACGATCTACCAGGATTCCGCGCTGGTCACGCAGCTCTCCATCGCGCGCAATCTCTTCCTCGGCCGCGAGCCGCTGAAGGGACCGCGCTTCCTGAACCGCATGGACCAGGAAGCGATGAACGCGGTGGCGCGCGACCTCCTGAAACAGGTGGGCATCACCAAGAACATCCCGCCGACCACGCCGATCGGCTCGCTGTCGGGCGGCGAGCGCCAGGCAGTCGCCATTGCGCGCGCCATGCATTTCGACAGCGACCTGATCATCCTCGACGAGCCGACCAACAATCTCGGGGTCGCCGAGACGCAAGGCGTGCTCTCCTTCGTGCGCAGCGCACGCGATTCCGGCCATTCCTGCATCTTCATCGCGCACAACATCCACCACGTCTTCCAGGTGGTCGACCGCATCGTCGTCATGCGCCGCGGCAAGGTCGTTGCCGACGACATCGATCCGAAGAAATCGACAGTCGAGGAGGTCGAGCGCGTCATTACCGGCATGTCGGACTCAGACATCAAGGCGGCGATCTCCTAACGGACTGGGGCCGGCGCGATCAACATTCATCGCTGGCGGATGTCAGCAGCGGTGCTGCCGGCTCTTGTCTAGCGCTTGCGCTCCGTGACAACCTCCGCGACGCCTCGGAGCTGTAAAAGATGATCCTCATCGGCCAATACGATTCCTCCTTCGTCCGCCGGGTCGGCATCGCGCTCACGCTCTACGGCCTCGCCTTTGAGCACCGGCCCTGGTCGGTGTTTTCCGACAGGGAGAAAATCAGGCCGCTCAACCCGCTGCTGCGCGTGCCGGTGCTTGTCCTCGACGACGAAGACGTGCTGGTCGACAGCCACCTGATCCTGACCCACCTGGAAAGCCTTGTGCCGGCCGAGCGTTCGCTCCTGCCCGCCGAGGAGCCCGACCGCCACCGGGCGCTCAAGGTCGCGGGTCTCGCCACCGGCCTCGCCGACAAGGGCGTCAGCCTGTTCTACGAGCAGGTGCTCCACAAGGAGGTGTCACCACTATGGGTCGAGCGCTGCCGCGCGCAGATCGCCGGCGCCCTCTCCATCTTGGAACTGGACCGCGCCGAGCGCGAGACCGAATACTGGTTCGGCGATCGCATGCTCATCGCCGATATCTCGGTCGCCTGCGCGATCCGACACGTGACGGAAGCGCTGCCGGAGGTGGTAGCGATGCAGGATTATCCTGCGCTCCGAGCCTATTGCGGCCGTCTCGAAACGCTGCCGCTCTTCCGCGAGATCAGCCAGCCTTTCATACCGCCGGCATGAGTGCAGAAGCACTTCCCTCGTCAGCGGCCGAGACCGCACAATGCGGGCGCCAAGGCCTTCATCGGTCGTGATCCGGCCAACGCCGCCGTCGCGGGACAGCGAATCGCTTTGACGGTCGCACTTCGGCCTGAAATGCTGGCAACGCCTGCGAGGGCAAAGTGGGTATGTCAGGATCGAACTTGAACGAGGGAAGGAACAGAATGGCACATACATCGCTCATCCGGTGCCTTGCGCCGGTCGCCTGCGCGGCGCTGGCGCTTTCGTTTGCCGGCCCTGCCCTGGCCAACACGCAGCTCGGCCTGCTCAAATGCGACACCTCGATCGGCATCGGCGAGATCCTGGTGCGCAAGCAGACGATGACCTGCGTCTTCACGCACAACGACGGCAGGACAGAGAACTACACCGGCAAAGTCCACCAGTTCGGCATCGAAGTCGGCGAGGTCAAGGAAGGCCATCTCGCCTGGGCGGTGTTCGCGGCGTCTCCCGCCACCGGCACCGGTCTTCTCGCCGGCAAATATGCCGGCGTTGACGCGTCGGCTGCCGCCGGCATCGGGCTCGGGGCCGACGTGCTGGTCGGCGGCACGGGCGACGCCTTCTCGCTGCAGCCGTTCGCCATAGAAGGCGAGCCCGGCATCAGTATCGCGGCTGGCGTCGAGCAGATCGAACTTACCGCGTCGAACTGAACAAATCCCAGAAAAGCGAGACGCCGGCACGAAGGCCGGCGTCCCGCTGTCCCCCAGGCGTGTAGCGCTGGGTCAGAACTTGTATGCGATGCCGAGACGTACGTCGTTCGTCTTCAGGTCCCCGGATACGTCGTCTCCAAAGTCGAAGTCACCGAAGTCGGTGTAGCGATATTCGGCGCGACCGATGATATTGTCGGTGAAGGCGTATTCGAGGCCGGCGCCGATCGTCCAACCCGTGTTGGTTTCGTCGTCGGATGCGATGGAAACGCCTGTTGTGTCAAATGCTTCGGCGTCCACCTTGCCGAAGGCCACGCCTCCGGCGACGTAGGGCAGGAAGCGGTCGACCGCATAGCCGAGTCGTGCGCGCACGGCGCCTTCCCAGTCCAGTTCGGTATGGAGCGCCCCGATGGGAACGCCACCAAGCAAGATGGTGCTGTCGTCGTCGGCTCCGGTCCAGGCGAAGTCAGCGTCGATGCCGAGAACCACGTTGTTGGTGAACTGGTAGTTGTAGCCGACATAGACGCCGCCGAACCATCCCTCCGGCTCAGCCTGACCGTCATCGAACAGGATGCCCGAGGCATCGCCGTCGCCCCACAGATAGCCGACCTGGCCACCGATATAGCCGCCTGTCCAGCTGAAGACGGGCGCAACATACACCTCGGGAACTTCGACTACGGCATCCGCCGCCAGCGCGTAACCGCTCATGGCGCACAGTAGGGTCGAGGCTAGCAGCAGCTTCTTCATATTAAACTCCGCATCGACCCGCCCACCTGAACCCTAGCACAATCCGTACGCCTGAATAGATGAGGATTTTCGATAAGCGGATTTTGCCCAGACCCGTTGCAGATCGACAACAGTAGTGGTTCCAGCACAAGTGGACCTATTCTTGGCTTCCCATTGTGCGCAAGGGCTACCAAATTTGGCATTGATTGTTCCCGGCCTTGTTCAAGATTGTTCGGCGCTCTCACTAGCAGGTTTTCCGCCGAACCATGCTTTACAGGCGCAGAAAGAGCCGCGCTGTTTGCACCACCTATGCCTGCCGCCTAGTATGCTTTGTGCGATCGGCGAGAGGCGTGGGATGGCAAGGCAGGACCGTTGATGTTCAAAAAGATCCTCATTGCCAATCGCGGCGAGATCGCCTGCCGAATAATCCGCACCGCACGGCGCATGGGCGTGGCCACCGTCGCAGTTTATTCCGACGCGGACGCCCATGCGCTGCATGTCCAGATGGCCGACGAGGCCGTCCGCATCGGCCCCGCACCGGTTGGCGAGAGTTATCTGCGTGATGACCGCATCGTCGCCGCGGCGATCGATGCGCGCGTCGAGGCCATCCATCCCGGCTACGGCTTCCTGTCGGAAAACCCCGACTTCGTCGATCGGGTGACCGCCGCCGGTGTGGTCTTCATCGGCCCGTCGTCAGGGTCGATACGGGCCATGGGGCTCAAGGACGCCGCAAAGCGGCTGATGGAGGCCGCCGGGGTGCCCGTTGTGCCCGGCTACCATGGCGAGGCGCAGGAGCTGGTGCTGCTTGCAACCAAGGCGCGCGAGATCGGCTATCCGGTGCTGATCAAGGCGCGTGCTGGCGGCGGCGGCAAGGGCATGCGCAAGGTCGATCACCCCGACGATTTCGCGGAGGCGCTGTCGGCGGCGCGGCGCGAGTCGAAGGCTGCGTTTGGCGACGACCGCGTTCTGGTAGAGAAATATGTGGATCGCCCGCGCCATATCGAGGTGCAGGTCTTCGGCGACAATTTCGGCAACGCGGTGCATCTCTTCGAGCGCGACTGCTCGGCGCAGCGCCGCCACCAGAAGGTGATCGAGGAGGCTCCTGCCCCCGGCATGAGCGAGGCGATGCGCGCGGCGGTCACCGGCGCCGCGGTGAAGGCGGCCAAGGCGATCCACTATTCCGGCGCAGGCACGATCGAGTTCATCGCCGATGCCTCCGAAGGGCTGCGGGCCGACCGCTTCTGGTTCATGGAGATGAACACGCGCCTGCAGGTCGAGCACCCGGTGACTGAGATGGTGACCGGCCTGGACCTCGTCGAATGGCAGCTGCGGGTTGCGGCCGGCGAGAAGCTGCCGAAAACACAGGACGAGATCGCGCTCTGCGGCCACGCCTTCGAGGCGCGCATCTATGCTGAGGACGCATCGCGCGGCTTCCTGCCGGCTACCGGTACGCTGCATCACCTGAACTTCCCGCCGGCAAGCCCGGCGCTGCGGATCGAGACGGGCGTTCGGCCCGGCGATGCCATCTCGCCCTTTTACGACCCGATGATCGCCAAGCTGGTCGTGCAAGGGCCGGATCGCGCCGCGGCGCTCGGCGCGCTCTCAAGCGCGCTGGAATCGACCGAAATCGCCGGCTCGGTCACCAACATCGCCTTCCTGGCAGCACTCGCCCGCGATCCTGATTTCGCAGCCGGCGACCTGGATACCGGGCTCATAGCCCGCAAGCAGGAAACGCTCGTCGCGACGCCGCCGCCTTCGCGGAAGATCATATCCGCCGCTGTGGTCGCTGCGTCCGGCCTCGACGAGCTGCCGCAGGACGATGACCCATGGTCGTCGCTTTCGGGCTACGCCCATTTCCATCCGATCGAGCGACGGGTCAGCCTGCGTCCGGGCGACCAGGAGATCGTTGCCTTCGTTTCAGCACAGGCCGACGGTCGGGCCACCATCCGCTTCGATGGCGAGCGAGAGCGTCAGTCGATCGTCAGGGATGCAGCGCCCAGCACCGCCCGTTGGCCGGGCCATATCAGCGTCTTCTCCGGCGGCGCTTCCTTCGATTTCGCCGTGCCCGATCCTTTCGCGAAGGCCGCGGAAGCAGAATCTGAGGCAGGCAGCATGCGTGCGCCGATGTCGGGACTGGTCAAGATCGTACGAGCGAGCAAAGGCGACGCCGTCTCCAAAGGGCAGCCGCTGCTCATCCTCGAGGCGATGAAGATGGAACACACGATCTTCGCCTCTCATGACGGCGTCGTCGCCGGCATCGCAGCCGAAGGGGCACAGATTACCGAAGGGACGACTCTCGTGACGTTCGAGGACGCCACTTCGTAAAAACGAAAGGCCGGGCGAACCCGGCCTTTCGCTGTTCCGATGGACGTAAGCTTACGGCTGGATCGGCGCGTAATTGCCGTCGTGCCACTGGTTGATGTCGTAAGTAGCGTTCTTGATGTCGCCCTTCTCGTCAAAGGCGATCTGGCCGACGACGGTGTTGATAGGCTCGCCATTCTTCAGTGCCGCGGCGACCGCTGCCTGATCGTCGCTGCCGGCACGCTCGATGCCCTGCGCAACCGCCTGGACGACCGCGTAGGCAAACAGCGTGAAGCCTTCGGGCACGAAGCCGTTGGCCTTGATCTTCTCGACAGCCGCCTTGGCTTCCGGCTTCGCCTGCGGATCCGACGGGAACACGAACATCGTGCCTTCGCCGGCCGGGCCGGCGACCTGCCAAAACTCCGGCGAGGCAATCGAATCCGGCATGATCAGCTGGAACTTGAGGTCCTGCTCGGACGACTGGCGCAGGATGAGGCCGGCCTCCGGATGGTAGCCGCCGAAATAGACGACGTCGGCCTTGAGATTCTTCATCTTGGTGACCAGCGCGGAATAGTCCTTGTCGCCCGCGTTGATGCCTTCGTACATGACCTCGGTCAGTCCGCCGGCGTTCATCGTTGCCTTCACTGCGTCGGCGACGCCCTGCCCGTAGGCGCTCTTGTCGTGCAGGATGACGACGTTCTTGCCGGCATACTTCTTGGCAATCCACGGCCCGATGAACGCGCCCTGCGCATCATCGCGGGTGTAGAGCCGCATGATCGTCGGCCAGCCGTTCTTGGCCGCGTCGTCGGTCAGTTGCGGGTTGGACGACGCCGGGCTCATCATCAGCGCGCCTGCCTCGGCATAGACCGCCGATGCCGGAATGCTCGATCCCGAGCAAGCATGGCCGTCGATGAACTTGATGCCTTCCGCGACGATGCGGTTGGCAATCGACACGGCCTGCTTCGGATCGCACTGGTCATCCTGGATGGAGATCTTGATCTGACGACCGCCCACGCCGCCTGCGGCGTTGATCGCGTCGGCTGCTGCCTGCGCGCCAATCTTGAACTGGTCGCCGATGGTCGCGAGCTGGCCGGTGATCGGGCCTGCGACGGCAATGACTATGTCTTCCTGGGCATTCGCCGGCGCCCCGAGCGTCAGGCCAAGGGCCGCGGCGCTGATGATTGTTCTGAGTTTCATCGAATTCTCCCTACTAAACCCCGAAATGGATCGGCGGGCGAAACTATCGCGGACGGCGAGGCGATCCAAGGGGATTGAAGGCTGGACCAACGGAAGATGCGGGCAACCGTCATGCGAAAAGGCCGCGCCGGATCTTCGCACGGTCGCGGCCTTTTCGGTTGCCGACGGCCGTCCCCACGGTCGCCGGCCTCGCCTGTGCCCTGTCGTCGCAGCACGGTTTCACCCGCGTCTTGTTCTGGCCGGGCCGTCTTCGCGGCCTCGGCTATTTGTCAACCGACCGAAGCGGTCAGTGCGTCGTCATCCATTCGCGCGCTTCGCGCAGCGCCTTGGCAATGTCGGACTTCGACATCGACGCCGAGAGCTCCGAGCGCAGTTCCGCGGCGCGGGTCGAGCCCTTGATCGCGGCGATGTTGAACCATTTGTGGGCGGCAACCATGTTGAGGGCGCAGTCGCGGCCAGTCGCATACATCATGCCCAGTTCGAAAAGGATGTCGGCCTGTGCGCCAGCGCCGCCGAAACCCTGCTCATGCATTTCAAAGCGTGCCATTTTTATCCCCTGTCACAACTCCAGAGAGCCGCTCCATCTCGTGTCCCGGGCTGCTCTTCCGATGCTTTCGAGGATGGCCGGCGAGGCTTGAATCCGTCGTTAAATGGCTTGCTTAATTTGCGACGAACAAATCTCAAACGAGAGGTAAATGCCGGAAATGATTAAGGATACGAAGCCCGACCCGGCCGGGCTTTCCGGAAAAAGCGCTTAAAATAAGCTGGCTCACAGGCAAGCCTTTGATAACCACGCCGCTCGGTTCCGGCTCCGGCGCCGCATTGGCGGCGGCTTCCGCACTCCGCCACCTTCGGTTAGGTTGCGCGGGGATCCCATGCGGAAAACCGCCGGGCCTGGGAGGACAAGATGTTTCGCAGACTGAGCGTGGCCGCCACGTGCGCGGTCCTGATGAGCGGAGCGGCGTTCGCCGATCCGATAGAGGGCCGATGGAAGACCGAGGCCGGCAGCACCGCGCATATCAGCGCTTGCGGCAACGCCTTCTGCATCAAGCTGGTCAGCGGCAGCCACAGCGGCAAGCAGATCGGCAAGATGACCTCAGGCGGCGGCAACAGCTACAGCGGCACCATCACTGACCCCGCCAACGACAAGACCTACAAGGGCAAGGCCTCGCTCGCCGGCGGCACCCTCAACCTCAGCGGCTGCGTACTCGGCGGCCTGATCTGCCGCTCGCAGAAGTGGGACAAGTTGTAGGAAGGAATAGGGAAGCGGGAAGGAGCTTGGCGACGGCTGCCAATACTCCCGCCACTCCCTCGCTTCTTCACGTCCTCGCGCGCTGCCCGAACAACACCTTCTGCGCGTCCTTGTCGTCGGCGAGGTTGTTGCGGCGCTCCTGCCCGACCGCGATGGCGCGCTCGACGGCAGGACGCGCAAGGATCGTGTCGAACCAGCGCTTCAGATGCGGGAAATCCGCGAGATCCTGGCCCTGGTTCTGGTAGGACCGCGTCCAGCCGATCGAGGCCATGTCGGCGATGGAGTAGTCGCCGGCCAGGAACTCCCGATCCGCCAGTCGCCTGTTCATGACGCCGTAAAGCCGGTTCACCTCGTCGGTATAGCGCTTGATCGCATAGGGCACTTTCTCAGGCGCGTATTGCCGGAAGTGATGCGCCTGCCCGGCCATCGGCCCGAGGCCGCCGACCTGCCAGAACAGCCATTCCTCGACCTCGACCCTGGCGCGCTCGTCGGCCGGATAGAATTTGCCGAACTTGCGGCCGAGATATTGCAGGATCGCACCGGACTCGAAGATCGAGATCGGCTGCCCGTCCGGCCCTTCCGGATCGATGATCGCCGGCATCCGGTTGTTCGGCGCGATCTTCAGGAACGACGGCTCGAACTGCTCGCCCTTGCCGATGTTGACGTAATTGACTTCGTAGGGAACGCCGAGCTCCTCCAGCATGATGGTGATCTTCCAGCCGTTCGGAGTCGGCCAGTAGTAGAGCTCGATCGGTTTCGTCTGCGTGGTCATCGGGGACTCCAGTGCTTGGAAAGGCAGTCTGGACATAGGCCGACCGCAGATAAACGCAAGCGGCCAGTGTTTTAGCTCCCCTCAATAAAATTGAACGCGACATGAACGGCCGTCTCAGAGCCGGTTCAGCCGCCCGCGCGCATTCTGCGACCTATCGAAGGAGACAGAAATGCTCGCCCGCCGCTTCACGATCGTCTGCCTGCTTGTGACGCTTTTCGGCATGGCCTTCGCCATCCTTGTCACAGACGCCAGCCGAACGGGCCGCCACTACCAGACATCTGGCGCGGCCCCCTGCCTCGTCGGCCCGAAAATCTTCTGCCGACGCATGAACCAGGACTGAACCCCGAGACACAGACGATACGAAAGCGAAGTGAAGACCATGACCCGCCCGTTCGAAAAGACCCTCGATTGCCTCAGGCTGCTGCCCCGGGCGCTGGTGGTCATGCTCGCGATTTCCGCGCCGATCCTGATGGTTCCCGGCCTGCGCGCCGCCGACCAGACGATCATCGAGGCTCCGACGCTGAAGAAGACGGGCGCCGGCTTCGTCCTCATGGTCAGCCTGCGGCGCGGCTAAGTAAGCGTTCTGTAGCAAGCCCGAAACGCGGCGTCTCCAGAGCTGCCGATTTCTTGGACAGCCTCTCCCAACCGTCACAAAGGCCCATTATATTGGGTCATGGAAAAACGAATCTATCCCGAACCTATCGAATCCGTCGTTTCGCCCGAGCCGTTCGGGCGCAAAAGCTACACCGATGCGGCCGAGGCCGTGGCCGCCCTTCGGTTGCTCTACAGCCGCAACACCAAGTTCCTGCGCGACTCCTTTGCCACGCTCGCGGAAAGCGGCGACCCCAGCAAGCGGTATCGCGCCTTCTATCCGGAAGTCGGCGTCACCACCTCGTCCTACAGCCAGGTCGATTCCCGCCAGGCCTACGGCCATATGCCGACGCCGGGGCATTTCTCCACGACGATTACCCGGCCCGACCTGTTCGACAACTACCTGACCGAGCAGCTGCGCCTGATCATGCGCAATCACGGCGTCCCGGTCGTGGTGTCGGAATCGGAAACGCCCATCCCTCTGCATTTCGCCTTTCTCGAAGGCACCTATGTCGACGGCTCCATCGCCGACCGCATCCACCGGCCGATCCGCGATCTTTTCGACGTGCCGGACCTCGATGGGACCGACGATCATATCGCCAACGGCACGTTCGAGATCATGCCCGGCGAGGCACGCCCGCTGGCGCCTTTCACGGCCCAGCGCATAGACTATTCGCTGCATCGTCTCGCCCACTACACGGCGACCAGCCCGGAGCACTTCCAGAACTTCGTGCTCTTCACCAACTACCAGTTCTACATCGACGAATTCGCCATCTATGCCCGCGAGCTGATGGCGAAGGGTGGCGGTGGCTACGACTTCTTCGTCGAGCCCGGCAACATGGTCACGCCAGCTGGCGAAGAGCAGCCCCTCGAAGGCGCCACGCTGGCGCGACTGCCCCAGATGCCGGCCTATCACCTGAAAAAGCCGGGCCATGAGGGCATCACCATGGTGAACATCGGCGTCGGTCCGTCCAACGCCAAGACGATCACCGATCACGTCGCGGTGCTGAGGCCCCACGCATGGCTGATGCTCGGCCACTGCGCCGGCCTGCGCAACACACAGGCGCTCGGCGACTACGTGCTGGCGCACGCCTATGTGCGCGAGGATCATGTGCTCGACGACGACCTGCCCGTCTGGGTCCCCATCCCGGCGCTGGCCGAAGTGCAGGTTGCTCTTGAGGAAGCCGTCGCGGAGGTGACGGGACTTGCCGGCTACGATCTCAAGCGCGTCATGCGCACCGGTACGGTCGCCACCATCGACAATCGCAATTGGGAGCTGCGCGACCAGCGCGGGCCAGTACAGCGCCTGTCACAAAGCCGCGCCATCGCGCTCGACATGGAATCGGCGACGATCGCCGCCAACGGCTTCCGCTTCCGCGTCCCGTACGGCACTTTGCTCTGCGTTTCCGACCGGCCTCTGCACGGCGA
>DATDJN010000352.1:0-4678 GCA_036520515.1 Rhizobiaceae bacterium
ACGCCGAAGCGCTCGGCGTACATCACGTCGGCGCCGCCGTCGATCTGCGCGAAGGCGGTTTCCTTGGCCTTGGGCGGATCGAACCACGAGCCGATGAAGGCGACCTGGAACTTCGCGTCCGGCGCGGTTTCCTTCACGCCAGCCATGAAGGCGTGCATCAGGCGGTTGACTTCGGGGATCGGGTATCCGCCGACCATGCCGATGTTCTTCTTGGTCGACATGGCGCCGGCGATGATGCCCGACAGGTACGACGCATCCTGGATGTAGTTGTCGAACACCGCAAAGTTCGGAATGGCGTCATCCGGCTTCAAGGACGAGCCCATGAGGAATGCGACCTCGGGGTAGTCACTGGCGACCGCGCGGGCAGCATCCTCGACCGCGAACACCTCGCCGAGGATCAGCTGGTAGCCAGCCTCGGCGTATTCGCGCATGACGCGCTCATTGTCGGTGTTCGAGACATTCTCCGAATAGACGTATTCGATGTCGCCGCGCTCCTCGGCGGCCTTCGCAGCCTTGTGGATGCGGCTGACCCACTGCTGCTCGACGGGCACGGTATAGACCGCCGCAACCTTGAGCTTTTCCTGCGCAAACAGGCGCGTCGGAGCCCCAGCGGCCGCGAGAGCCGCCAGGCCCGCCGCGGCGACGACAGCGCGGCGCGTCGGATTAAACACGTGACGCGGTTTCATGAACTTCGACATCTGTTCCCTCTTCGAGTTTTCCGTTAATTCCCAGATACAGCAGGCAGCCATGCATGCCCGGAACCGGAGACGCTTGAGAATCCAGCCCGATGCATGAACTCAGTGCCGATGTTCGTCACGTCGTTCACAATGGCCACACTGCATCGTGACGCCCTCCATACGCATTACATTCTCGCGGGTGAAGTCCAGTTCCAGCACCTTTCCCGGAAGATACACAGACGCTTTCTGCTCCGCCTGGCGCGCAATCACCTTGCCGCGCCTCACGACGGCGAGCCTGTTGGGCCGGATGCGGACGGCTTCCATCGGATCGGCTGCCTGCAGCACGACCAGGTCGGCGTTCCTGCCCTTTTCGATGCCATAGCCTTCGATCTGCAGGGCCTTTGCTCCACCGTAAGTGATGCTGTTGAACACCATCGCCTTCTTCCTGTCGGACAGCAGCCGCCCGTAGACGATCGCCATGTGGGCGACGTCCAGCATGTCACATTTGCCGAACGGGAACCAAGGGTCCATCACGCAATCCTGGCCGAACGCGATGTTCACGCCGGCCTCGTAGAGCTGATCCACACGCGTCATGATGCCCCAGCAGGTCGCGGCCGTGAGGGGCTGGACGCAGATGTTCATGCCGGCCTGGGCGATCTGCCCGATCAGCTTGTCGGCATAGTAGTCCGCGAAATTCGTGATCGAGACGCAGTGCGAGGCGCTGATGCGCGAACCCATGCCCCGCCGGATCGCCTCCTGTGTCAGGGCCTCGATCTGCCTGGACTGCGGATCGGGCGTCTGGTCGACATGCATGTCGACAAGGAGGCCGCGCTTTTCCGCGATGTCGCAGAGCTGCCTGACCGCCTCGAAGCCGGTCGGGGCGGTCAGTTCGTAGTCGGGAATGCCGCCGACGACGTCCATGCCCATGTCGAGCGCCCGTTCCATCGCATCGACAGCGATCGGATCGCGGAAATAGCCATCCTGGGGGAATGCAACCAGTTGCAGGTCGATGTAGGGGGCCAGTTCCTCGCGCAGCTCGATGAGAGCCTGGACCTGGCGCAGTTGGGGGTCGCAGATGTCGGTCTGGCAGCGGACATGCAGCAGGCCATTGGCGATCGCCCAGCCGAGGGCCCGGCGCGCCCGCTCCTTGTAGGATTCGACCGTCGCCGTCTTCTTGAGCTCGGCCCAGGCGTTGATGCCTTCGTAGAGCAGCCCGCTCTCGCACTTGAATCCTTCGGTGTTGTGCAGGAGCGCCGAGTCGAGGTGCCAGTGGGCATCGACGAATGGCGGCGTGACAAGGCGCCCGGTGGCGTCGATGACCTCCAGAGCCTCGCCGCCGATCGAGGCGCCGATATCGACGATCCTGCCGTCCTTGCACGCGATATCGATACCGATGCGCCCGTCCTGCAGGTTCGCGTTCCTCACGAGGAGATCGAACATCAAGCTTCCCTCACAATTGCTGTCTGATTGGACAGCAATTACCGTTTAACCGGTCAGGACTCAAGCACGGCCCGGACGCTTGCGCGGGGGCGTTGCGCGCAAAATCCTGCGCCGATCGGTGGTCGCCTGGAAATTTTCGGCTCGTACCGTCGTCCTCTCAGCCGGAGATGCCCAAGCCTCTGAGCAACACGCCGGAAACCGTGTTGCGAGCATCGCCGAAGACCTCATCGTCGAGCCGGTCCTTTCCCAGCACCGCCTTGATCTGGACCTCGCACTCCGCATAGGTCTGTGTCGTCGCCCAGAGCATGAAGAAGAGATGGGCCGGATCGACCGGAACCATCTTCCCCTCGGCAATCCAGGTCCGCACGGCGTCCCCCTTCTGCTCGATGGCCTTGCGCACCCTCTCTTGCAGGAAGGATCGGGTACGCGGGGCACCCGAGAGCAGTTCCATCGCCCATACCCTGGTCAGGTCGGGCGACCGGCGCGAATATTCGATCTTCCAGTCGATGTAGCTGCCAAGCGCCGCGCGCGGTCCTCTGGAGACGTCGATGGCGGCCATCGCCCCCGCCCAGTCATCGAGCACCCGCTCCAGCACGCGGGTATAAAGGTTCTCCTTCGTCTCGAAATAGTAGTGCACCGTCGCCTTGGCGACGCCCGCGTCCCGGGCCACTTCGCCGATCGTCGCCCCGTCAAACCCGCGCCGCGCGAACACGGCAGCTGCCGCATGCAGCAGAGCGGCCGTGGTGCGGTTGCGGGACTCGACGTGCAGGTTGACGGCCGTCCTGCCGGACGCCGTACCGGTCCGGGTTCTGGCCGCCGGCCGCTTGTTGTCCTTGCTGACGCTCATATCCTGCCCGGGAGACTCGGCTCCCGCCTGTTGGTCGACTACGCTTGTCGCGCACAGGGGGCCTTGATGTCGAGGTCAGGTCACGACGCGTCCAATATTGCGCAAGGTTGCGCCAGGTCCCAGCGCGGCGAACTCGCCCCGCACGGCCTTGCGCAGCGCGCAGAGCACGTCCTCCTCGTCGCGAGGATCGAAATAGACGGCATGGTCGCCGCTGCAAGCTGCCGGTGCGGCAAACGTTTCCGCCGTGACTTGGGTTGGGCAATCCTATATAGGCCGGGCTCCCGGAAAAATTCCTGCCAGGAACCCCACTATTGCTGAAGTTTTTTCGCTCTTCCGCCAACCAGCGCCTGGTCGGTCGTCTGCTGCGCGAGTCGTTCCGCCAGCATGCGAGAACCTACGGCGTCGCCATCATCGCAATGCTGGTGATGGCGCTGATGACGGCTGCCAGCGCCTGGATCATGCGCGACATCGCCAATGAGTTTTCCGGCCCGAAGAATATCGACAACATCTACCTGATCGCCGCAGGCGTCGCCGCGATCTTCATCACCAAGGGCATAGCGACCTACGTGCAGGCGCTGTTCCTCAGCCGCGCCGGCAACGCGATCATCGCCGAGCGGCAGCGCAAGATCTACGACCGCATGCTGGAGCACGGCATCGAATTCTACCATTCCTACTCGTCGGCCGACCTGATCATGCGCGTGACCCAGACCGCCAACGCGGCGCGCAGCGTCGTCGACACGCTGGTGACGTCATTCATCCGCGACCTGTTCTCGCTGGTCGCCCTGGTGCTCGTGATGGCCATCCAGCAGCCGCTGCTGTCGCTCGTCGCGTTCATCTTCGGGCCTATCGCCTTCTTCTCGGTCAACAAGCTCCTGAAACGCACCAAGCGGGTCATGGAGAAGGAACTGGCCTCGGTCTCGGCGATCATGCGGGTCATGCAGGAAACCGTCTTCGGCGCGCGCATCGTGAAGTCCTTCAACCTCGAGGACACGATGCGCAACCGCATGTACAAGGCGGTGGGCGACGCGCAGAGGCGGGCAAACAGCATCGCGGCGCTGCAGGCCGTCACCAGCCCCATCATGGAGACGCTGGCCGGGCTTGCGATCGCCGGCGTCATCCTGGTCAGCGGCTACCTGATCGTGCAGGGCGGGCAGACGCCGGGATCGATCATGGCCTTCATCACCGCGCTGCTGCTCGCCTACGAGCCGGCGAAGCGGCTGGCGAGGTCGCGCGTCTCGCTGGAGGCCGGCATGGTCGGCGTCCGGCTGATGTACGAGATCGCGGACCGGCCGCTGCAGCTCGAGGAAGCGGCCGACGCCAAGCCGCTGTCGGCCGGCCCCGGCGAGATCAGGTTCGACCACGTGTCGTTCTCCTACCGCGACGAGGAAACCGTCCTCAACGACCTCGACCTCGTCTTCCCCGCAGGCAAGATGACGGCGCTGGTCGGCGCCTCGGGCGGCGGCAAGTCGACCGTGCTCAACCTGATCATGCGCCTCTACGACCCGGACAAGGGCCGGGTCCTCTTCGACGGAGAGGACATAAAGCAGGGGACGCTGCAGTCGCTGCGCGAGAAGATCGCCTATGTCAGCCAGGACACGTTCCTGTTCGACGGGACGGTGATGGACAATATCCGCATGGGCAGGCAGGAGGCCTCCGACGAGGCGGTCGTCGCGGCGGCGAAGGCGGCCAACGCGCACGCCTTCATCAAGGCCAT